>JBOFCS010000082.1:0-34735 GCA_051646185.1 Mycobacteriaceae bacterium | reverse complement strand
ATTACCGGTAATATCGGTAAGCAGATGACGCAAAGCACGGTCAACAAGCCAAGGCTGAGACTGCAGAACTGACTCTGCCGTCAATTTTGTTGATTCCTCGCTTAGTCTTTGGATTTCTGCAAAAGCAATCTCCAACTCGTACAAGGATTCTTGACGACCCTCATCTACCCGTGGCGCCTGTGATGTCGGTCCAATAAAACGCCCGGAAAAAAGATAAGACAAGGCCGGGTGCCGCTGCCAGTAAGTCAGTAACGAAACCAACAGATCTGGTCGACGAAGCAGCGGTGAATCTGCTGGAGTTATCCCCCCGACAGTGATGTGGTTTCCACCACCAGTACCACCATGAGTCCCATCGTTATCGAAAGACTCAGTCCCCAGTCTCGACAATCGTGCCTGCTCATACAAAGTGCCCAAAAGCTTTGACTGCTCAGCAAATGAATGCGTAGGTTGCACGTTAACTTCAATAACACCAGGATCTGGAGTAACCGTAAGGCTTTGAACACGTGGGTCCAATGGGGGCCCGTACCCTTCCAGGACAACTGGCACTTTGTGCTGAGCAACCACTTGTTCCACTACTGCGACTAGTTCTATAAAATGCTCAAGCTTTTCCACCGGTGGTAAAAATACATACAGAATGCCACCTCGAACTTCGAGAACCAAAGCAGTTGTTGGGTTATCTTCAACATCAACAACTTCCGCTGAAATTATCCCAGAAGATGCCTCAGCAAGGGAGAGCTTACTTGCAGTGGGATCGGGATCTATCGGAGGCTTAGCTGCACGCCAGGAAATCGAATCCAGCGGCAATCTTAAGCCAGCTGGCGAGTCCCCTTCCAGCAGAACAATTCTTCCTCGTTTTAACCTCCAATTTGCACTCTGCCAACGCTCCTCTTCATCACTGTAGGATAAGGGGATGAGATAAGCACAAGGCTTGGTCACGCTGTCATCTAGCGACTGCACAAGTGCCTTTCGAGCCTGCGGCGAATCCTGATCTGGCCCCAAATCATGATCTGAACTTGGCGGTTCCCCGAAAGGCTGACGAATACTTTTCACTAACTTCGCTAACGCATCCTCAAAAACGGGACGAACCTGAGAGTCAGGTAAACCCATCAATGCAGCAAGGGAATCCGCCACCCGTTTTGCTGCTTTTAGCTTGGTTTTGGCAATTGCATTTTGCGCCCAAGGATCGGCAAAGAGGGTGGGGTCACGCCACAATGGAACGCCATCTACTCGCCAAATCAGGCCAATTTGCCACCGCGGCAAAGGTTCTCCTGGGTACCATTTTCCTTGACTTCGTTGGATAAGACCGCCAGGAGCCACAATAGGCTTAAGTCTTGCTGCCAATTCACTGGCCAGTTCACGCTTATGTGGACCATCAGCTTCGGTAAGCCACTGCGGATCACTCTGATTATCGACCGAAACAAAGGTGGGCTCACCACCCATAGTAAGTCGCACATCAAGCTGATCGAGTAGCGAATCGACCATCATCCCAGTATTAGTGACGCTTTCCCACTGTTGCTCGGTATAGGGAAGAGTGACCCTCGGGTCCTCATATATCCGAGTTACCGTATTAGAAAAATCGAGAGTCGAATTACATACCCCGGTAGCACCGGTAATTGGCGCTGCGGAGGAGGGATGTGGGGTTGCTGATAGTGGAATATGCCCTTCACCGGCAAATAACCCTGAGGTCGGATCCATTCCTACCCAACCCGCTCCAGGTATAAAAACCTCGGTCCAGGCATGCAAGTCAGTAAAATCTGCGCTCGGACCACTAGGGCCGTCAAGTGCAGGTATATCAGCGGCAAGTTGCACCAAATACCCCGAAACAAAGCGGGCTGCTAATCCAAGCTGACGAAGAATAGCCACCAACAACCACGCAGAGTCCCGGCAAGAACCAATAGCGGTATGCAGCGTGTAGTCCGGGCTTTGCACCCCTGGTTCCATCCGCACCGAGTAACCCACATCAGCAAGTACCGCTTGATTAACCTGAACCAGAAAATCAATGGTGCGAGTATTTTCGGCAACAACAAAGTTGTCCACCCACGCCTTCACTAACTCCCCGGGGCCAGTACCAACACCTGAATCATCCACGGGACGCAAATACGGTTCTAGGTCTGCAAGAAGCTCCGGCGGGTACGAAAAACCAAAATTCTCCGCATACTCTTCAATGAAAAAATCAAAAGGATTAATAACTTCCATATTGGCAACAAGGCCAACAGTGATGGTCAGTTCTCGAGTTCGTTCCGGAAAGACTAACCGGGCCAAGAAATTTCCAAAGGCATCCTGCTGCCAATTAATAAAGTGATTTGCCGGTTCTACGGTTAACGTATAAGCCTCAATCGGGGTGCGAGCGTGCGGCGCAGGCCGCAAACGCACCACATGTGGATGCACTTGCACTAATGAATCAAAAGAATAACTTGTCCGGTGTTCCAGCGCCACCTTAATTGCCATAGGTGAATCTCACCATAGCTTTGTTCACCTTGCACGGGCAAGATTGGATTTCCCAGAATGTCGCCATGTTGCGCGACGCAGTAACAGCACTATGATTCCAGCAAAAACGATTCCCGCTAAGTTCACCGCAAGCTGAATCGCTGACTCAACTGCAATACCCCACTGTCCAATAGTTGCAGCAACCACAGCAAAACCTGCCGCAGGTACCGTAGTAACCGAGATGAACACTCCAACAAGCGCAGCAGATTTTGCCGACATCAACGACAACATGCCAGCTGCTCCGGCCAGTAAGGCAACTACCAAAGAAAATGGGCCGACCTGATAAATAAAATCAACCTGAGTAAGAGCACTCACACTTTCCAGAGTTACCCACCCCACTGACTCAGCCGCCAATGCCCCCACCGCCGTAATCACCATAGCCAGCGGAAAACCTACCAATAACGCAATGCTTGCCCGTCGAGCCAAATCCACCCGTTTCCGGACAATTGCCACCGAAAGCGCTGCCAATGGACCAAACTCAGGACCAACCACCATTGCCCCAACTACTGTAACGGGAGAATCTGTTACCACCCCTACCGCAGCGATCAAACAGGCCAGGGCCAAAAAGGCCACAAAGGTGAAATTGAGAGTAGATTCTTCTCGGGTACGCGCCAGTAACTCCTCCCAAATAATCGCGTCCCCTGGGTCACCATCTGCTTCTTTCTCAGCTTGACGCGCCACTTTAGAAATAGTTGTGTCGAGGTTGTCCAAAGTGATTGCGCCCAGCTGTCCAATGCCCTGCTCGGTCAAGATCTGAACAATCTCATTCGCCGCTTCCCGCGCAAGATCGGCCCAGACCACATCCCCCTCTGGGTCCAAAGCTGCATTGCGAGAAATAATGACATGCGTTGCACCTGGATTTGATCGAAGCAGAGCAAGTACCTCTTCCGTCAAATCCGGTGGACAGATCACCGTAAGCCGAAGCATCGTTACCCTATTCCCTGAGCGGAAGTGTTTGGGATCTCAGTCGCTACCTTGGCATCAATTCCCGACTCTTTTCGCTGCAAAGCGGTGATCGCCGCTGGCGCATCAGTCAGCGGATCTACACCACCACCAGACTTCGGGAAAGCAATCACCTCACGGATTGAATCTACTCCTGCTAACAATGCAGTAATTCGGTCCCAACCAAAAGCTATTCCGCCATGCGGTGGAGCGCCAAAAGCAAAGGCATCCAATAGGAATCCAAATTTTTCTTGAGCTTCTTCAGCTGAGATTCCCATAACAGCGAAGACTCGTTCCTGAATATCTTTGCGATGAATACGAATTGATCCACCACCAATTTCATTGCCATTGCAGACAATATCGTAAGCATAGGCCAAAGCTGAACCTGGATTACTATCAAAGTCATTAACTGACTCAGGCTTTGGTGAAGTAAAAGCATGATGCACTGCTGTCCAGGCGCCAGAACCAACTGCGACATCACCGGAAGCGACAGCATCACCGGTGGGTTCAAACATCGGGGCATCCACCACCCAGGTAAAAGCCCAGGCATTGGGGTCAATCAGATCCTGCCGTTTAGCAATTTCACCTCGGGCCGCACCTAGCAAGGCACGCCCAGCTTTAGCTGCACCAGCGGCAAAGAAAATGCAGTCTCCAGGCTTTGCTCCAACATGCGCAGCAAGACCATCGCGTTCTGCTTCAGTAAGGTTTTTTGCTACCGGTCCGCCGAGCGTCCCGTCTTCGGCAATAAGAACATAAGCCAAACCTTTGGCACCCCGCTGCTTGGCCCATTCTTGCCAAGCATCAAGCTGCCGCCGCGGTTGATTAGCCCCTCCAGGCATCACGACTGCACCAACATACGGTGCCTGGAATACCCGGAAAGTGGTGTCTTTGAAGAACTCTGCGCACTCAACCAGTTCTAGACCAAAACGTAAATCCGGTTTATCTGAACCAAAACGCCGCATTGCCTCGGCGTAGGTGATCCGAGGAATGGGGCTAACGATGTCGTGCCCGATAAGTTTCCATAAAGCCGTCAGGATCTCTTCAGCCAAGGCGATGACATCATCTTGATCAACAAAGCTCATCTCAACATCAAGTTGGGTGAACTCTGGCTGACGATCAGCCCGAAAATCCTCATCCCGGTAGCAACGGGCAATCTGGTAGTAACGCTCAAATCCACTGACCATCAGTAGCTGCTTAAACAGCTGAGGGCTTTGTGGGAGAGCATAAAAATTACCCGGCTGAAGCCGAGCTGGCACCAAAAAATCTCGAGCGCCTTCCGGGGTGGATCTTGTCAATGTTGGAGTTTCAATTTCCACAAAGTCATGACTAGCAAGCACCCCACGGGCGGCAGAATTTACCTTGGAGCGCAAGCGAATTGCGTTACCCGGGCCTTCTCTACGAAGATCAAGATAACGATATTTTAACCGAGCCTCTTCCCCAGCACTGTCATCAAGTTGAAAGGGCAGCGGCGCGCTTTCATTAAGCACCTCTAGGCTTGTGATATTTACCTCAATATCCCCAGTAGGAATATCAGGATTGGTGTTACCTTCTGGCCGTATCTCAACGAGGCCCGTTACCTGTATACAAAATTCCGCACGAAGCTTATGGGCCTGAGCTAATACTTCGCCATCGCGGAAAACCACCTGCGCCACTCCTGAGGAATCACGCAGGTCAATGAAAATCACTCCACCGTGGTCACGTCTCCTAGCTACCCAACCGGTAAGCGTGACCATCTCATTGGCCTGCTGCGCTCGAAGAGATCCGGCGAGATGAGTGCGTTGCACGGGGTTCCTTCCCATCGTGGTGTCAGGATTGCTGGACCAAAGTCGGACCTGCGAAGCTAATCCTACGGAGGTGCTTCGCTGATCCTAAAACCGAGCCAATCCAAAGCCACGAAGACCGTACGCACTCTGTCTCTTAGTTGAGCTAGCTATACCAGCCCACTCCAGACCAGGCTTGACGCCGAAGACGATCTGGGTCCTGGGACACCGAGTCCCGTCTGTCCCAAATTTTGGTGCAGCGGTCAGCAGTGGTAAACCTTTGCCAACCAGGATCGTTTCCCGAGGCAAACGCAAGCCAGGCTGATTGCATTCTTTTCCCCAGAGCAGGAATGCCTATGGTGGGGAAACTCACTGCCATACCCATCTGACTTCTATAGGTATGGTGGACATGGACTATTTCGCTAGCGTGAGTTGCCCCAATTTTTACTGCCTTAAGTACCGGGGAAGCAAAATCATACCGGTAAAGATAGGTCGAAGCTTTATCACTGTAATAATCAATAAAATCCCAAACCCCCGAGTTGAAGATTGCATCAGTCCCCACTGCGATCTCCGCCTGCCGCTTGCTGAGCCCCTGATAACTAGCCCATACCCTAGCTTGCGCCTGTGGAGCGATCTGCTTAAACATTCGGTCAGCAGTGGCCCTTGTTGTTGGCAATGCCGGTGGCTTTGCCCGAGAAAACAGTGTCGCTTCGTCTTTATTTGTACCAATAATCAACGGGACAGCATTAATTTCCCCAGCTTTAGCAGCAGCGATGGGGTGCAGCGGCAACACCTCGTCGCCGATAGTCAAACCAAAGGCTCCAAAACCTGGAGTTTCTGCAACACATTCTCTGTCAAGTAATCGCGCTGCTCTACGAAGAGCAGATACTTCCTTGGTTTTGAGCCCAGACGGCGTCTCATCCACTAATTCCAAAAAACGACGGGCTCTCCTAGCCCTACACTCTTTATCAGCAAATAACGACAGTGATGGGCTCTGCGCAATAGCTCTGCTAAATAGCCCTTGGGCCAAAGGACTACTAAGTAGCGCAATAATGGAAGTTCCCCCAGCCGACTCACCAAAAATTGTCACTTGCTCTGGGTCACCGCCAAAAGCAGAAATATTCTTTTGAATCCACTGCAGAGCAGCAATCTGATCTCGGATGGGAAGGTTGCTATCAAAGCCTTCCCCTAGATCACTTAACTCCAAGCCCCCTAAAGCGCCCAACCGGTAAGTAATATTAACAACCACAACATTGCCATTACGGGCTAAAGCAGTACCGTCGTAGTACTTTAACTGCCCTGCTCCAAAGACAAAAGCACCACCGGGAATCCACACCATAACCGGTAGTTTTTGGCTAATATCCGGCGACCAAATACTAAGCGTCAAACAGTCTTCACCCTGTTCTTTGGGATCATCTATTCCAGTACCTAAAATCGACTTTCCTTGTGGCGGCAACAACCCTGGCTTAACAGCAAGTCGCTCGCCAGACCACGAAGGCAAGGGCTCTGGGGCACAAAACCTTCGCCCTTCAATAGGCGCCGCAGCATAAGGGATACCCTGCCAGAGGTTAATTCCGGTCACACGTTTCCCACGTACCGCGCCCGAGCCCGGATATGCAACAACACCATCAGTCATGCCGAAATCGTACCGAAAACTATCTGTGCAAAGCTGTGAATGCAAGAATTGCTGGAACAACCCTTTTACGACGCATAAGGTAAGTAGCCATGACCTTCAATGAAGGAATACAGATTGACACAAGCAACATCTCTGGTGGCAGTAGTGGTCGAGGACCAAAACTTGCCGTTGGTGGTGGAGTTGGAGGCATTGTTGTAGTTGTCATCGCCTTACTGCTAGGTGCAGACCCTAGTCAGCTGCTTAACTCCGGTAGTACTACCAGTAACGACTCTGCCAATGCCGTTTCTTTTGCCGAATGCAAAACCGGTGCCGATGCAAACTCAAATCTCACCTGCCGCATTATTGCCACCACCAATAGCCTTGATGCGGTATGGGAAGAACTGCTACCCAGCATTGGGGTACAGCTTGTCGAACCAAAAACCCGAATCTTCACCCAATCAGTAGATACCGGTTGCGGCCCAGCCAGCAGCAGCGTTGGCCCTTTTTATTGTCCAGCCGATTCAACTGCCTACTACGATCCCAGTTTTTTTCGATTACTGGTAGACCGATTTGGCTCTAGCGATGGAAATCTTGCCCAGGAGTACGTCGTTGCACACGAATACGGCCATCATATTCAAAATATGCTCGGTGATATTGGAAAAGCTCAGCAAGGCGCTCAAGGAGCCACAGGCGGTTCAGTTCGCACAGAATTGCAAGCCGATTGTTATGCCGGTCTTTGGGCCCACTTCGCGGCGAGCACCTTGCAGGAAGGCACCAACGTTACCTTCTTGAAGCCTCTCACAGATACCGATATCGCCGACGCACTGTCGGCCGCAGCGTCGGTGGGTGATGACAGCATTCAAAAGGCTTCTACCGGTAGGATTAACCCAGAAGGTTGGACACACGGATCATCTGCCCAACGACAAAAATGGTTCACCGAAGGTTATCGGACAGGAAGCATAGCCGCTTGTGATACCTACAATGCTGACGATCTTGGTTAGTCGCGATTTAACACAGTAATCAATTGCTGTGCAACTTCTTTAGAAGATGCTGGATTTTGTCCGGTAATAAGCAGACGATCAACCACAACATTGGGTTCCCAGGCTGGCCCAGCAATGAATTTTGCTCCACTGCTTTTTAATTCACTTTCAACAAGCCACCGGGCCTGGTCAGCAAAACCTGCCAGTCTCTCTTCTTGATTGGTAAATCCAGTAAGCGAATAGCCAGTAAATGGCCAGGATTCGTCAATCCGGTACGCAGGAAGCAGTGCAGCGCTAGCGTGGCATACTGCGGCTATCGGTTTTTCTGAGTCAAGGAAACCCACCAATAGTCTGCCTAGATACTCTGAAACAGCAAGATCTTCCATGGGCGCATGACCTCCTGGGAAGAAAATCGCATCCCACGGGTCTACCACCTGCTCTTCGACTACCAATGCGGATTGTAAATCTTGTTCAATATTCTTAATGTATTCACGATATTCATTAACAACTGCTTCTGCACCAAGTGCCTCCACAGACAAACTTGCCTGATCAACCACCGGAGTTCGGCCATGTGGAGTGGCTATCGCAACATCAAAACCCGCCTCAATAAACGCCCGATGTGCTTCGACTAGTTCCTCGGCCCAGTAACCGGTATCGTGACTTGTCCCATCGGCTAAAGTCCACCGGTCTGCAGAGCTCACCACAAATAATAACTTGGTCACGTCTAACCCTCCAGAAATTCTCAGTATAGAAGTAGACAACACTTGTAGACGCTAGCATGTTTCCGAGAAAGCTATATTGTGACAACAATCATCACAGTGCCCTAATGTGAAATCGCTAATGAGAAAGTTGACTGCAATAAACTGCTAGATAACGTACGCCCTACCAGCTTCTGGGCAAGTTGTGCCGCAGAAATTGCTCGACTCAGATTAATTCCGGTGTCAATTCCCATTCCTTCTAATAGATACACCAGCTCTTCGGTGGCGATGTTGCCACTTGCCCCGGGAGCAAAAGGACAACCACCCAATCCCCCTATCGAGGAATCAAACTGCCGTACCCCGCTACTCATGGCAGCCAAAACATTTGCCAATCCAGCACCACGTGTATTATGAAAATGCGCGCCAAGCGAAATCCCAGCTGAAAACTCTTGCACTGCTTCGTATAATGATGCAACACGGATGGGTGTAGCAGTACCAATCGTATCGGCAATCGATAAGCGATCCACCCCTAGAGTTACTGCATGACGTGCAATATCAAGAACCCGCCCAGGAGGTGTTGGTCCATCAAAGGGGCAGTCCCACGCTGTGGCAATAATCACTTCACAAAGCCCACCGCTACTGCGTACAAGATTATGAATCGAGTCCATCTGCTGTGTTGCAGCGTAAGAATCAACACCAACATTAGCTCGACTATGCCCATCGGAAGCTGAAATAACGTATTCAAGATTGGTTATACCAGCATCAATCGCCCTCTGTGCACCACGAAGATTAGGGACCAAAGCAGAAAACTGCACATGCGGCCACTGCTCCACCATGCTAGCTACCTGAACTGCATCAGCCATACTCGGAACTAATCGTGGAGATACAAAGGCCGTAGCTTCGATTCTGCTTACCCCGGTTTCCACAAGCGCAGTGAGCAATTGGCGCTTTGCTTCAGTGGAAATAGGAGCCTCGATCTGAAGACCATCACGTGGAGAAACTTCTCTAATATCTACAGAATGTGGAAGGTTCCAGAAGGAAAGCGCTGCCATGCTAGATCACTCCCAGCGATTTTAGATCCAGCAATTGCGCCCGATCTAACCCAACTAATCCGGTCAATACTTCTTCATTATGGAAACCAGGATACGGTGGTCCTGCCGAACGAACCGCACCTGGAGTTTCACTCATCAGCGGCACAATACCTGGCCCTAAAACAGATTTTCCAGAGCGCTCATCAAAATGCTCAATAAACATTCCTCTAGATTGCATTTGTGGATCAGCCATTACTTCAGCAATGGTATTTACTTTCCCTGCAACAACTCCGGCAGAATCTAGGCTTTTGAGAAGATCCTCAGGCTGCTGAAGTCCGGCCCACTGCCCAATAATCGCATCGATATCATCCTGATGCCTCCCACGCGCAAGGTGATCACAAAATCGTGGGTCATCACATAACTCAGGCATGCCCATAGCAATACACAGTCTACGGAAAACCGTGTCTTGGTTTGCGGCAATCAGAATCCAACTGTCGTCAGCTGCTCGGTATAAATTTGACGGAGCAATCCCCTCTAACCTGGTTCCAGAGGGACCTCGTACCACTCCTGCAGCATCATAGTCTGGAATGGTGGATTCTTGAATGGCTAAACATGCTTCGGTAAGAGCTACATCTACTACTTGGCCTCGACCTGTCCGAGCCTTAGCCAGTAACGCCGCCAGAATGCCTTGTACAGCAAACATTCCACCTAAAGTATCTCCCAACGATAACGCAATACGGGGCGGAGGCTGATCTGGATAGCCATTAAGATACCGCAATCCACTAGCAGCTTCAGCAACAGAGGCATACCCTGCTTTATGAGCCATCGGCCCGGTCTGTCCATAGCCTGAAACTCTCGCTAAGACTACCCCCGGATTAACTGCAGATAGCTCTTCATAACCCAATCCCCATTTTTCTAAGGTCCCGGGACGAAAATTTTCAATAACAACATCAGCATTTTCCACAAGCTTTAAGAGCAAATCACGACCTTGCGGAGAGCGTAAATTTATTGTTACACAACGTTTATTACGCGCATGGACGGTCCACATAAAACGGAGACCGTCCCGCTCGGCCTGACCCCAAGTTCGTAATGGGTCAGGCCGAGCGGGATCTTCAATTTTGATCACATCGGCACCTAAGTCACCTAAAAGGCGACCGGCAAATGGACCAGCAATAAGCGTTCCCAGTTCTAAAATACGTACACCGTCAAGGGCACCAATAGTTTCTGTCATGTCAGCAGTATCACGATCACAGATTAGCAGCCTCTCTACTGGCTCAAGGTGCAGTAACTACCCTATTGTTACAAGCCTAAATGAATAGTTTTTTCTTCGGTATTAGCCTCAATACCAGTTCTCCCTAATTCACGCCCTATCCCACTACCACCCCTGCCACCCCAGGGAAGATTGGCTTCAGGCACTCCCCAGCCGTTAACCCACACTGTACCCACCTTTAGCTTGGGGATGACAGTATGAGCACGAGATAAATCTGTGGTGTACAGCATCGCATTTAAGCCGTACTTTGTGTCATTGGCTAATTGAATAGCTTCTTCGGTAGTGCTAAAACTCATCACAGTTGCTACCGGCCCAAAAATTTCTTCCTGGGCAATAGTCAGTTTATTGTGTCCACGAAAAACTGTTGGCTCAACGAAATAACCTTCACGGTCGATACGATTACCACCGGTAATCAGCGTCGCACCTTCTTTCTTTCCGCTATCAATATAACTCATAATCTGATTGAGCTGTTTCTCATTGACAATAGAACCCATCGTGCTGTGTTCATCGAAAGGATCTCCCACTACCGCAGACTCAGCCGCACCTACTAACCCCTCGATGACCTGATCAATAATTGATTCATGCGCAATAATTCGCGATCCCGCCGCACATACCTGCCCTTGGTGATAGAACGGGCCCATCGTTATCCAAGGCATAGCTGCTTCGATATCTGCATCAGGGAAAATTAATTGTGGGGATTTCCCACCAAGTTCAAGCGTAAGCTTACGAAATGAATCTCCGGCTAAACTGTTTAGCTGCTTACCCACTCTTGCACTTCCGGTAAAGGACAGCTTGTCAATTCCTGAATGAGTTGCCAGAGCTTCTCCTGCTATTGCCCCAAGTCCAGTAACGACATTGACTACGCCAGGAGGCAAACCAGCTTCTTCAAACAATTCAACAAGTCGTAGTGTTGATAGCGAGGCATCTTCAGCAGGCTTAATGACCGCAGTACAGCCCGCTGCTAAGGCCGGGGCTAGTTTCCAGGCCGCAATAAGGACTGGATTATTCCACGGGGTAATCGCACCTACCACTCCCAAGGGCTGGCGGATGGTAAATCCAAATCGAGGTTGAGGACCAAAATCTGGCAACGATATCGTCTCACCTGTAATTTTATCGGCCCACCCAGAAAAGTATCTAAAAACATTCGCTGCAACCGGAATATCCCCAGCGACTGAGTCTTTAAAAAGTTTTCCCATTTCAACTGCTTCAAGTGCAGCTAGCGTAGCGGCATCGCGTTCGATAAGATCGGCTACCCGAGCGAGTATCTTTCCCCGTTCTGCACCATTCATGCTGGCCCAGGCTCCAGCTTCAAATGCAGTACGGGCAGCTTTAACTGCCAGATCAACATCAGTAGCAGTGGCAGCAGCCACCTTAGTCACTAATTTTTCGGTAGCTGGGTTATATGAATCATAGGTTGCGCCTCCTTGAGCCTCAACCATATTTCCATCAATTCGCAATAAGGCTGCAGGAAGCTCATAGGGTACGGCCTCAGAAGCGGTACTGGTCATAGCAAAACTCCTTCACTGTTTTGTATTCACCGTAGAAAGATTTTCTTCGGTTCTGTGGGTGTTATTTACGTTGTTATGAAAAAACTTTCGTTTAAAACCAGCCCAAGAATGATCATAATCCGACTGTCGGTGCAACGATGCAAAAGCAATATCAGTAGTGATGAGAGGCCATCGAGTTTCAAACATAAACGCCAATGAATTATCAATTTTTTGGGGCACTAATTCAGCCTCACTAGCCATCTCAAAAGTTTCAACATCTGGACCATGAGCTGCCCACATATTATGCAAACTTATACCACCGGGAAGAAAGCCTTCCGATTTTGAATCATGTACACCTTCGACAAGACCCATAAACTCTGTCATTACATTGCGGTGAAAATGTGGAGGGCGAAAAGTATGTTCAGCCACTACCCAACGGGCCGGGAAAATCGCAAAGTCAACATTTGCTTGACCAGCTCGCTCCGAAGCCGAAGTGAGCAAAGTAAAAATAGAAGGATCAGGATGATCCCAACCCGCAGTAGTCAAAACATTAAAGTTTGCGGTGTCATACTTATACGGCAAATATGTTCCGTGCCAAGCAACAACATCCAAAGGTGAATGATCATAATCGGCAGCCCAAAGATGTCCACCAAACTTTTGTACTACTTGCACCGATTTTTCGTCATCTTCGTATGCTGCAACAGGGTATAGAAAATCCCTGGCATGAGCAAGACCATTTGCCCCGATTGGCCCCAACTCTGGTAGCTCGAAAGCTGCACCATAATTTTCACATACATAACCAGATGCACGATCATCTTCTAATGCAACGCTATAACGAATAGATCTACCGACTACCGCGATTTCTCCAGGAGAAACTCTTAACTTTCCAAATTCAGTGCTTAAAACAATAACACCCTGCTGTGGGACGATAAGCATTTCACCATCTGCATTACTGAAATATCGATCCAGCATTGACCGGGTAGCGTGATACATATGCACAGCAATTCCTTGCCCCTGCAATACATTTCCATTTGCTGAAATTGTACTAAGCGTATCGAGAAAATCTCCCTCTGGCCAGGGCAAAGGCTTCGGGTCCCAACGTAACCTATTTGGATTAGCCTCCCCGGCAATAGGGGCGCTACAAATATTCCCATCTGATATGCGGCGAAAAACTGGATGCTGCGCCGAAGGCCGTATTCGATAGACCCAGCTCCTACGATTTACCTGGCGAGGTTCGGTGAAAGCAGTACCGGAAAGCTGTTCTGCGTAGAGTCCCAGCGGTGCCTTCTGCGGCGAGTTTTGTCCCCATACTAAGGCTCCAGCTACTGCTTCGCAATGATGCTCGTTACCAAAACCATGCAAATATTCCAGACTCATCTTAAAGCAACCATTTCGTGTAACGTTGTTCCTGCTCGCTTTTCAACTTTTCCCTCTAACGTCACGGCAAGCTCAAAATCAGAGCTAAATCTGAAATACCCTGGCCGCCCTAAGGCTCGATTAGCCAGGGGTTTAACAAACCTAGAACCAACTATTGGTATATCGGATAGAAAATCGTGTGCATGAACGATCTTTTTAACACGAAGGGTGAGATCAACCGTTCCAGGAACAGCTAATCGAAGCCACGAGGGGTACTCACGATTAGCCACTTCATCAAAAATTTTTGGCCCCTCAGTTAATTCAACCTCTCCGGTACTTAGTATCACCGAATTTTTATTAGCTAGCATTAACGGTCGCGATTCATGTGCTCCATATTTTTTCTGTGTCAACACTGTTGCATAGACCAAGGAAAAATCATCAACATATAACCGCCCCCAATACCATCTATCGATAATTCGTTTCATATCCCCCACACCCCAATTGTGATCGGCATAACCCCTACCCCGCACTGCAGAGCTGCGTCCACCAATAGTAATCGTACCGGTCACAGACGCACGTGGAGCACCAACAGTCCAAGCAAAAAAACTGTCTTCGCCATAGGACGTCTGACCACGACCTGGCATCCAACTAGGGAGCTCATTAGAAAATTCTAAGTCGAAAACAATGTCTTCTTCAGCGAGGTGAACATGGTGGATTGGTAAACCACTGGAAGGAAATTCCGCGTAAGCATAGTTTTTCCCGACTCGTACTTCACACTTTTCTGATGAAGCGGTGGCTTCCCTAATCCCATAAGTTTTAACAATCTCACGCCTAGCCCCATCAGGTGAGTAAATATGTATTTCCACGCCGGGCTTACGTGTTACCAATTCTCTTGTTTGAAGAAATCCAACGACTATATGGCCATCATCTAAATGAGCATCAAAATACCAATGTTCAAAACCAAGTTTGCTATTAGTCGGGTGGGCACCGTTATCTGAAGGTTTAACATCGGTTATGATCCCGTCTTTTCTACCTGGACCATTCCAAGCCTCAACTATATCAACTGTTTTCATATAAAACTCCATCTTTATCATCAAGTAGTAAAATTACATTAACGTCGCAAAGCTCCACTAGCATCAAAAGCTGCTTTGCGTCCATCCATTTGGGCCTGATACCAATTTTCCCTATGCCACACCATTATTCGCTCGTGAATAAGAGAAAAACCTGGCACAACTTTTCTGGCAATTTCCATCAAGAAGATAAGAGGAAATCTAAAAATTGGTATTAGTAGCCAGGGAAATACCTTGGGCAGAAGATATTTTTTCCTGGTCCCAGGTGCCATGAACATAGCTGAATATACTGAATTTATCCGAAAATTGTATGCTTCTCGTAAACGCTTAAGTCCACGATGACCATCTCGAGGGGCAAATGCTTGTGGATAAGATTCAATAAGTTCTTTACCGTAATTCCCTGAGTCATAAGATCGTGATAACACGGTCATAAGCAGCAACCGCAATGAATCTGCAATATTCTCCGGGTACCAGCGAGTACGCACACCCAATAGATATCCCATATACTTCTGAAAATGAAGTAAAGCTTTAATTTCAGAACGTGTCGTCTGATAGCCAAGTGTCCAAAGTGCCAAACCTGGTGTCACGCTTCCCGCTAAAAGAGTAAGAAGCATATAGCCCTGGCTAATTGGCAGTCCCCACTTACTTATATCCCACTCAGGATGTCCAGCTACCCGAGCTCGAACTGATACATGCATGATCCGTACCCGCAATGCGGTTGCTCGACCTTTAGTTCCTGGGGTAAGCAATGCCTGGGGCTCAGACACATCAATCCAAAATCGACTTGTCTCCAGAAACCGACGGAGCGCATTATCTCCAGCATATCCACCAGCCAAAGAAAGTGGTGTCGCCACAGCTGATTCGGTATAGATCTCTAGCGTTTCCGCCCCAGCAAAACTAAATAGCATCGTCCCCCATCTTCGCCAAATTGCAGCTCCTTGCTCAACAAGTTCAGGGTCTACCCAGTCTGGTATTGTCTCAAATTCAGCAAAAAGCTCTCGCATTGATTCTGGAGCATCCTCAACAGAATCAATTCCGAGTTCCAATGCTTGATCGAGTAAAGCTCTGCTAGCTTTTGACCCGAGGTCCCCATGGAATGTCTCAGCGACAAAACGTTCAGCTACCGGATCTCCTGCAAATAAATCCTTGCAAAAAGCAGCAGCTTGTTCATCTTTGGGAAATAATTCAATTCCAGTTATTCTCTTTACTCGTTTACGAATTTGTTGTATTCGTTCAGTACCCAGTGATTCCCAGTACTTAAATGCTGTTGGGCACTGCCAATCCACTACCGAACTGTTTTCATTCATGACCATCTTACTCATAGCGTAATCCCTAAATCGCGCTTCAAAATCCAGTTTTTTAATCGACTAATCACTTCGCCTGCCCCCTGAGGCTGATCAACCATGTAATGATTGAGTCCAGGCATATTTATCAGTTCCACTTCGGGATCAGCACTAGCATCGCGCATTCCGATCGAATCACTAGCAAAGGCTGCTTGATCTGCAAGTAGACACATAACCACCGTCGGTGTAGTGACAGTTTGCAAATCGACTAGTGCGTCTGCATTTGTATGAGTAAAACTCCAAGTGCTAAGCCAACTTCGAACCGTAACACTTCGAGCTAGCCCTCCTGCTGCTGTATTTGCTGGCTTTGGCTCTCCGTACATACTACCCAATAACCGATCACTAGGATCTATACTGAGATCTACAAACCTAGGATCAGCAACAGTACGATGTACAATAAAAGCCCGATCTGACGCACCATGTTTTTCCAGTAATGACAGCTGCTCCAAAGCCCAATCATCAATCCTATTCATTCGATTCAGCTGGGCAGTCCGGTAGGCTTGCACCCAGTCTACGTCCAATGGAATATGTCGACCTGGAGCGTACAAGTCAAGCTCAGCATCTGTCTGAAATGGATCAATCTCGTCAGTTACGGCAGCATCAATCCAATGCCTTAATACCCTCGCCCGACCTGGATGTGCACCAACAAGCATTAACGCATCGGCTGGAATTAAATCTGAAGCAATAATATCCACCGGATCACCGGCAGGAGTATGAGTTATCCGAGGTGATAATGCTTGAGCTTGATAGAAGCTCATCAGCGAACCACCTCCGCTGAAACCAAGAAGCACGATCTTCTCAAATCCCAGCTCTTCTTTCATCCACCGAACCCCTGCACCTAAATCCTCAGCGGCCCGCTCCATAATAAGTGCAGGCTCATTAGTGCAATAGCGTGTATTCATAGCCATGATTGGTAGACCGGCATCAGCACAAGGACGCAGCAGAAAATGCGAAAGGAAATTTGATGCCGGATGCGCCATAAGCACACCAACCTTCTTTGAATATCCCTGTTGAGCAACTAAATTGCCGTGCAATGTTGGATAATGCCTTGTCAAACCTGAGTGGCTCTCAACACGTCCATCTTGAGCGGGTCTAAATGGGATTCGTTGCAGATGATCCCGACTGATCATGTGCACGGTAATGCCTCACCTTCAGTTGAAGTTAGTAGATTTACACCGACCTAGTGCGATCCAGGTCACAATAACGTACCATACTTAAGAGTACGGTGGATAGGAAATCCACCGACTTAAAATTGAGCACATCCGAGACGAGCTAGGTGGAAACAAAATGCCCGAAAGAGATGCAGAAAGAACTGACCCAAACCTTTCATCCCTACCACCTCAAAAAAGACATAGATGGAAAGAAATTACGATTTTTTCCGCCGTAATACTTGCCTTAAGCATTGCCGTCATATCGCTTTGGTATGACTATCGAGAAACCAAGACAGCCCAGAATGACAGGCTTGCCTTCCTCCAAGCAGGTCGTCAGGCAGTTCTTAACCTCACAACTGTCTCTACCGACACCGTCGATGCTGACATTGAAAGATTGCTCAATTCTTCCACCGGAGCTTTTCGCGAGGATTTTTCAGCAAGATCTGATTCATTTCTGTCGGTTGTGAAACAAGCACAAGTCACCACTGTTGGGCAAATTACTGAAGCCGGTATCGAATCAAGTACTTCAGAAGGCGCTCAACTTTTAATTTCAGCAACATCAAAGGTGACAAATTCCTCTGGAGCCCAAGAAGAACCCCGAATTTGGAGATTACGGGTGAATATGGAACGCGTTGATGGCAAAATTCTCATAGCGAAAGTTGACTTTGTCCCATGATTAATTTTGATCTTGAAAAGGAACTGCAAGAAATTGAATCAGCAGAAGCTGCACAGACTGATTTACCCAGCGAAAAGCCCAGCGACAGTAAGGTGTCAACAACTAGCGCAATAACCCCAGAAAAATTTCTGAATAAAAATTTTCGATTAATTACCAGAATATGTTCAGTCATAGTAATTCTCACTCTAATTTCTTCGGCTTGCTGGCTGTCCTACCAACAAAAACAAAACAATGCACTAGAGACTTCACGTGAAGATGTCGCAACAATTTCCGCGAGCGGAGCGGTAGCAGTACTCTCTTACTCAGCTGCAACTATTGATGCCGATCTTGCTAAAGCCAGGACTCTCCTTACCGGCGATTTTCTTGATTATTACAGTCGTTTTGGAACTGAGTACGTAGCTCCAGCAGCAAAAGAGCGCTCAATCAATTCAACTGTGGCGGTAACCGGAACTTCCCTTGTCTCAGTAGAAAAAAACCATGCTGTTACCTTGGTATACGTTACGCAAACTACTAGCTCTCAAGACTCGCCAAACCCTAACACCACTTCAAGTAGCCTTCGCATCGAATTAGAACGTCACGATGGAAACTGGCTCATCTCTAAGTTTGAACCAATCTAACTAGGTGATCATGCACTCGGAATAAGGAGAGAAGCAAGGGAACTTGAACTACCATTCTTTCCGCGCGATAACCCGCTGTTAGTATAAAACAGCCCATCAGAGCCAAGGTAACTACCGTCGATGGGGCTGTACGTGGTCACTACAGCTGTTGGTCGCACCTGACCTGTGAAATGATCAGTTGTTGAGGAATTTCCAGCATGAGCGACGATTCTGCACAATTGAACCGTCGCTGCTCGGTAACCTGGAAATTCTATACACGGTAGGTTCCGTGATCCTCGTACTGCCCGCGGGTCATCGGGAGAAACTTTGCAGTATAAATCTTTAGGGGTAGGAATAACATCAAGCTCGGTGGGCGACCTGCGCTCAGATGGTGGCAAGAATCCTTCAATACAGGGCGCCGGATCGTTAAAACCTGTAGCAAAGTAAGTACTAGACCCCGGATCGTTTTTATCGGCAAATACCGAAGTCGACTGTGTGGCCGCAATGATTGAAGGATACAACACAAATATCTGTTCAAGTGCCGGGTTATATACAGCTGCAACCTGTTCCACGGTCACTAAGTTTGATAGTAAAACCGGAAGAAGAGGTTGCAAATCACTAAAAAGCCCACGGACCTCCTTGCTTGTTGGGCTAGCTTTAGCAATAACAGATCGCAACTGGATATCTCGGATACTTAGTTCTGCTGTCACCCCAGCCAGTGCTTCTGCCCATTGCGCAATAGCCCCCCCACTGTCAACTTGAGTTTGCAACAACGGCCCAATGTTGTCAATAAGTGACTTTACTGGATCTTGGTTATCGCGCGACATCTGAGCTAGCACGCTAAGAGAACTAATCAACTCATTCATTTGTGGGCCTAAACCATTTACTGCCAAAAAGCTTTCGTTAAGAACTGTGTATAAAGAGTCAGGACCGACAGCTAATAACGTCTCTTTAACCTGGTCTAGAATAGGGCCAAATTCCTTTGGTATCGACGTTCTATTCTGGGCGATAGTAGAGCCGTCATGTAGGTACGGTCCCGCAGTACCACGGGGTTCAAAATCCAAGTACTGCTCGCCAATAGCTGACATACTGGCAACCTTGACATCGGTATCCTCCGGTATCTTCTCTGCAGAATCTATCGAGGCAGTAACTGATGCACCTTGTTCTGTGATAATCATCGTTGTTACTTTTCCAATAACATTACCCCGATAAGTAACATTAGAATTCTCATACAGACCAGAAGCATTACTCAATTGCACGGTAACAGAAAATTTTCCCAGACCAGCTGACTGTGGTATTTGTGCATACTTAATCGCTACAACAACCATAGCAATAACAGAAATAGCAGTAAAGATTTTTAATTGATACCGTATTTGGCGTGTATAATTCATCGAGGTTCCGTAGCTGGTGAAAGTAGTTTTTCCAAAGTGAGCTTAGGTTTCGTTGATTGTGTAGATAGCTTTCCGATAATACCTTCGAGACCAGAAAGCGAACCTGCAAGCGGTGTTCCGATCAACAGTGCTTGATCTAGGGTACTTAACGTTAAGTCCAAAGTTACTTCCCCATTGGCATAGTCCCCCCTTACTGCATTCTTATAGGTATCTAATGGAAATGGATAGGTTAACAAGTAGCGAGCCGATTCTGTCAGTGAGGAGCCCGAATCAGCAAGCGACTTAAGAAGTGGTTCCAAATTATTTAAATTTCCCAGAATATCTTCACGGGTACCGTTAACAATCGTGTCAGCAACTGATCCCATATTCCCTAAGGAGATAAGTGCACGCTCCAATTCTGTCCGTCGATCAGCGAGCACAGTCAAAGCAGGATCTAACTGAGTAATAGCATCAGCCACGATCTCACGCTGCGAAGCTACTTCCAGCGAAAAAGCATTGAGACCATCAATGGCCTTGACTAGAGCAACTTTTTGACTATCGAGCCCATTCAAAAGCTCATTAAGCTGAGTCATCAACATTCGTACCGAACCCTCACGACCACTGAGAGCCAAATTCAGTTCCTTAGTTATCTCCCCCAACTGAGCAAGCCCACCACCGCTAAGCACTAAGGAGAGTGAGGATAAAGTCTGTTCAGTCGTAGGATACTGCCCAGCATTGGCAATTCTAATGAGTGCATCCTCTACTAACTTACCTTCTGGTTGTTCTGCGATAGGGCTTTGTAACTCGATATGCGCTGACCCAAGCAAACTCGTTTGACCAATTTTTGCAACACAATTCGCGGGTAAAATAACATCGTGATTCAACGAAAGAGTAACCAGTGCATGTCCATTCTGGACTGAAAGATCAGCTACTCTACCTACTGTCACATCAGAAACAATTACGCGAGAATTACGGTCGATTGTTGAAACATCAGCCATCTCAACCTGAACAATGAAGGCCCCGTCTCCTCTACCAGCAGTTCCTGGAAGTGGCAAAGAGTTTAACCCTTGCCAACCACAACTGCTGAGCAGCGCTTGAGTAACTATAAGGATAGACATAAATCTAACCTGCGTATACTTCACTCTTTTAACCATTATCCCACAGTCCCAGGAAGCATCAGGCTATCAAAATTCCGCTGACTTATCGGCGAATTTTCCGGTTTAAGCTGTGGTTCGCTATAAGCAATCTGCTCAGGCAATGCTCCTACACCTCTGCTTGGATTAACAACAATAGGCAAAATATCAGTAGCTAGTAAGTTTAGTAGTGGACCGAGATACTCAGAACAAAGTTGCGAACCACGTTGTGCATCAACTTGTTCAGCTGCTGCAAGAGCAGAGCAAATAAAATTTGCCGGGTTTGAAAAGTTACCCAAAGCTAGCGAGGAAACAATCGCGTTTTGTGCCGGTTGATAGATATTTTGCAAATTTGACAAAGCGGTTGGCCCCACATGAAGAATTTGAGCAAGCCCGTCCCGTTGCTGCGCAAGAACACTAACAACCGCCGAAAGCTTTGTTAATGAGCTAACAACGGCACTACGATTGTTCTGAACAAATTCTTGAACATCCGTTAGTGCACTATCAAGATTCACTAAAGCATCGCTAATTGAACTTTTATTTGAGTTAAGAATGCTTGTCACTGAAGCCATCCGGGTATTAAACGATACTATTTGCTGACCACTTGCAGAGAGCGCATCAACAAACAATTGTAAATTTTCAACAATCGATGCAAGATCACCGCTGCCTTCTGAAAATGCCTTCATCGTTGTTTTCAATGTCTCAATAGTACGATGCAAAGACTGACCCTCACCTTCTAAATTTTTTGCTGCTGAGGTCAGCAGGTCCCCAATCGGACCCCGATCTTTCGGTAAAGTTCCATTATCAGAAGTTATCGCGTTGGAATCTGGACCTAGTGCAACCGCAACACGAGATAATTCATCTTTAATTTGATCCCATTCCACAGGAACAGCAGTGTGAGTTAACGGAATAACATCACCATCGCTAAGTTTGTCTCCCCCATTATAGGTTGGAGCTAGCTGAATAAAACGAGCCGAAACACAACTTTCAGGAATTATCACTGCCTTAGCATCCAACGGAATTGACTGGCTCTTATCTACTGAAAGTCTAACGCGAGAATGGGTGCCTTCTGGCTTAATTTCTAAAACCGAACCCACCTTAACTCCCATTACTCGCACATCATCACCTACGTAAAGACCTGTAGTATTGGAAAATTCAGCGATAATCTCTACTGAAGTAATCTTCGGTACCACGATATAAGAGACAGCTGCCAGCGCCCCACACAAAGCTGCCAATCCAATAAAGCCAAGCTTTTTTGTTGTCAAATTTTTTATCCAATTATTTATTAAGAATTTCATGGAGCTCCCTCGCCAAGGGCAGCACGAACAAACGGGTCAATAATTTGCCCTGGAATAAGGTTTTGTATATACGAACTAAAAAAGGGACCGCTGGAAACTGCTTCACCAAGCTCAGTGACGTAAGGACCAAGCCTTTCAATAGCAAGACCTATGCTGTTCCTATTTTCATCAAGAACCTGAAGAACTGAATTAAGATGCGTCAATGCGGGCTCAAGTTCATCTTGATTGTTATGTACAAGCAGGCTAAGTTGCTTGGCCAAGTTAGATATATTTTCCGCAAGCTTACCAATTACTTCACGACGATTCATTAACTCTGCCAACACTACATTTGCATCTAGGATCAAAGTATTAACCTGTTCACTCCGCTGAGCAAGAACCGATGTCACTTTTTCCGCTGAGGATAGTAAATTGCCTAAAGAATCATCTCGCGAACTAATTGCCGTAGATAACTTTTCAACGCCATCAACTGCTGCTTTAAAATCTTCAGGAGTCTTCTGCAGTACCGAAGAAGTAACCTTCAGTGAATGCGCCAGCTGATCAACATCTATTGCACTTTCCGCATTAGTGAGATCTGCTAATGCATCAGTCAAGTCATAAGGAGAATTAGTATGGTTAATATCAATTGTTGCTCCTCGCCTCAGTTCTTTCTCCCCAGCAGGTTCTAATCTAATTTCTTTTGTTCCCAGAGCAGAGGCTGTCACTATCGAGACAGTGCTTTCTATCCCAAGTTTGACTGTGTCATCAAGGGTGAAACTTACATCAACAGCTGTACCTGATATTGAAATATTAGATACTTTCCCTACTCGCACACCCGCAACGCGTACCGAATCACCTATCGCTAATCCAGCACAATCACTGAATAAAGCATGATATGCCACAGGGCTTTTCACTAAAGGCAATGAATTGACATTCAAGACCACCACTGTCAGCAATAGCAAAACAACTGTGCCGATGATACCCGTACGAAAAGAAGATTTCTCCCTGTAATGTCCGCTCATGCTGGCGCACACCTGCCTGTTGTTTGTCCGATAAGTGGAGTAGTCACCGGTTTTCCATCAGCTCCATTAAGTTTGATGCGTATGCCACATAAGTAGTAATTAAAGAAATTTCCATAAGCGCCCAGCCTACTTAAAGCCGCGTAAGCATCCGGAAGTCTACTGCTAACACTTGCTATGGTTTCTTTACCTGAATCTAGTTGTGCAGAAACTCTATTAAGTTCAAGCACTGTTCCCTGAAGTGGTTTTTGAGAATCAGTTAGCAGATCAGAAATAGTTTTAGCCGAACCATTAATCTGAGCTAATGCCTCCCCCCATGTTTGTGAATCCTGAGCTAATCCACTAGCAAGACTCTGCGCATTTACCAGCGCCGAAGAGAATTGCTTACCCTGATCAGCAACAGTAGACATAACACTCTCAAGGTTAGTAATCACTTGACTAATAACCTGATCTCGATTAGCAAGGCTAGCAGTCAATGAAGCAGTTCTTGCCAGCAATGCGGAAAGAGTCCCTCCTTGGTCCTGTAAAACAGCTATCAATTCTCTCGATAAATTGTTAATTTGCTCTGGCTCCAGAGCTTGCAGTAAAGGCTTAAAACTGCCTATTAAAACATCTAGATCTAATGCTGGCGAGGTTTTTTCGCTGGTAATTATTGAATCTTCTACAAGTGGAATCATTTCACCAGGACCATCTTTAAGCTCAAGATACCGATCACCTACCAGGTTTTGATAACGAACCATAGCCAAAGTTCCCTCAGTAACCCGGTACTGTCGTCCGACCTCAAAATCAACAACAGCACGTGCAGAATTACTGTTATCAGATAAAATTTTTACGCCTGTTACTTTGCCAATTTCGACTCCAGAAAAACGAACAAATTGCCCATTTTCCAGTCCAGAGGAATCGGTAAAAATCGCATGATAGGTAGTCATTTTATCAAATCGAAATTGACCGAAAACTACCACTAAACCAGCAAGGATCATAAGCATTGAAATGGCAAAGATAAGAAACTGAGCGAGAACTCGCTTAAAACTTTTCATTACTTACCCCCATCTGTGTTTCCAAATAAGAAGTCCAATAAAAGAACTGGATGTGCCGGGGATTCAGGGGAAATAGTCGCAAATGGATTCGATCCGGTGTTAGCAACCAGATAAGGGGTAGGAACTTCTTCAGGAGTAACCTCTGGTAGTGCGCCACATCTCGGACCACCGGTGGCTTTAACTATCGGAAGATTATCTGGGTATGTATATCGCGACACCCCCAATAAAACAGTGGAATTTAGTAACATAGTCCGACCGTTACCACCTGATACTTTCTCAGAAAATTTTCTTGTTTCATCTGCTCCCTCTAGGAAGCAAGTGAACATAGGTGAATACAAAGCTAATAAATCGCTTGTGGGACGTAACAGACTGATAGCCTCCATCATTGGATCGGCATTGGTTCCAAGAACCGTCAAGCCCAGATCAGCCATTCCCACCACATTCAGTAACATGGAATCAATATTTACGCGCTCTTGCGAAATAGTTTTAGCCGTCGTAGATATATTTTTTAACGCGTTAATCAGCTGCGGTGATGCCTGGGCATAAATATCAATTACTTCAGCCCCGGTAGATATATCTTTCGAAAGTTCTGGAATGCTTGGATTGATGTGTGTTAAAAAACTATTGGCGTTATCGATTGCTTCACCCATGCTGGTGCCATTTCCGCGTAGCGCTTGGGCAATCGCTCCAAGCACACTATTTAACTTTTCAGGCTGAACTTCCCGAAGAATTTCTGTGAGCGATTCAAATATCGAGTTAATTTCAACCGTAACCGATTCAGCGTGAATTACCGCACCGTCTGATATAGCCCTAGATTTAGCTTCAACGGTTTTTAGCACAATTGATTTACTACCGAAAGCGGTCAACGAGAGTATATCCGCACTAACTGTCGCCGGTATTGATTGCACGTGGTCGGGATTGAGCCGAACATCAATCCTAGCTCCAGAATCTGTCACGCGTATATCCGTTACTCTACCTACTTCTACTCCATGCATCTTGACCAAAGATCCTGGTTGCATTACTAATCCAGCACGTCCGGATTCAATCGTTATATTGACTGACTCGGAGAATGCTCCTTTATAGGAAAAATATGATAGTAAGACGATCGATGATATAGCAGAAATTAAAATAATTGCTGAAATTTTTTTTCCGCAGTACTTCCAGAAGCAGCTTAACGTCAGTTTCATATCCATGATTTTCATCCCGCTAAATGAAGTTGTCGGGAACTACCGTAAAGTGCAAGCGAAATCAAAAGCGTCACCATTACCACTGAGATCAGCGATAACCGAACTGCTCTCCCAGTAGCAACACCAACTCCAGCAGGCCCACCACTGGTATGGTAGCCATAATAGGTATGAATCAGCATCACAACAATCGCCATAGCTATAGCCTGAACAAATGACCATAAAACATCTGAGGGGATCAGAAAAGTAGCAAAATAATGGTCGTATACACCCGGCGATTGACCCAATATCATGACGGTGGCAATCCGACTGGAGAGAAAAGAGGTAAGAACTGCAAGCGAATACAACGGTACTATAATCACTAATCCAGCTAAAATTCTTGTTCCTACTAAATAGGGAATACTCCTTATTGCCATTACCTCTAAGGCGTCAATCTCTTCACTTATTCGCATAGCGCCTAACTGGGCAGTAGTTCCGGCTCCAATTGTTGCAGCGAGCCCAACTCCAGCGGTGACCGGTGATACTACCCGAACATTGACATAAGCCGATAAAAATCCGGTTAGCGCATCCACCCCTATATCGCCAAGGGAATTAAAACCTTGAACAGCAACAGTTGCGCCAGCAAAAAAAGTTAAAAAGCCCATGATCACTACGCTTCCACCAATTACCGCAAGAACCCCCGTTCCCATACCAATCTCGGCGATAAGTCGTATGGTTTCTTGTCGGTAGTAGCGTGCTGCTTTTACCGTTGATAATAACGCAAAGACAAAAAACTGAGCTAATTCACCTATACGATCAAGTGCCCGTGATACTGAAGAAAAAGACCTGCGAACCCTTAGCGTCAAAGTGCTTCCAAAGCCTAGCGGATTCATCCAACACCACCTGAAATGCTAAGTCCCACTGAAGTAAGTACCAAGTTCACAAGAAATAGTGCCACAAAAGCAAAAACCACTGTTTCATTAACAGCGGTGCCTACACTTTTTGGCCCACCTGATACTGATAACCCTCGGTAACTTGCGACTAGAGCAGCAATTAATCCAAACAGAGCAGCTTTTAATTCTGAGAGTATTAGTTCACCAAGACCCACAAGTAGAGTTACCCCTGAGGCATAGGCACCTGCACTTACATTTTGCAAGTAAACCGAGAAGAAAAAACCACCTACCAGACCTATTGCACAAACTGCTCCATTGAGCAATGCTGCTACTAGAGTAGATGCAAGAACCCTTGGTAAAACCAATCTTTGAATTGGATCAATACCAAGAACTTTCATAGCATCAATCTCCTCCCTAATTGTTCTTGAGCCTAAATCTGCAGTAATAGCAGTAGCACCTGCCCCTGCTACTACCAAAACTGTTACCAACGGTCCGATTTGGGTAACAGCGCCTAGCCCAGCTCCCGCACCACTCAAATCGTTGGCACCAATCTCAGTAAGCAAAGAATTGAGCGTAAAAACTACCAGAACGGTGAAAGGAATAGACATAAGGACCGTGGGCACCAAAGAAACTCGCGCAATGAACCAACACTGTTCCACAAACTCTCGCCACTGAAAATTACGACTCAAGAGCACCCTCGCAGTGTTCATCGACATAATATAAAACTCGCCGAGTGACTCTGTTGCGGTTCGCACTTGGCTTTGCACGCTCATCTAATAACCCTAAATTTCAGCATCATGTCATGATCTTCATGGTCAAGGATATGACAATGCCAGACATAGCCTTGCACAGGTTTTTTCTCATCCATTTCCCCGTGCAATTGCCTACTTTGCGCTTGACCTTCATGGTCATGACTCAGTGCAGCAGAACTATTGTGAGGAAAAAAGGGGGCATCAGGGTCAAAGCCCAATTCTTCTTCCGTAGGAAATCGAACAATAATTCTTGTGACAGTGCCTCCGTCAACTCTAACCGTGTCTTTCCATCCCGATTCCCACTCCTCAGCGGGTAACATCGGACCGGCAAGAAATTGTTCAGCCGAAGGAGTCCAACGCGTCCCAATGGCAGGCTGCGGAAAGGCTGCCTGATATTCCAGAGTTCTCAGCGGTGTACGTCCTAGTACCCGAAAATTGACAAGATGGATATGAACTGGGTGCGGGTCTGGAGTGATATTGATAATGTTCCACTGTTCCACTGTCCCTTGTTTTGGCATCTCAATATCAGCAGAACTAAACCGTAAGTTATTAAGGGTCATAATTGCCGGGGGCAGGCGGACAGCATAAGGCTGGCTGAGCGTTACATTACGGAAGATACTTGGTTTCTCAACTGTCGGTAAAGCTTTCGGTTGATTTTTCCCACCTCGCAAACTCAAAGGCACTGCACCAGTAAAACCTCGACCTGCTTGGGCCCTGAACCGGCAAAACAGCGGCATCGCCACTTCTCCCAATATAGCCGCTTGAAAAGGTGGTTGTTCATCATTTCTTAACTCAACAGTCTGCCCTTGCTCTAGAGCTGAAAAATCGACTAAAATGTCGACTCGCTCCGCAGGCGATACCCTGATGCTGGTTACTTGAACCGGGTGATTAAGCAAGCCATGATCATTGCCAATTACCCAGAAGTTCATTTTATTACTGAAAAATAAGTTCCACACGCTATACGAAGCAGCGTTGATGACCCGAAAACGGTATAAACCCCGACTAACCGTAAGTTCAGGCCAAATTTTTCCGTTGACAACACCAACATCCCCGGCACCACCGCCTTCCCAAGATCCTTGTGGTACAACGTATGTAGTTCTTCCGCTCTGTGAGCCATCGGCAAGAAATATCTTTTCCTGAAGCACCAACGGTAATTCAAAATCCTCTGCGGGCAATCCCAATGGATTATCCAATTTTCCAGTATCAAATTGATCTCTTAGGAAATACATACCAGCTAATCCGGAATACACATTAAGCCTGGTGATACCCATCGCATGGTCGTGATACCAAAGATGTGAAGCAAACTGCTGATTAGGAAAGCGATGCACTGTTTCCTGCCCTGGATACAGCATGCTTTCTGGATGCCCATCACTGTCAGCTGGGGTTACCCCACCGTGCAGATGTAATACGGTTGGCGGCTTGATCCGAAAATTTTCATTTACCCCATGAAGGGTTGGATCAATATCGGCACTAAGCGGATGCTCAGAAATCTGGTTACTAAATCTCAACGTCAGTTGCTCGTCAACATGAGCTTCGATCGTTGGCCCAAGGTAATCCATCCCGGAGTATCCAAGCGCGGGGACTGGATCAAAATCTCGGTGAAACGCATGCGTTGTTGAGTGTGCTGCCAGAGAAATATCAGTACCGCTCATCACCGGTATCCGTGGTAATTCGTCTACAAATGGCTCAAAATCAGGTGAATTCACCAGCAAAGGACTCAGAAACCTCCGCCCTAAGGAGCCTTCTCCGACTGCAAAATCCCTTGTAGCCACCCCTAATGTCGCAGCCAATCCACCAATGCCAACACCACGAAGCATTGTTCGCCGCTTAATCTCCACGTTCACCAACTCGCCTTCCCAAATCCGCTAGAGTGATATGCACCACACTGTACCGCACCGTATGGTACGGGGGCTAATATCGCAAATCCAGGAGGAAATTGGGATGATTATCTGGGCTAAGAAGACTCGCATTCGCCTGCTCGCCCGGGCACTAGTAGTCACAATCTTGTCGCTGACCGGATGCTTGCAATTTTTGCCGTCAGCGCACGCAACCCGCTGTCAAGCATCAGTTCTTCTGATACATGATATTGCTTCTGACAGCACCGAACTCGATGTGCTTAAAGCCGCAATAGAGCGGCCAGAACGATGTGTGCACAGCTTCACTTACGGAATTAGCCTAGCCACATCAGCACTGTCTGCTCACGGCAGAACCATTGCCGGATTCACCCCTATCGAAGATAGCGCAGCCGAACTTGTACCAGTTATCGCAAAAATTCGCGATAACTACGATGGTCCTATCGATATCGTTGCGTATGGCGTTGGAGCCTTGGTCACTCAGTACTACCTTCAGCAAGAAAATCTTTCTCACACCAGCAGCAAACCCCATATTCGATCGTTAACGTCCATTGCCCCGATGTGGAACGGTACAAATATCGGATACCTTGCAACAATTGAAGATATAAGCCGCCATTTAGGGACATTTGATTTTATTCTTAGCATCGAAGCACCCATTGTTGATCCGCTCTGTGGGGCTTGTCGACAAATCATTTCTGGGTCAGATTTTTTATTAAACTTACATTCCCAAGGATTGGTAAGTCCGGATGTTATTTATACGAATATTATTTCAGAGACAGATCTACTCATAGTTCCTACTTCCTCAGCTGAAGTAAGCGGAATGAAGACAATTAAACTTCAAGATCACAACTCCAACAATGCATCACACCATTTCCAATTAATCAACGATACGTTGGTTCAGGAATTGATAAACGAAACTCTTCGAAACATCGAATAAAACGCGGAACTATGATGGTCTCATGACCCCACCCCAGGACGTAAGCGCAAAAAAGAAATCGACCCCTAAAAAAAGTATCAACAAAAAAATAGGTAGAAACAATCGACTGTCAATTGATGATTGGCTTGGCGCAGCTTTTGAGCTGCTCGTCCGCGAAGGGATTAATGAAGTAAAAATTAGCAGTCTTTGTGATGTTCTTGGTGTAACTAAAGGCAGTTTTTACTGGCATTTTGATGATATAAATGCGCTATTGAGTGCCGTTGCAGACCGCTGGTGTGCCATACAGAAACAATCAGTCGAAGCCATTAACGCAATCAAATCACAACCAGTTGAAGAAAGACTTGAGACTATGGCAAATTTTCTTATCGACGAAAATATTTGGTCAGTAGAAATTGCGGTACGCGAGTGGTCCCGATCGGATGTAAAAGTTGCCGAGTCAGTACGTGCACTGGACAATCAAATTTTTACTGTAGTACGCGAAGCGCTTTTGGAGCTTAATTTTGATGAGTCCGAGGCGAGGCTCAGAGCCGGTGCCATCGTATACGCAGGAATTGGTTTCCTTCATGGCAGAACTAGCCTACCCACTCCCACCGAAGGAGAACTTCAATCAATTTTTCGAATACTAACCCGCCCCTGATTAATCGATAAACATCAAAATAATGTAGGATATTTTTTTACCTCTATTATTGCCGTAGTTGAGTTTTTGTGTTTTTTCTCGGCATGCTTGGCTATCAATTTATCGAAAGTTAACCCTGGTAAGCAGCGCTCAATGGGAGCACACTCGCCTAGAATAGGAAGAAGCTGAGCATCCAACCAAGGTAGATAGTCTGCTCGAACATTTTCCGAATTGCTATAGAGCTTCCGATAGCGACGCAGCAATGCTGGATGCCTACCGGCAAGCCAAGGCATAAACCATGCTCGCACTTGATCATTGAGGCGAAGTGGGAGTATGTCAATCCCTTGGGCTCCGGCCGCGGCCACCTTCGCAATAAGCAACTGAAGAAAATTACGCTGATCTGTCAAATACGGAATAACTGGATCAATAACAACCTTGCATAACAGACCCGCATCGTTGATAGCGGAGATAAGCTGAATTTTTTCGAGAAAAACCGGCGAATCAAAATCGATGATCTGTAGCAATACTTCATCTATTGTCGATATAGAAATTTGAATGCCAATCCCAACTTCAGAACCAGCTGAAGCGAGTAAAGGTAGATCACGATAAAGCAATGTTTCTGTTGTTTGAATGAAAAATGGTGTCCCAGAATGAACAAGTGCACCAATCATCCCTGGCATAAGCTGATAATGCCCCTCTGGCCACTGATATGGATCAGATTCCAGACCAAACGCAACTGGCTCTTGTCTCCATGTTCTGCGTGCTAGTTCTCTGCGCAAAACTGCAGTGATATTAGTTTTGACCATGGGCTGGGGCACCGCGAATGTGCTTTTTGCGATAGGTTCAAGCCGCCACATAAAGGTAGGCTCTGCACTACTACAATGCAGCTCCAGCGCTTCTTCACAAAGACATTCGCGAATATACTTACCGCGAAGTTCTCTACTACGAATCTTGAGTGCAGCCGCAGTGAAACCAGGCAAAAATTCAGCATCGTAGCGTGCAACGCGCTGGCGGTAACCCACACCTAAAGTCGAACATATGTTCGATAAAATGTCAATTGATTAACTTGGTAAGAAATACCTTGGACAACCCTAGTGCGTACGGCTCCTCGCCAAACACAGACTTTATAATCTTAGACTCTCAGGCTCGGAAGTTTTTTTATTGCCTCAGCGTGAACCTCGTCCAGCGGCACCGATGCTTGCTCGCCCGACCGCAGATCTTTAATTCCGATAACACCCTCAGCAATATCTCGGTCACCTAAAACCAAAGCGATAACAGCACCAGAACGATCTGCCGCCTTCATCGCCCCTTTTACTCCACGCCCACCGTAGGCTAAATCTATTCGTATCCCTGATGCACGAAATTGACCAGCTATCATCACCATCCGTGACTTAGCCTGATCACCAAGAGCCACCCCATACACCTCACACCGAGCAGGGTTTGCCGCTGAAACCCCTTCAGCTTGCAAAGCAAGCATTGTTCTATCGATACCCAGACCAAACCCGATACCCGATAACTTTTGTCCGCCAAGCTGTTCCATTAAACCGTCATACCGGCCACCACCACCGATACCCGATTGTGCACCCAAACCATCGTGAACAAATTCAAAGGTCGTCTTGGTGTAGTAATCAAGTCCACGTACCATTCTAGGGTTCACCACATAGGGTACTCGTAAATCATCCAAATGACTTAACATCGAATCAAAGTGGGTTTTTGACTCAACACTAAGATGATCCAGCATCAGCGGTGCATCGGCCATCAGCGCCTGGATCTCAGGACGCTTATCATCAAGAACACGAAGCGGATTAATCTCAGCACGCCTACGGGTATCCTGATCAAGGTCGAGATTGAATAAAAATTTCTGTAAGAGTTCTCGATAGGCTGGACGACAGCTGTGATCTCCTAGAGAAGTAATTTCTAACCTAAAATTCTGCAGCCCTAAACTACGGAACCCAGCATCTGCTACCGCAATCACTTCTGCATCCAAAGCTGGATCATCAATACCAATTGCCTCCACCCCCACTTGTTGCAACTGTCTATATCTACCCGCTTGTGGCCTCTCATAGCGGAAAAACGGCCCTGAATAGCACAACTTAACCGGCAACTGCCCATGATCTAGACCATGTTCAATGACCGCACGCATCACTGAGGCTGTGCCCTCTGGTCGTAATGTGACCGACCTACCCCCACGATCTTCGAAGGTATACATCTCTTTGCTCACCACATCAGTTGATTCGCCAACTCCACGAGCAAACAAAGCCGTATCCTCAAAAACTGGTAATTCAATATGCCCGTAACCAGCTAATCGCGCAGAATTAATCAAACCATCCCGAACCACAACAAAATCTGCCGAAGTTGGAGGCAGATAATCAGGAACACCCTTAGGCGCGCTTAACGATGAATAATTCACAGCTACACAAACTTTCTTATTGTGTTGTTACGTATCTGGCATTTTGAACAAAGTAAAATCATCATCTCAGCTCATTAAAAATGGGTTAGTCCCCCGTTCAACACCAATAGTTGTAGTACTACCATGACCAGGCAACACCATGGTTGAATCTTCAAGTGTCAATAATTTTTTACGAATTGATTCCATCAGCTGTTCATGATTGCCACCGGGAAGATCACTGCGACCAATAGAACCTTGAAAGAGAGTATCTCCAGTAAAAGCTACCTCGATTGGACCCGTATCGGTAGCAGCGGAGGTTCGAAAAAGAACTGAACCACGAGTATGACCCGGTGTGTGATCAACAACAAAAGTGATACCAGCCAAAACCAGAGCGTCCTTATCCGTTACCTCTACCACCTCAGCTGGCTCAGCGAAAATAACTCCAGCAATAAATTGGTTCAACGTTGGTCCGATCCCACTGGCTGGGTCCGCCAACATCGCCCTATCCATAGGGTGAATATAAGCCGGAATCTCAAATTCCTCACAAAGCGCCTGCACTGACCAAGTGTGGTCAAGGTGCCCATGGGTAAGCAACACTGCCACCGGTGTAAGAGAAGAGCCCTCAAGAATTTTTTTAACTTCAGAGGCCGCATCCTGACCTGGATCGATAATCACCGCTTCAGTTCCTTCGCTACGCGCAACCACATAGCAATTTGTCTGAAACATCCCAGCAGGAAAACTAGCTATCAGCAACAAGAGCTCCTTAGTTACTGCAGCGTCACATGACCCTGCATAATCTGTGAAGTCAAGCTTAGGTGGCGGGTCCTGCCGCTCATTCACAGGTTCACCTGGCAGACTCTCCTCTGGTCTTGCATATCCTGATGGTCAGTATCTGGCTAGACAAGAAAACCTACGGACAACACCACTGGAGGAAAACGCAGTGCCGAGCAATGAACAGCGACGCCAGGCAGCTAAGCGCAAGTTAGAACGCCAGCTACAACGGCGTGCCGAACGGGCCCGCAAGCGTAAGCAGCTCACCATCGCCGGTACCGCAGTCGCAGCTGTAGTTGCAGTCGGCATCGTTGCTGTTGTTATTGTGCTGAACAGAAGCGATAACAGCACTAATAGCAGTACCGAAGCGTCAAACCAAGCTGCCTGCTCCTACCCCAGTACCAACCAGCCATCGTCTATCCCGGGGATTAACCCACCACGTACCGATGGCGTTGACACCTCAGTAGCTGAGGTCAGTATCAGTATGGTGACTGATCAGGGCAATATCGGCCTACAGCTCGATAACAAAAAAGCCCCGTGCACAGTTAATAGTTTTATTAGCCTGGCCAGCCAAGGATTCTTTAATAAAACTTCCTGCCACCGCCTGAGCACCAGTGGCCTTAAACTTCTGCAATGTGGCGACCCCACGGCTAGCGGCACAGGTGGTCCGGGATATTCCTTCGCTAATGAATATCCCACTAACCAATACAGCAACGGGGACCCTGCTCTTGAAACCCCGATGTCTTATCTTCGAGGTACCATTGCCATGGCTAACTCTGGACTGAACACCAACGGAAGCCAATTCTTTTTAGTCTTCGGTGACTCACCACTGCCCCCGCAATACACCATCTTTGGCACCATCGATGAAGAAGGACTTGCCACCTTGGACAAAATCTCCTCTGAAGGCGTACAGGGTGCCCCCGTCGGCGGTCAGGGCGACGGGGCACCAAATCTTGCTACCACTATCACCTCAGTGCAGCTCGACTGATGCGAATTCTCACCGGCCTGGTAGCCGTGCTAGCCATTGCACTTAGTGGATGCTCCTCAGATTCCACAACAACGACCT
>JBOFCS010000071.1:0-6982 GCA_051646185.1 Mycobacteriaceae bacterium | reverse complement strand
GGGAGCTGACATTGACAATAATAAAATCCGCATAAGGGCCAAGTGCAGTGGCACTAGTTCGGTAATCTTCGGCTGCATCAGCTGCTGGAACTATTTTAGTTTTGCCGATATTTGCAGCAATCGGAAAATCTGATGACCGGAACTGTAGCTGGGCTGCTGCTGCTTGAGCGCCGTGATTATTAAAGCCCATCCGATTGATCAAGGCACGATCTTTGGGTAGTCGAAATAAGCGTGGTTGTGGGTTTCCTGGTTGCGGTTGAGCAGTGATGGTACCAATTTCTGCAAATCCGAAACCCAATGGTCCCCAAGCTTTAATGCCCAGAGCATCTTTATCAAACCCAGCGGCAAGGCCAAGCGGAGCGGCGAAGTCAATACCAAATACCTGTGAGTGGAGTATGGGATCATTGACGCAAAAAATCTTTTTCATTAGCCACTTGCTTACTGGCACTTGAGCGGCTAGACGAAATATTATGAAAACTAAATGGTGGATGCGCTCTGGCGGAAAAAGAAACATTAGCTTTAATAATAGTGCGTACATGGTGCATCCTCTGTCATCACAGTAATCGGTTCGTAGCTACTCATATTTTTACTTGGTTGATATTGACTGAATGCCGCCACCAGTAGCTGATCCGATGAAAATTATTCCAGTGGTTTCATCAACGGCTATCGAATTAGGTTGTTGGACAGTGCTAAATCTTCGTTTTTCGATGGGAATCCCTGTGGAAAGATCAAACCCAATAACGGTATTAGCTGCGCTGAGAGTTACCCAGGCAAGCTTTGTATTGTTATCGTAGGCCACCCTAAAGGGTGAACCGGGGACGGGGAAGCGTTGCCGCAGTATGAGTGGATTGGTGCCAAAAACTAGTAAAGCCCCCCCTGCAGTGTCAGTAATAAGAACGCGACCATCGGTAGTTGTGGAAAGTGAGGTTGCGCCTTCGCCTGCTCGTAACGCCAAACCTAAAGCGCTAAAGTTATTTTTTAATTCGGTTATCGAAGTCTGAGCGGTATCTAGTGCGAGTGCCTCATTATTTTCCAGTACCGCGATACCATCAACTCGAGCAAAGCCGTTGATGGTATTTTTAATGTCCCCAGTAGTTGATTCCACTAGAAGAATCCGACCATCATCTGTGCCAAGTGCAAGTTGCCCATTGGGGAGTCTGGCAGCTGATAGCAGGGGCGCTGGTATGGGAGTTTTTTTAATACTGTTATTCATGGGGTTGATATGAATAAGCTCATTCGCTGTGATGGCAAGGGCGTTGTCACCATCGTTAACTATCCGTAATGCCTGGGTTTGGAGTTCGATAACACGGTTAGCGGTATCTTTCGGGGAAGTACTCACTATAGTAACTGAGTATCCGGAGTCTGTAAGTGCCAGAAGCTTTTGGGATTGGTTATGAAACACCATATTTGACACGCCAGAGGGTAATGTGTGAACAAATCCCTCAGGCGTATCTGTTATGACAGGTGCCACAGCGGGACTGGCCGGTTCTCTCTGGGCGATGGCGTCGGCGCCCTTTTGCTGGGAGCAGGCGGCGAAAGGGGTAAAAGTAATAGCTACCAGCAGTGTACAGAGGCGTAGAACCTTTCTTTGCAAGCTCACTCCTTGTTTGCGGAACCGGTAGGTTTTCATCAGCGGGTTGCTGTAGCGACAAACCTATCTTCCCCCATGAGGTTAACCAGTTGGCGCCTGCCATCGCCTAAGTTGCCAGGAACCACTTTGAAGTTACTGTGGAACCGTCGCTTGAGATCATATGAGGCAAATTACAGGAGTATCAGATGACCGTCACCTCAGTGCCAGAGTTTAGGGTTGATGATATTTCCACAGGCCCGTATGCCCATGGTTTTGGGCAAACTAAGCAGGGGCAGACTTTTGCATTCCAGGTGCGAGAAGGTGTGCTCCACGTTGAGATGTATCGGGCTAATTTTGCGACGGCTATGCCGGAACCTGATGATATTATTTTCGTTTCCGAGCGACCCGTGGTTGATATTGACCTCACTGATGAACACAGTATTATTGCTGCGGTGCAGGAAGCTGTCAGTGATAGCAGTAGTGCTTCTGTTCCGATTTTCAGAGTTGCTGTACAAGGGTTCTTTCGTCGCGTTAGTTCATTATTTAGCTAGCGTGATACGAGAAATTTTCTGTTTTTTGAAATCTTATAGCGATCAACTTTATTGACAATCTTGGATATCCTTCCAAGGCTGTCATCTTGTGACTCATGAAGTGAGAATGCGTCAGTGGTATGGCGCGAGATATGTTGCAGCAATGCTCAATGAGCATAAGCGATCAAGAAGAGCAATTAAGAAATTTATTGATATCTTGTTGGTCAGCGGTGTCGAAATCCAAAATTTTGGCTGCCCTGTGGGTAGTCTTCTTGCTGAGCTTTCAAAATTGAAAATCCCACTGCAGGAAGGGGATGCTTCAAGTTTTTCAATATTCCGATTATGATTATGCGAGCTATTTAGGTTATTGCGGAACCTCAGCCAAGCAGATGCACTTGCTCTGAGTTAGGCAATAGCTACCTTAGCGAATACTTTTCCGATGATATTTTTTCGCAAGAAGTTGACAGGCTTTATAAGTGGATTGAAGTATTGTCAGCTCAAGCGACACAGGGTAAACATAGTTTACTCACAAATATATGAATACCGTTGAAGAGAAGGGAGTTTTCCGGATGTTTCTGTTACTGCTGAAGTTTTCACCATTGCCAAAAAATTTTTCAGATTATCATGAAGAATACAATAAGTGGATCAATGAAGGTTTTCAGAAACAGGTTTTTCCCTTAACGGGTAGCATGAATCTGGGCAAAGGTGGAGCAATTTTAGCCCACAATTTTTCCCAGCATCAGATACAGAAACTGGTGGACAGAGATCCTTTTGTGCAACAAGGCATTGTGAATGCCTCAATACTGGAGATAGAACCTTAAGAGCTGCCGACCAGCTCTCTATGTTACTGCTTTCGAGCTAGCGAAATTAGATAGTGGAGAACTAATGAGCATCCCTGAAGAGATTCGACGTTGCGCTTGGAGCAATTCCATTGTGGAATTTCACAGTTACCATGATAATGAATGGGGGAGACCTGTTGCCGATGGTTTTCGCTTATTTGAGAAACTGAGTTTAGAAAGTTTTCAATCAGGACTAAGCTGGCGTACGGTGCTGAATAAACGTGAAAACTTCCGAAAAGCTTTTAACAATTTTGATTTTCAAAAAATTGCACAGTACACCGAACTTGATGTCGAGCGGTTACTCCTCGATGAGGGTATTATTCGCCACCGAGGCAAAATTGAAGCTGTCATAAATAATGCCCGTAAAGCCCAAGATGTTTTTGGCGATAAGCGATCATTTGCAGCTTTCATTTGGAGCTACGAACCTCAGAATATGGAACATCAAGAACCGCAGAGTGTCTCCATCTCGCCATCATCAATTTTATTATCTCAGGACCTGAAGAAACTTGGCTGGAAATTTGTTGGCCCAACCACGGTATTTGCTTTTATGCAGGCGATGGGGTTGGTAAATGATCACAGTTTTGACTGTACTTTTCGGACCAAGATTGACCATGAACAACAATTATTTACTCGTCCGGTGGGCAAAAGAGATGGCAGTGAATAGGCTGCAGGTAACCTTGTGCTGTGAATACAGATCTCCATAGCGCTAAGGAAGCGGGTTACGAACGTGGTTGAGTCAATGACCTGGCTTCAAGTGATTGTCTTGGGTATTGTCCAAGGTCTCACTGAGTTTTTACCCATCTCCTCTTCGGGTCATCTTGCTATTGTTTCTCGAATATTTTTTGCCGAAGATGCTGGTGCGTCTTTTACTGCGGTGGCTCAGCTTGGAACCGAGGCAGCGGTACTTCTGTATTTCGCTCAAGATATTTACCGAATTGTTCGGGCTTGGTTGCGTGGTCTCGTGTACGCCGATGAGCGTGCAAATATTGATTACCGAATGGGCTGGTATGTCATTGTTGGCACTATTCCTGTTGGGCTGCTTGGTTTTATCTTCAAAGATCAGATTAGGGATGGAGCTCGTAATTTATGGTTGATCGCCACCGTTATGCTGGTTTTTTCATTGGTCATTGCGGCTTCAGAACGATTCGGGAAACGGCAGCGTGGGATTGAAGAACTCACGCTGCGCGACGGCATTGTCATGGGCACAACCCAAGCGTTAGCTCTTATCCCAGGTGTTTCTCGTTCGGGTGGAACGATCAGTGCAGGACTATTTCTGGGGCTCACTAGAGAAGCGGCAGCTAGATACAGCTTTCTACTTGCGATCCCGGCAGTGACCGCTTCAGGGTTATTTTCATTACCAGATGCCTTTGCACCAACTACCTCAGGTATGAGTGCTACAGGAGTACAACTGCTTTGCGCTGCGCTCATTGCCTTTATTATTGGATATGCGGCAGTAGCATGGTTATTGCGGTTTGTTGTTCGCCATTCACTCTATTGGTTTGTTGGTTACCGAATTGTGATTGCAGTTACCGTTCTGGCCTTACTGGCTAGTGGCGTGGTTTCTGCAACATAAACTCTGGCACATGCAGAGACTAAGCGGGACCGTATCTGCGCACTGGTTATGCTGTCTCCATGACGGTGCTATTGATTCGACATGGTCGGTCAACGGCCAATACTTCACACAGCTTGGCAGGTCGTACTGAGGGTATTGAGCTTGATGCATTGGGTATGCAACAGGCCGAGAATCTTGTTCACCGACTCTCAGGATTACCTCTCAAAGCTATTATCAGATCGCCATTGCTCAGATGCGCCCAGACCGTAAAGCCTTTGGCTGAAGCACATAATGTTGAACCGATCGTAGAGGACAAACTGCTGGAAGTGGACTACGGACAATGGACAGGTAGGAAGCTCTCCGAGCTTGTTGCCGAGCCGCTGTGGTCTGTAGTGCAAAATCACCCCAGTGCCGCCCAGTTCCCCGAAGGGGAGAGCTTGCAGTACGTCCAAGCACGTTCAGTACAAGCGATCAGAGAGCACGACCGCAGGTTGAGAGCAGAAAATGGTCATGACACTTTGTGGGTGGCCTGTACCCACGGTGACATTATTAAATCAGTATTAGCTGATGCTTTAGGTTTGCACTTAGATAGCTTCCAACGAATTATTGTTGACCCGGGATCAATAAGCGTAGTCCGTTACACAAAAATCCGCCCTTTTGTTTTACATATGAATCACACTGGAAACGAGTTCACAGTTTCCCCGCTAGCTGCTACCGAGAATAAGGATGGTGAATCGGACGGAGTAGTTGGCGGAGCTCCAGGTTCTTCACAAGAATCTCGTCATCCTGCTGACTAGATTTGGGGGTAAGTGTGAGAAATAATTCAGCTGTGCGCGGATATTTGTGCTCCGAAGATACAAAATGAACACTGAGTAAGTATTTTGGAGATGCCATGTCACGAGCAATCCATATATTCCGTACACCCGACCGCTTTGTCACTGGAACGGTCGGTCAACCTGGTGACCGCACATTTTATCTTCAAGCAGTTGAAGGCAATCGCGTTATCAGTGTTTTGCTAGAAAAACAGCAAGTCCAGATTTTGGCGGATCGAGTTGGGGCTCTTCTTGACGAGGTAAACCGGCGCTTTGGAACTCCTGTACCACCGTCCACAACTGAGGTTGGAGATCTGCGCCCGCTGGTCATGCCGGTTGATGTTGAGTTTCGGGTGGGAACCATGGGCTTGGGGTGGGATGCCCAGGTGCAATCGGTCGTCATTGAGTTATTGGCTGTCAGTGAGGGTGATGTTGACGAGTCAGTTGTTCTTGACGACGCTGAAGAAGGGCCAGATGCCCTACGCGTTTTTCTAGCGCCTCAGGCTGCGCGGGAATTTTCTAGTCGTTCTGAATTAGTTCTGCTAGCAGGAAGAGCTCCATGCCCCTTGTGCGGAGAACCGCTTGATGCCGAGGGGCATATGTGCATAAGGCGCAACGGCTACCGACGAGGATTACAATTTGACGCTTTTGAGCCATACGAGCAGTAACAATAATCGTGTCAGAATCTAAAATGCCCCCTGCAGATGCAGCTAGGTTATTGGCAGATGGGGAACTTAGGGTTTTAGGGCGGATTAGCGCGGCAAGTAATACAACTCTGCTATGTGAAACAGTCCTTGCAACAGAGCCATCGGAAGTTCTGCGTTGTGTATACAAGCCAATCGCAGGGGAAAGACCGCTCTGGGATTTTCCTGATGGAACGCTCGCTTCCCGAGAATTTGTTGCCTACCTAGTTTCTGAGGCGCTTGGCTGGTCTGTAGTACCGCCGACCCTTCTGCGGGATGGTCCCTACGGCAAAGGCATGGTTCAGCAGTGGATTGATAAAGCTGAGGTGTCGGCAGATTCTTGGGACCTAGTAGACCTATGCCCAGTAGATGCGATCCCGATTGATTGGTGTCCGGTGTTGTATACCAGGGATGAACAGGGCGAGGAAATAGCACTCATCCATTCAACAGATAGCCGATTATGGCAGATAGCTGTATTTGATTTAGTGATAAATAATGCTGACCGTAAAGGTGGACACTTACTCAAAGATCGCCACGGTAAACACTATGCGATTGATCACGGTATTTGTATGCACAGCGAAGATAAACTTCGGACCGTACTATGGGGATGGGCCAATAAAGCAATTCCTGAAGCTTTAGTAGCAGATATCGCGCATATGTCAGTGGAATTTGATAGTGGGCTCAGCCCTGTCCTTGCCAAATACTTAGCTGACCACGAAATTTCTGCATTAAAAACTCGTATCGATACCTTGATAGCCCATCCGGTGATGCCTGAGCCAAGTAATAATCGACCTATTCCATGGCCGGCGTTCTAATCATCACAAAGATTCCTGGGCATTGTGGGGGAGTTGTCGTTAGCTCAGACGCACTGCTTACAGTGGTGGGTATGCAGTCGTGGTCGAATACCCCCATTCCCTCTTTAGATGGCAGTGCTCCACCGTTGCGGCTGTATGACACAGCGGATCGTCAAGTTCGGCCAGTAACTCCAGGTGCTAC
>JBOFCS010000056.1:0-7846 GCA_051646185.1 Mycobacteriaceae bacterium | reverse complement strand
AGTATTTTGATCACCGGTTGGAATATATGGAAAATAAAGCGATTCGGGTAAACCCGAGTTTGAATCAACAAAAGTAATGTACGCTTGTTTGCCATCACCCGAAAAACCTACATACACTGGAGCAAGATCTGTTTTTACTCGACGTACTTGATTACCTGTGGCAGTGTCAAAAATAAGAATCTCTTTGTCATTATAGTTGCACATCCACAGCTTTGTTCCATCAGGAGTAAGCGTTGCCGAAATTGGCCCTGCATTTAAAGGCATTTGCAAAATCCGGGTAACTTCCCATTTTCGAGTATCGATTGTAGCAATTCCCGAAAAATAGCTAATTGCATACATGGTACCACCATCCACACTGGTTGTTCCCCACCCTGGGAAGAGCCCAGCAACAAAAAGTGGCAAAGCAAGCGGTAATCCAGTATTTGCATCATACTTTGTCACATGTCCCGTTGCAGAAAAAACGTACACAATTGAGTCATCTGGTGAGAGCTCAAGGTGCGCCGGCCCAGGAGGAAAAGCAATCGGTAGCGTCTTAACCACCTCAAGAGTGGTTGTATCGATTACCTGCATCACCGATAAAGACGTTGGGACCCAAAGGAATTTGCCATCATGAGATAGCACCGAGACTGCATAAGCTGCACCAAGAGTGGGAATTCTTTTGATAAGGGTCCGACTCGCTACATCGATAACGGAAACATTCCAGGAGTAGCCAGGAACAATTGGTCCAAAGTTACCAACAAATAATTTTGAATGGTCCAGTGATGACTTAATAACCAAAGGGTGGTCCCCAATATCTTTAATTGTCGCTACATTTTCCAAAGTAACTGGGTCAAATGCCATTACTGAGTTTTGCCCATAATTCGGTAACCAAATTAAGCCATTCGGACCACTACTGCTACCCGGTATAGATGGGTTTGCTTGTGCTACTTCAGGAAAAAACAGCAATGAGGTTGTTACCAAAACAACTGAAAAAACCGAGGCAAGTCTAGTTATAGAGAACATTATCATTCATTTCGGTTGAAGTTTACGAAAAACCAAGGAGCTGATTTCCTTAAGGTTTCATAGATTCGGGAGCCACAATGGCACCCCCGGACCGCCTGCCGTAGGAGCTGTATCAAGAATCTCATCATTAGCCGGATCAAAGGTAATAATTTTCCCTGGGCCAAGCAGGCCTACTGTAATCAAATTGAAAAAGGTGACCATCTCGCCAACAGGTCCGGGAATGTTTCGTGAAGTAGGACCACAATCTGCAATATAACCGCGACTACCATCTCCGCTAAAGGTTAAGCCAATAACATCGCCCTCGGTGGGGATAATTCCAAGTAATTCTTCATCCTTAGTGGAGAAAACCATCACACCATTTCCACCAAATAACGTGACATAGAGCTTAGTGCCGTCCGGAGAAATCTCTGAGGTGAAAGCTCCCGGATTCATTAATCCACCCACTCCACTCGGAACAGTGGCAACTGTTTTCACCAGGGTCCAGGTTTCCATGTCAATTACGCCAAGCGAATTAATTGAATCCGTATAAAGTTTTTTACCATCGCGAGTAAAGCTATACCAAAAGTTAGCCAAGCCTCCACTCCAAATCGGTGGCTTTACCGTTGCGCCAGTCTGTGGGTCATAAGCACCGATTAAGCCGCTTACAAAGCCTACGTACATTAGTCCATCTGGTCCAGTCATTGCCCCAGCTGGACTATCTGGAAATCTCAATTTTCGTACAATTGTATCTGTCTCAATATCAAGAACTTCAACAACAAATCCTACCTCTGGAATATAAATTTCCTTACCGTCACCAGAGGTGAAAATACCCAGAGGTACTGACTCCACACGCAATGTTCTAACATCGCCAGATTCACGATCAATGATGCTAATCGATGGAGCCAAAGCTCCAAAATTATCAGTATAGATTTTTTTACCATCAGGGCTTTTCGCCAATACAGCTGGGCGAGAAGGCCCTAAGGGAGCAACGATGGGAATTCTGTTGAGCATCCTATTATTTTCTGTATCCATAACTGCCACGGTGTCATTAGCAACTTCAGGAATATACAATTGACCTTCGGGTCCGATAACACCAGCGTCTTGCGCTTGAGCAAATCCGGGAGAAATCAGAGTCGCTAGCAGAGAAAAAGCTAGGAATGATGCATATTTTTTCTTGAGATTTTTTTGAAATCCTTTGTAGTGCATTATTACTGCTCCTAAACATTAGTGCTTGTAGGGATATTGCTAGGGAGAAGATACTCATAAGGTTGTGATCGATTTTTATTACGGCGATGAATTTCAGCTTCAACTGAAATCAAGTTTTCCCTAAACCGAGCAAGGGGGCCGCCTGCTCCAGTAATTCTTGGATCAGTAAATACCAAAGGATAAGGAAAGAAATTATCTCGGTAGTCACCTAGTGGGCGGTAATAGACGGAACCTAAACCATTGAGAAAGTAGAATGTCGCTAGTGAGCTGAGCGTTCCCGGTAACATTTTGATCCAATCCGCCTCGGTGTAGCCCTCAGCTCTTTCCGGCGGTGGTGTGGACATTGTGCCAGCAGCAAAAGGCACATACGTCATCAAAGTTGTTTGTGGGTAGTTTACCGCTGCATGGTAAGCACTGGCTGTATATAGGACCATAGTAACAACCTCAATCAGTTGCTCTCGTGAAGTAATTTCTCGAAAACCTTTGATCTTACCCATTGTCTGAGCTTCATCAACCCACGTAACTAGCTCTGAATCATTTACTACGTCATCATCATTGGCATAATAAGTATGAATATACTCTTTAACCCACTTTGTCATAGCATCCCAAACAAGAAGTGCATCATCACGGTAAGGAAACTCACTTAGTACCGATGTATCGTCGACTCCTCGACTAACAAAGTCACGGTGCGGCATTCGCTCGTAAAAATCCCACTCCATGCGACTGCTACGGGCAGCCTCAAGCATCTGGTCAATGGGCGGGGCTAATACAGCATCAGCAAAAGTGTTTGGAGCCATAATGATTACGGCCGCTAAGATATTGACAAAAATATTACCTTCAAAATGTGGTCTGAGTAGTATTCCCAGTGGATGATTCGGCGCAAATGCTCTAAACGTCGCAACAGTAAAGGCCTCTGACACGAGATGCGAATGAGAAAGATGCGCCACCATTTCATGGTGATTAAAGTCTGCGGTCTGAACAACCGTTTTGGCCATCTGCCAACCCCAATAAAGTTCCTCATCATCAGGTTTCGGCCGAATAAACATAGGAGCAATTTCTGGGTCTTGGCCACACTGAATGGCAACTGCTTGAAGTTTTTTAGACCCTGGAGCTACAGCAAAAACTGCAATAGGTGCAGAGTTATAATTATCACCGGTAAGAATTTTATATGTAGCGTGTTCGGTTGCCAGGTTACTTACTTCGACATAATCTACGATAAATACCCGGCCCTCCGAAATGGCTTTACCCAGAGTATCGTCAACACCAAGCGCGCGTTTGTACTGCACATCGGTCAACGAAAATTTATCCGGTAATTGACCCTCAACTCTTTTGATAATCGTGGTGTTAAAACCACCAATACGCATGTAGGCAAACAGTTCATCGTCATGTAAATTTTCCGAAACAGCAGGTATCGGCATACCTTGCCACATTGAGTTATACCGTGCTAAGCCATCTATAGTGCCGAAATTTCCAATACTCTGATTGGTTTCAAGTAACAACTGTATGTTAGTACGCACATTACTCAGGACATTCTGGACCTGTTTAAACAAATCCATGAGTTCAGCTTGAATGATCGAAGCTTGGGCTTTTTCTTCTGAAGTCGCAGTTGGATAAGCATCACCGGGGCGCACACCAATCTGATTAGGCTTAGCTCCACCTATTTCAGCAAAACGGGCATTTGCATCTTCGGAACGCTGGCGGAGGGCAAGCAATTGATGCTCGGAATCAGCTAGCATACCCGTTAGACCCCCATTGATTTGAGGAACTATTGAGCCAATAAGGTTTAAGCCCAGAGTGATAACGGTATCAATGACCGTAATCATCCATTCAGCCGTCGGAGCCGCATCAGGGGGTAGTAGCCAAGCCGCTGGAATGCCCTGGATGAAGGGCATGTCTTCACTCCACACATACGCAAGACGCGTTGGTGCTAAAGATGACTGGCGTTGCAGTGGCATCGGATCCTGCTGCGGCAAAAGTGGCAATGGAAAACTTGGGAGTTCTGGGGCAGCTAATGCCTTTGATGTTCCCATTACCGTGGATAGTCCTATTGACGCTGGAACTAACGCTGTCAAGCCAAGAAGATGTCGACGATTTATTGTGCTTTTCACTCTAAACTCCCATTGATATGCCAGCAGAACCCATGGTTCTGGGTTGCATGAAGAATTAGACTTACTTGAAGTAAAAGTATAATTCACTCGAAAATGTTTACAAATAAATAACTTAAAGATCTATTTCACTTACAGTTGCAGTGGTTGTAACCTGGTTATCAACAATCATCCATACACTTAATGTGTTATTTTTCCTTCGCCTTCGAACTGTAATCTGTGCACCTGGAGCAATTGGCCTGTGGTATTCAATGACTGCTCGATGCGGTTTCCGCACTAGGTCAGGATGCTCTGTCAATTCATCTTCTAGAACAACCCAGTAAGAACTATTATTTACATGTCTAAATGGATCAAAATCTGTTGACCGCAAGGGGTGCAAACGATCTGGGAAAATACCTTCTTCATCAGGATCAGGGGCAATACTGGTATGCATGGATCGCCACCGCAGTCGGTGCTGATCAGTTGTTGAACTCAAGAGTTCAAATCCATCATCGCTTATTCTAGTCGGTAGCCCTTGCTCGTTAACATTAATCCAAAAAGCTTCTGTCTCAATCAATCCCTGCGGTCGTTCATTCGGATTAAGTCGGTCCGTCTCATGGTTTGCCACTAACCGAACACGCATATTTGCCCAACGTGTTGAAACGGAAGAACACCAGCGCTCCAATTTAACCGTTCCTGGCCACGAAATGGGCTGCAACACATCAATTACCGTACGTCTAACGATCCAGAAGGGATCACTCAAACTACAACTGGAGGCTCTAAGATTGTCATTTGCTACGTCCTGAAGGTAACGGCCTATTCCATCAAGACGCAGCCGCATGTCCTGATCTATATCGCTGGCACGTATCCGATATTCGACGCTAAAGCACGCTGATTCAGGCACTCGATCAGCCAGCAGTTCCCCGGATTCACTCTCCCCCAGATCAACTGCTTCCATCATGGATTCCTCAACCTCTTGTGCAGATAAACAAATTTAATGTCTTTTCCGGTAAATTGCTTCTGCGCCTCAAACCTGCACACATATTTGCTACAGTAGTAGACTGTACCGCATGCTTGGCGCGAAGCGGATATTGCTTTAACGTGAATAGCATCACAATTTATTGCAGGAAATAAATAATATTGCCCTCACCAGTGATTTTATGCAAAAGACAAGCTGTCTATATTGCACAGTACTGTGCATTGTGTACTAAAAATAGAACCCCTCATGCCATCATGAAAATTATCCAGATTAGCTAGTTAGATTGAATTTTTTATTTTTCTAGTAAAAAAGATCGCTTAATCAACTACAAACTGTGCATTTGCACAAATATATTGCTTATCTCTCACCAAACCGAACAATAGGAACCCTAAAACTCAAAGCACTCCACACCCCGCTGGCTACTTGCAGAGTTCCCACCCTACTACTCCCAGCAAACAGGAGGAGTTTCCCCTGCAACAAATAAGTAGAGATACTCAAGCCAAAACTGTCCCCATCCCCGATGCTTATTGGTATGACAACATCAGTTCAATCCACTAATACATCTGCCTTTTTTGCTCAGGCAGCCATTGCTTTTGGAGTGAGCATAGGAAGTGCCGCAATCGGTTTACTCTACCTACCTATCGATCCTTGGCAGCGTGGCTTCCTCGGAATTACTCTATTATTTTTAACTTCAAGCGCTTTCACACTCGCTAAGGTTATTCGCGATAAGCAAGAACAATCCACAGTTCGGGAGCGCATCGATCAAGCCCGGGCTGAAAAGCTTATAGCCGAACATGATCCATTCAAAACAGTTGCCTAATCACAGAACCTCGGTATAGGTTCAGTTGTCGCGGGGTACAACTGAACCTATACCATCATCGAGATTTCATCAGGCAGTAAGTACCGAATCCAAAGCTGAATAAAATAGCCCTAAGCCATCATCACTGGGTCCAGTAAGTGCTTCTGTGGCATGTTCTGGGTGTGGCATCAAACCTACCACCCGACCATTAGCGGAAATCACACCTGCAATTGCTCTCATTGAACCATTGGGATTATCCCCTGAATAGCGGAAAGCGACTCGCCCGTCACCTTCAAGCTCGTCCAAAACCTGCTCCGAGGCAACGTATCGTCCTTCACCCGATTTAAGGGGAACAAGAATCTGTGCTCCAGACTCAAAACGTGACGTCCACTGTGAGTTCGTGGATTCGACCGTCAGCCATTGATCACGGCAAATGAAGTGCACACCAATATTGCGAGTAAGCGCTCCGGGGAGAAGACCGGCCTCACACAAAATCTGAAAACCGTTACAAATCCCCAGTACTGGCAGGCCAGCGTGAGCTGCCTGTATCACCTCACTCATCACTGGCGCAAACTTTGCAATAGCACCTGCCCGAAGATAGTCGCCATAAGAAAAACCCCCGGGGACTACTACCGCATCCACCTTCTTTAAATCCGCGTCAGCATGCCATAAACTCACTGCCTGGGCGCCCGAGAGATTGACAGCCCGAGCTGCATCGACATCGTCCAAAGTGCCGGGGAAAGTAATGACACCAATCCGAGCAGTCATGGTTAGGCTTTCTCTGCTTTCTCAACTCGAGTAACGGACCAGTCTTCGATGACAGTATTAGCAAGAAGTGACTCAGCAATTTTTGCCACAGTAGCGTCATCTACGGTGTCATCAACCTCAAGCTCAAACCGTTTACCTTGACGGACATCACTAACACCAGTAAATCCAAGACGCCTAAGGGCGCCAACTATGGCCTGCCCCTGGGGATCAAGAATCTCAATTTTGGGCATTACTTCCACTACAACGCGGGCCACGCGACGCTCCTAGAGTGTTCGGGGAATCCTGCTGCTAAGAAAATAGCAACACCCTTAGCTTACCGGCTGCCTTTCCCCACGCATCAGCAGCATCCATGCGCATAATTGATCCATGCGACTTACCCATTTTGGGCATTCCTGCTTACTGCTCGAACTTAATGGCACAAAGATCCTTTTTGATCCTGGTACTTTTTCCCACGGGTTTGAAGGGATCAGTGATCTTGACGCAATTCTCATCACCCATCAACATCCCGATCACGCAGATCCAAGCCGTCTAGCAGGGATTATCGAAAACAACCCTGAGGCGGCGTACTACTGCGACCCCCAAACAGCTCAGCAATTTGGTGCTCAGTGGACGGCAGTAACACCCGGCGACTCTTTTTTCATCAATACCGTGCAGGTTCGCGGAACTGGTGGTCAGCATGCCGTTATCCACCCTGATATTCCAATAATCGATAACATCGCTTATTTACTGGGATCGGCGGCAGACCCTGGACAATTTTTGCATCCTGGAGACAGTCTGTTCCTACCCGAAGAAAAAGTTGACGTTCTGGCACTACCTGCGGTTGCACCGTGGATGAAGATATCGGAAACTGTGGACTACCTCCGAGCTGTTGCCCCTCGCATAGCGGTTCCGATTCATCAAGGCATCCTGGCCGAGTCGGCAACCGGGATTTACTACAGTCGTTTCCAGGAAATGTCTGACAAAGCAACTGATTTTTATGTTCTTGAACCAGAGTCGGCCGCAGCACTAAGCTAGCGACTCAGCTAAGCC
>JBOFCS010000027.1:0-5978 GCA_051646185.1 Mycobacteriaceae bacterium | reverse complement strand
TGCCGATGATGGAGATGAAGGTTAATGGGGCAACAAGGCCATCATAACCAAGCCCTACCGCTACTTCGTCTTCTAGATGTGCTCGGTGATTGTTCTGGACTGACCGTGCATACTCACGGATTTTCTCTCGTCCAACTTCATAGAAGTCGTCCACGCGGTAGTGGGTTCCGACCTTGTCGGCGGGATTTGTCATGTAGAGAACCTACTCTCATGTTCCGAAACCGTAAGAGGTTATCCTAGCCGATCGCACGGCAAAAACCGGGATCGCTTGGCGACCCCGGTAAGTGCTAGTGAATTAGCGTGACTCTCGATGCGCTTCGTGAGTGCCACAATTTGGGCAGAACTTTTTGATCTCCAAGCGATCCGGGTCGTTACGCCGGTTCTTCTTAGTGATGTAGTTGCGGTGCTTGCACACCTCGCAGGCCAAAGTTATCTTGGGGCGAACGTCTGTCGAGGCCACGGGTGACGCCTTCTTTCGAGTGGTACTTGGTGGTTCCGAACTTCCGTCCGAAACCCATGTCTTGTGCGTAGCGATGGCCGGACTTGAACCGGCGACACAACGATTATGAGTCGTTTGCTCTACCGACTGAGCTACACCGCCCAGCCCGGGCTAACTCCTCACGGAGCTGCTACCGTCCAGCGAGCCCCCTAACGGAATCGAACCGTTGACCTTTTCCTTACCATGGAAACGCTCTACCGACTGAGCTAAGGGGGCGTGCCCGCCTGCACTCAACGATACCTGGTCACTGATTACTTTCATCATTGACCATTCACCGGTTGCGTTTAGTGCATTGAAGCCTTCAAGAGGTTACACACCGAGCTGGCTGAGCACCAAACCGGTTGCATCTGGAAATTTCAACACCCGCTTTCATCTGGGAAAATAAAGATCTTCCCAACTCTGCTCTGCGCGCCAAAATACAATATTCGAACAAAAAGTGGAAAGCTCGGTAGCGATGATTATCGCTACCGAGCTTTCCACCGCTGTGGCAGATGTAGGATTCGAACCTACGTAGGCGTAAGCCGACGGATTTACAGTCCGCTCCCATTGGCCGCTCGGGCAATCTGCCTAGTGCGTAAGCGAGGATACAACGCACAGGCCCCGATTGCACAAATCCGCTGGTGCTTAACTCTGAGAATGCGCTAAACCGGTAAGGTCAGTGAGGCTGAAGCAAGACAAAACGGTGTAAGAACTGTTAGTGGTTCATCAAACGTTAAGGAGCACACGATGGCGGATTCGTCTTTTGACGTAGTAAGCAAGGTTGACCGGCAGGAGGTTGACAATGCACTAGGTCAGGCCGCCAAAGAATTAGCCACCCGGTTTGATTTTCGAAATACCAATTCCACCATTGAATGGTCCGGCAGCGGCGAAACTGAATCCATATTATTAACTTCAGAAACCGAAGAGCGATTACTGGCTGCCTTAGATGTTTTTAAAGAAAAACTCATCCGTCGTGATATTTCACTCAAATCCTTTGAGGCTGGCGAGCCAGCTGCGTCTGGAAAAGTTTACAAACTCAGCGGTAAACTTGTTCAGGGTATCTCAACCGAAAATGCAAAGAAAATTTCTAAAAAAATACGAGACGAAGGCCCTAAGGGTGTCAAAGCGCAAATTCAGGGCGAAGAACTTCGGGTCTCAAGTAAAAAACGTGACGACTTACAAGAAGTTATTGCGTTACTTAAAAGTTCAGATTTTGGCATTGCCTTGCAGTTTGTGAACTATCGCTGAATTAGTTTTAAGGCGGGCAGTGCCATCACAAAACTCCCCTGTGTGATATAGATCACTGTTATGAACCGACGTGATCCTCAGGTTGTTGTTGTAGGAGCTGGCTCATGGGGCACCACTGTTGCGTCTATCGTTTGCCGCAGCAACCCCACGACCCTATGGGCTCGCTCTCCTGAGGTTGCACAGGAAGTTAATGACACCCATATCAATAGTCGTTACCTACCGGGCATAGAACTATGCCCACATTTACGGGCGACCAGCGATCTGGCCTCTGCAGTAGAGCGAGCAGATGTGGTAATTATGGGGGTTCCCTCACACGGATTCCGCGATGCGCTAACCACCATGGCTCCTATGGTGCGACCGTGGATACCCATAGTTTCACTTGTTAAAGGGCTTGAGCAGGGCACCCATAAAAGAATGAGTGAGATTGTTACTGAAGTACTTCCAGGACATCCAGCCGGTATTCTCGCCGGGCCAAATATCGCCAAAGAACTCGCCAGAGGCTATGCAGCGGCAGCCGTTATCGCCATGCCTGACCAGCATTTAGCCGCGCAACTTGGAGAACTATTTCGTACCTCAAGATTTCGGGTGTACAACACTTCCGATGTAGTTGGTGTAGAAATGGCGGGTGCTCTAAAAAATATTTTTGCTATAGCAGTGGGCATGGGATATGGCATCGGAATTGGTGAAAATACTCGAGCCATGGTGATTTCCCGAGCACTTCGTGAGATGTCCAATCTCGGAGAAGCCCTTGGCGGAGAACGTGATACATTTTCAGGCTTAGCTGGCCTTGGTGATCTTATTGTTACCTGCACTAGCCCTAACAGTCGAAATAGGCATGTGGGTGAGGAAATTGGCAGAGGCAAATCAATGCAAGAAATTTTAGCTAATATGAACCAAGTCGCCGAGGGGGTGAAGTCCGCTTCGGTTATCATGAAATTGGCTGCCAGCATGGGAATTGAGATGCCGATAGCACGCGAGGTTGACGCCGTGGTTAATCATGGATCTACTGTCGAACAAGCCTACCGAGGGTTGATGGCCGAAGCCCCCGGCCATGAAATTTATGGCAGCGGGTTTTAGTTAAGGTAGCCTTCGGCCAGCCATATTCTCGAGCCGGGCAATCCGATCTTCCATCGGCGGGTGCGTGGAAAATAGTGAACCAATTTTATCTCCGGCTCGAAAAGGGTTGGCAATCATCAGATGGGATTGATTGGCAAGTTGCGGTTCAGGTGGCAATGGAGCTGCCTGTACCCCATAGTGAAGTTTACGCAGAGCTGAAGCCAACCCTAGCGGATCACCAGTGAGCTCTGCTGAGGACTGATCCGCTTGGTACTCCCTGGATCGCGATACTGCCATTTTAACTACCCCAGCGGCAATCGGCCCAAGCAATGAAACTAGTAGTAAAGCAAAAGGATTGGGGCGATTTTCGCTATTGCCACCGAACATTCCGGCGAACATTGCAAAGTTAGCTAGTCCGGAAACCACTGCAGCCATAGCCCCAGCCACAGAGGAAATGAGAATATCTCGGTTATACACATGCGAAAGTTCGTGTCCCAATACTGCCCTAAGTTCTCGCTCATCAAGAAGGTTGAGGATTCCAGCGGTGCAACATACCGCAGCATTGCGGGGATTACGACCAGTAGCAAAGGCGTTGGGCGCATCGGTAGGGCTGACGTAAAGCCTAGGCATGGGTTGGCGCGCAGTGGTCGCGAGTTCCCGAACAATGCGGTACATCGCCGGTTGTTGCAACTCGGTGACTGGTTGGGCATGCATGGCCCGCAATGCCAGTTTATCGCTATTGAAATACGCATAACCATTCACGCCAACGGCAAGCAGTACCGCTAATATCAGAATAGTACTGCTCTGAAAAAGCGCACCAACAAAGACAATGAGCGCAGACATGCCACCTAGGAGCAATGCTGTCTTTAGCCCGTTAGCGTGGCTGTGCATCTGAGACAACTGAGGCTTCCTTTCTCACCTTCTACGCGGTACTACTCAATTAACGAAAAGCACCCGCATTCAGGTTCCCGCCTCTTCGCGCAGTTAGCCAGTTCGCTCAATTGTGTAGGCCACTAAAGTCTGCAAGGCTGTCCTAGCCGGAAGGTCTGGCAGTTGATCCAATTCGAGCTGAGCTTTGTGAGCGTATTCAGCAAGCACTGTCTTGGCTTTGGCCATTCCTTCGGACCGACCTAAAAGTGCTAACGCTTCTTCAACCAGGGCATCCTCAGTGATCGGCCCGGTAAGTAGCTCCCGCAATCGATCAGCTTCCGAACCAGACTCATTCAGCGCATAAAGCACCGGCAGGGTATGCACTCCCTCACGCAGATCCGTTCCTGGAGTTTTACCAGATTCTGCCGAGGCCGAAGAAATATCAATGATGTCGTCTGAGATTTGGAAGGCAGTACCAATCACATCCCCTAAGCGGTAAAGGCGTTCGACCTGTTCGGCATCAGCTCCAGAAGTGATGCCACCGAATCTGCCACTGGCGGCGATCAACGAGCCGGTTTTTTCCTGGACGACTTTCAGATAGTGCTCGATCGGGTCTTGGGTGGCTTTCACCCCTACGGTCTCACGCATTTGTCCGGTGACAAGTTCGGCAAAGGTGTCGGCAATCATCCGGACCGCATCTGGACCGAGGGTGGATACCAGCCTGGAGGCATGAGCGAAGAGGTAGTCGCCGGCCAGAATGGCAACACTATTACCCCAGCGAGAGTTTGCACTGGGGGCACCTCTGCGCACTGCGGCCTCATCCATCACATCATCGTGATAGAGCGTAGCCAAGTGCACCAGCTCAACAACAGCTGCTGCGGTAATTACTTCAGGGTTTGCTGGATGTGGACCAAGATGCCCGGAAAGTAGGGTGAAAAGGGGACGGAATCGTTTGCCACCAGCTTTTGTTAGATGCAAGGCAAGTTCAGAAAGAAACTCTTCACCTGCCGATAATTCATCAACAAGTAGGCCCTCTACCTCAGCAAGGGATTGCCGAATTACTGCGGCAAATTCCAACGAACCAAGATCAACACCAGCGACAACCGAAGAATCACCCGCCGAAGGCGTCCCAGCTTTTAAAGTGTTCACGATCGAACTACCCGTCCCTCATTCTCAGCGGATCATGTGGCCTAGTCCGGGCCCTGTAACCCTCACCGTAGCCGGTCCGCTATCGCAGTGGTCAAATCGGGAGAACATACTGGGGTTGTGCCATCAGAGTCAACCACCCTTGTGCCAGCTCACGTACCAACAAGCGCCGAGGTTATTGTCGTCGGGGCCGGTCCGGCTGGCTCTGCGGCAGCTGCCTGGGCGGCCAGCGCCGGCCATGATGTGTTGCTCATTGACTCAGCCATCTTCCCACGAGACAAAACCTGCGGCGATGGTTTAACCCCCCGAGCAATGGCTGAATTGGAGTTATTGGGACTTAAGGCTTGGACCCACGGACATATCATTAATCGGGGGTTACGTTTATCGGGTTTTGGTCAGCATCAAGACCTTGCTTGGCCGAGTAAATCGCTACCAAAATTTGGTAGCGCAGTTCGGCGCACTGAGCTAGACAATCACCTTCGCTTGGTCGCTCTTAACTGTGGCGCTGGCATGCTGGAAAATGCAAAAGTTATTGGTGTGCAGCATAACTCAATGGGATTTATTGATTCATTAACTGTAAAGATTGCCGCTAGGGAAGTAGCTATTTCAGGAAAAACTGTGATCGTTGCAGATGGAGTGCGCTCACCTGTTGGCAAAATACTGGGACGACAATGGCACCGCGATACCGTCTATGGGGTTGCCGCACGTGCATACCTTCGCTCACCCCGAAGCGATGAGGAGTGGATTACCTCCGATCTTGAACTCCGCAATGCTGCTGGTGATCTTATGTCTGGCTACGGCTGGGTTTTTCCTCTTGGCCACGGCGAAGTCAATATCGGGGTTGGCACTCTTGCCACAGCTCGGCGCCCCGCTTCCGGCGCATTGCGTCCACTGCTGGACACCTATACCGCTCAGCGGCGCAGTGACTGGTCATGGGAAGGTGAGGCTCGGGAGTTCTCTTCAGCGCTACTGCCTATGGGTGGAGCAGTTTCCCATGTTGCCGGACCTAACTGGATGCTGATTGGGGATGCGGCAGGATGCGTCAACCCACTTAACGGTGAAGGTATTGACTATGGGCTGGAAACAGGTCGCTTGGCCGCCGAAATGATTGGCAGCCAAGATCTTACTGCTGCATGGCCAAAAGCATTGCATCAACACTACGGTCCAGCGTTTTCCATTG
>JBOFCS010000224.1:0-11150 GCA_051646185.1 Mycobacteriaceae bacterium | reverse complement strand
CTGGAAACGACCTAAAATTTGGCCAAATTTACGAATCCAATGGCATTATGCTTGCCACAGCAGTTCACGAAGCAGGTGCGATAGCCCGACACATCAAATTCACCCCAGATGACGTTGACCAATTCCTCAGCACATTGGCTGAGCACAGCACCGATACCGATACCGATCTCATCATTACCTCAGGAGGGGTCAGCGCTGGAGCTTATGAAGTGGTGAAAGACTCTCTTAGTGGCACTGGTGTTAATTTCACCAAAGTTGCCATGCAACCTGGCATGCCACAAGGGGCTGGTGTTTACGCTGGAGTGCCCATAGTGACCCTGCCGGGAAACCCGGTAAGCGCGCAAGTGTCCTTTGAGGTATTCGTACGTCCAGCTCTTCGTTCTGCGATGGGTTTCAACAAACCGCAACGTCAACAACTCACCGCTACATTAGGGGAAAGTATTACCTCACCCTCAGGGAAACGCCAGTACCGCCGTGGGGTTCTCGATACCCAAACCAGGATAGTGCACACTATCGGTCCGCCTGCTTCCCATTTTCTCCGTTGGATGGCTTCAGCAAATTGTCTGCTGGAAATCGAGGAAAAGATCACCCATCTTGATCAAGGAAGCAGCATTACCGTGTGGGATTTACAAAGTTAAATCCCACACCACACCCGGGCGCGAATGAATAATGCCAGAATGAGTAGCGCTCACCAATAAGTCATCACTAGAGAAAGTACTGAGGAATCCGTGGCCCGTCGTCCAGTCCCCGCAGGTGTAGAAGCAAAAACCGGCTTTGCACATCTTGCAGACCTCGTTAAGTCCACCGTTCCCCCGCTTCATCCAGCTGGTTTACCTTTCGTTTTTGGTCCGCTGGCCCTGGCAGCACTGGGTCACAAACGCCCCTGGCTTCGAAGGTTCGGATTATTTACAGCGGCTGCTTGTGCGGCTTTCTTCCGGCACCCCCACCGTGTTCCGCCCAACCGGGCTGGGGTTGTTGTTGCTCCTGCCGATGGTGAGGTTGCTCTGGTTGATTTTGCAGTGCCACCTGCCGAATTGAACTTAGGTACTGAGCCGGTGCCCCGAGTGAGTATCTTTCTCTCGGTCTTAGACGTTCATGTGCAGCGCGTGCCTGTCGCAGGAACAGTACAGGCAGTCGTTCATAAACCCGGCAAGTTCCTTTCAGCTGATCTACCCGAAGCTAGTGCAGAGAATGAACGCAATAGCATGCTCATTAACACTGCTGATGGACACGATATTGTGGTGGTTCAAATCGCTGGACTTATTGCTAGAAGAATACTCTGCCAGGCTAAAGTCGGGGATACCCTTACTATTGGTGATACCTACGGCCTGATCCGTTTCGGCTCCCGTGTGGACACCTATTTCCCTAGTGGAACAACACCTTTAGTAAATATTGGCCAGCGCACAGTAGGCGCCGAAACAGTGCTAGCGCAACTACCATGAACAGTGCAAGAGCAAAACTTAAGCCAAGCGCTGGGGTGCGTCTGCTCCCCAGCGCTGTCACGGTACTCGCCATGTGCGTTGGTTTGTCCGCTATAAAGTTTTCCTTAGATGGTCGGCTAAATACTGCAGTTGCAATGATTGGCGCAGCAGCGGTTCTTGATGGCCTTGATGGACGCATTGCCCGAATGCTTGATGCCACAAGCGCAATGGGCGCAGAACTTGATTCTTTGGCTGATGCCATTAATTTTGGGGTGGCACCAGCGATTGTTCTTTATGTCTCTATGCTGGAAGGCAGTAACGGCGGATGGATTATTGCACTGCTATACGCAGTCAGTATTGTGCTGCGCTTGGCTCGATTCAACACCCTGCTTGACGATGCCAGTCTTCCTGCTTATACAAAAGACTTTTTTGTTGGGGTTCCAGCTCCAGCCGGTGCTTTAATTGCACTCACCCCTATTGCCGCGCTCCTTCAAGTAGGCCACAATGGTTGGTGGAATTCATTTTATCTTGTTTGTGGTTGGATGATTTTTACTTCTGCATTAATCGTCAGCCGGATTCCTACCATGGCATTTAAGTCATTATCGGTGCCACCTCGAATGGCAGCAGCGTTACTTGTGCTTGTAGCATTGGCCGCCGCCGCACTAGTTACTTTCCCGTATATCCTGATGATAGTGCTGGTAGCCGTGTACCTCTTGCATATACCTTTTGCTATTCATAGTCAACGATGGATCGCGGCTCGGCCAGAAATATGGGACTATAAACCTTCCGAACGCCGAGCTGAACGCCGTGCAATTCGACGCGCACCCAGCAATCGTCGATCAGTTGCCAGACTTGGCCTTCGGCGACCACGTGGCTAGGTAACGTGAGACCGATACTTATGTGAGCAACGAAACATACAAAATGCTTGCTAGCAATGTTATTAAATTATTCCTTGTAAGAAAGCTCTCATAAGTTCTTCAAGATTTGCCAACAGCAAGGGGTCTCCTGCCGGAGAAATCCGAAAGGCTTCTTGCATAATACAATCCGCAGCAAGGAAAGCTACATAATACTTTAATGAGATTTCTTCGGTAAGCTCAATTCCGGTTTGTTTCGCTAATACTTGGCCGAGGCTTTCAGCCATCACCCGCTGATGTTTTCGATCATTATCTCTGATTGTTTCTGAGATATCCCGGGCAAACCAAAGGGCACGCAAGCCAGCATGTTCTCGGTAAATACCAGCAAATGCTTGGACTAGAACACCTGCTGGATCCTCCCATTTTATGGTATCTGACTCGTCAATATAAAAGTCCATCACTGATTCAAGCTCACGTAAGTATCGACTGGCCAGCGCCTCAATAATCGCTTCCCGGTCTGGAAGGTACTGATATAACGCCCCTACTGACATCCCAGCTTCCAAAGCGACCCGGCTTGTCGTTAATGCTTCCAAACCTTCGGCAGCAAGGATTTTGTCTGCTGCGGTCAGCAACCGAGAAACTTTTTCTAAGCTTCGGGCCTGAGTGGGCATCCGCCGAAGTGACAACGCAGCGATGTCATCAGGTGTGGTAACCAGTCCCATACTTCTCCCAGGTTAATCTTATGACTGCCGCTAGCTTATAACGTTAAGCCTCACAACGCCTGCCTTCTTTCTCGTTTCATTACTCGTCGAGTCACCATCAAATACGGCGATATTTCCATTAATTGCAACCTGAAAATATTAAGTCTTACTTACTACCCGCTAAGATGGCAGTAGTTGGTAACTCAGCTTGTGTCCGCGCACAAATTTGGTTTACCCGACACCCCGCCCGACTTCGATCTTTAATTTAAGATCGAGCCTGACCGACGGAGTGGATTTGCTCACGATATTGCTTGCACATGCTGTCGCCGCTGTAGTCGCACCCCTTGCTGTGTCAGTCATGGGCAGGCGAGCGTTCTATCCCCTAGCCCTGGCGCCTCTTGGCTCGCTCATCTGGGTAGCTACCCACTGGCCTAGCGATGACAGATCGGTGTCAACAGTTGACCTGTCGTGGATCCCTTTATTGTCCATGAACATCAACTTACGTTTTGATTCACTTAGTGCGATTTTATCGATTCTTGTTTTAGGAATTGGCACAACCATTCTGGTCTACTGTGCCAGTTATTTCAGTAATCAGGAACCTCGACTCGGTGCCTTCGCCGCGTACTTGGTGGCCTTTGCCGGAGCAATGTTTGGACTTATTGTCAGTGACAATATGCTTTTGCTGTACACATTTTGGGAATTGACCACCGTATTATCGTTCCTGCTTGTTGGCCACTATGCAGAACGTGCAGCTAGCCGCAGATCAGCTAATCAGGCCCTCTTAGTCACCACTGCTGGCGGTCTTTTCATGCTGGTAGGAATAATACTTTTAGGCAGCAACGGTGGCAGCTATTTACTGTCCGAACTCCTGTCGCATCCACCTACAGGCATATCAACATCAATTGCTATAGCGCTCATACTCATTGGAGCATTGAGCAAATCCGCTATTGTTCCCCTACACTTTTGGCTTCCTGGAGCTATGGCTGCACCAACACCGGTGAGCGCTTATCTTCATGCTGCTGCCATGGTGAAGGCGGGTATTTTTTTGGTTGCCCGACTTGCCCCAGGTTTTGCAGATATCCCTTTCTGGCGTCCCACCGTGATCTGCTTAGGTTTGACATCAATGATTCTCGCCGGATGGCGAGCAAACCGCGAACACGATCTTAAACTTATTCTTGCGTTTGGCACAGTAAGCCAACTTGGTTTTCTGCTTGTCTTAGTTGGTACCGGAAGTGCTGAGGTCATGCTCGCCGGACTGACCATGATGGTCGCTCATGCCTTTTTTAAAGCAACACTCTTTATGGTTGTTGGGGTCATCGATCATTCCACTGGAACCCGTGATATTCGTAAACTTGCGGGCCTAGCCAAACGAGCACCCTTACTCGCCGGTGCTGCCGCCTTGGCCAGTGCAAGCATGGCTGGCCTGCCTCCGCTATTTGGTTTTATTGGTAAAGAAGCAGCCTTTGACACCATCAGCAATACAACTGTTTTTCACCCTGTCTTTGGTTTTCTGACTCTTATTGGCATGGTTTTAGGATCAATTCTCACAGTGGCCTACAGCTTACGCTTTTTCTTTGGAGCCTTTGCTTCCAAAGGTTTCACTAGACCGAGCAAACGAGTGCAGAAAATGAGTAGGCCTAGCCTGGCCTTTATATTTCCTCCTTTGCTCCTTGCCTTATCCGGGCTAGGTTTAGGGCTTGGCGCACCGCTATGTGATCAGCTGCTTGCAATATATCCCCAAAGTTTTGGCCCACCTAACTCTTCCTATCACCTTAAGTTATGGCATGGTTTGGGATTGCCATTAATACTGACCATATTTGTTATGTCAGTAGGAGTACTAGTATTTTTTCAACGAAAGAAAATGATTCGGATTCGCTTCTCCCAACCACTACTTGGCAGCGCCGATCGTCATTACGACCTACTATTACGGCGACTTAACATGGTGGCACTTCGCACTACATCACTGACCCAGCGCGGCTCGCTCCCATTGACTCAGGCCACCATATTGGCGACATTAATATTTACCCCCATTATCGCTCTTATAGCTGGTCAGCACCCAAAAATCGATGTGCACCTGTGGGATTCACCGTTAGAGCCGGTCATCGGAATGCTAATGATTTCAGCAGCGATAGCTACTACAGTAATGCGTAATCGTCTGGCGAGTGTACTTCTTGTGGGTTCGGCCGGTTACGGATGTGGGCTAATTTTTGCTCTCTATGGGGCTCCGGACTTAGCCTTAACGCAATTTTTAGTGGAAACCTTAACTTTGGTAATTTTTGTTTTAGTGTTACGTAAGTTTCCTCCTGAAACTGAGGACCGACATGCCACTGGGTTTCGTTTTGGTCGAGCAATTTTAGCGACACTAGTAGGATTTTCCATTACCATACTTGCCATCTACGCCATTAATGCTCGTACTGCTCAGCCGATTTCGTTATTGCTTCCCGACGCTGCCACTCAGCAGGCGAATGCTTCCAACATTGTCAATGCATTGCTCGTTGATATCCGCGCCTGGGACACACTGGGGGAAATTTCAGTGCTACTTGTGGCCGCGACCGGGGTTGCCTCACTGGTCTTTCGCACCCGCCGATTTGGCAGTGCACCAAGAGTGTCGGATGCACTCGAACCTACTGCAAATGATCACATGGTTATCACCCATGAAGATTCAAGTCCAACCCCAAAACACTTTAGCCACAGTGACGTAACCTGGCTAAGAGGAAGCGAACTACGTGATCCTCAACACCGCTCTTTAATTTTGGAAACCACAACTAGGCTTGTCTTCCCCACCATTATGGTGCTATCGGTGTACTTCTTTTTCGCCGGGCACAACGCCCCCGGTGGGGGGTTTGCCGGTGGCCTTACCGCTGGACTTGCTTTAGTTCTTAGGTATCTCGCCGGTGGTCGATATGAGCTTGGCGAAACGCTGCCACTTGATGCTGGCAAAATACTGGGTGTTGGGCTCACCCTATCAGCCGGAACAGCTATCACGTCGATATTTCTTGGGGTACCTGTTTTATCTTCCGCCACTTACGCTTTTACCCTTCCTCTTATTGGAAGCTTTAAAATTGTTACTTCGCTATTTTTTGATCTAGGGGTGTACCTCATTGTCATTGGGGTAATCCTTGACATTCTTCGCAGCTTAGGAGCTCGCCTCGACCTCGATACGGAGGTAACCAAACCGTGACTGCAAATCTTGGATTGCTTTTAGTAGTAGGGATTTTAATTTCTTCTGGGGTGTACCTTCTACTTGAACGTAGTCTTACTAAAATGCTGCTAGGAGTATTGTTGATGGGTAATGCCATCAATCTGCTTATTTTGACTATAGGTGGTGCCCCAGAAAATCCACCTATAGTTGGCCATACCGCTCAGGGACGAACAGGGATATCAGATCCCTTAGCGCAAGGGATGATTCTGACTGCAATTGTCATTACTATGGGTATCGCTGCTTTTGTTCTTGCCCTTGCCTATCGCTCATTTATCATTAATACCGCTGACCGTATTGATGATGATGCCGAAGATACCCGAGTATTCCAACGTTCTTCCGATCCAGCTCCAGAAGATGATGACAACAATTCTGAAGACTCTGATGATTTTGAGGATTGGGATTCCGAGGAATCGTTATGATACTTTCAGCCAACCTCACTGAAACGTTAACACCACTACCAGTGTTAGTTCCGTTACTCGCTGCGGCAATGACATTGGTCGCAGGCAGACAACCACGTTTACAATTGGCAATCACCGTATTTGCCCTCACTGCAGTCGTCGCTGTTTGTGCTCTACTGCTTATTCTAGTAGACCGTGATGGAATCTTTGTCCTTGCCGTTGGCAGCTGGGGGACTCAGTGGTCAGGATTTGGACCAGTGGGAATAACCCTTGTGGTAGACAGGCTTTCAGCGCTAATGCTGCTGGTTTCGGCTATTGTCCTACTTACCGTGATGCTTTACGCTATCAGTCAAGGCATCAGAGACGGTGATGGTCAACAACCGGTATCAATTTTTCTACCAACATATCTAGCGCTCACCGCTGGGGTCTGTAATGCCTTTTTAGCGGGTGACCTTTTTAACTTATACGTCGGGTTTGAAGTTTTACTTGCAGCTAGCTTTGTCCTACTGACTCTTGGTGCTAGCGCCGATCGAGTTCGTGCGGGGGTCTCTTATGTGATGGTTTCAGTGCTGTCTTCCCTTATTTTTCTGACTGGCATTGCCTTTGCTTATGCAGCAACCGGGACCCTAAACCTCGCCCAACTAGCTATCCGACTTGATGATATTCCCTCTGGCACCCGGACCGCTCTCTTTGCTGTTTTTCTTGTTGCCTTCGGAATTAAAGCGGCGGTCTTCCCGCTTTCCGCCTGGCTACCAGACTCTTATCCCACCGCACCAGCACCAGTTACTGCCGTTTTTGCTGGATTACTGACCAAAGTTGGTGTCTACGCAATAATTCGGACTCATTCATTACTTTTTCCCAATGGCGGTATGAACAATGTGTTGCTTACGGCTGGCCTACTCACGATGCTCATTGGCATTTTAGGTGCGATAGCACAAAGTGATATCAAGCGTATTCTCTCCTTCACCCTGGTTAGTCATATTGGGTATATGATTTTTGGGGTTGCACTAGCTACTGAAGCTGGTTTATCAGGTGCAATTTTTTATGTAGCACACCATATTCTGGTGCAGACCACACTCTTTCTTGTTGTTGGTCTCATCGAACGCCAAGCAGGGTCTTCTAACCTGCTTAGGCTAGGTGGCCTAGCTTCGGCAAGCCCCGTTCTTGCCATAATTTTTCTTATCCCTGCTTTAAATCTAGCAGGAATACCACCTTTTTCCGGATTCATAGGCAAGGTATCTCTGTTACAAGCGGGGGTAGCACATGGCGGAATTTTACCTTGGGCGCTTGTTGGAGCAGGTACCCTCACCAGCCTCCTTACGCTTTATGTTATTGCCCAAGTTTGGTCAAAAGCTTTTTGGCGACAAAGATCTGACGCCCCTGAAGGAGAGCTAGCAGATTCCTCTCCTTCAGCTCTTACTGGTAATTCTGAAGATATTGCCTTTGTTGATCGAAAAGATGTAGGTCGGATGCCCTTGGGGATGCTGTTACCTACAGTCGTGTTACTTTCGGTAGGTCTGCTGCTGAGTGTTTTTGCCGGGCAGATTAGCGGTATTAGTGGCCGTGCTGCAGCAGATTTAGAAGATAGATCAATTTATATTGATGCAGTTATAGGAACTCGGAGTACCAAATGATTCCTCAAAATCCACGCACACTAGCTCTTCGAATATGGGTCTTGGGTTGGTTAACTTTTGTCTGGGTCTTTTTATGGGGGACAGTAACTACTGCAAATATTGTTACGGGTATGACTGTTGGCCTTGTGATTATGATTTTTCTTCCATTACCCCGGGTCCCAGTGGAAGGGCGGGTTCATCTTTTCTCCCTAGCACTACTGATCGTACGAGTGAACTACTATCTCATTCTTTCCAGTGCACAAGTGGCCTGGATTGCGTTAAGGCCAGGTCCTGCACCTTTAAGTGCCGTACTACGAGCATCTTTGGCAATTAAATCAGATTTGGTACTGTCTTTGGCGGTAGAAGCCCTTAACCTGATCCCTGGCGGCGTGGTATTGGAAATCGATCAAGCTCGACGGTTGATTTATGTTCATGTGCTTGATGTGGGTTCAGCTCGTTCGGTACAACGGTTTTATAGCCAGGTAAGTGAAATTGAGCGACTTTTTATTGCTTCCTTCGAACGTGATACCGAATGGCGACCACATCCTAAACATAAAATTCATCAGGAAACTCAGCTGGGGAGGGAACAGTCATGATTGTCATTTGGGTGACCGCGGGTGTGTTATTAATCGGTGCGGCTTCCTTAACGATGTACCGAATGCTTTCTGGTCCAAGTACTCTCGATCGTCTTGTGGCTATGGATACCATAGTTGCGGTAACTCTTTGTGCCTTAGGGACTTATGCAGCTTTTAGCCTTGATTCTACTATCGTTCCGTCTATTGTTGCGTTGTCGCTGATTGGGTTTGTAGGTTCCATTAGTGTTGCCCGGTTCCGCGTGCGTGACCATAACAACACCGCTAGTTTCAGGAGAACCCGATGACGGCGATCCTCGACACCACTGCCGCAATATTTGTGCTCCTTGGCGCTGTACTTGCTTTTACCGCAGCCTTAGGGATTGTCCGCTTTCCCGACACTCTTTCGCGTATGCATGCAGCAACCAAACCTCAGGTTTTGGGGTTGTTACTTGTTTTATTAGGTGCAAGCATTCGGATTCGGGGTAACGCCGATGTTGGCATGCTGATGCTTACCGGGCTCTTTACCCTGATCACCGCCCCAGTGATTGCCCATCGTGTCGGTCGTCTAGCCTACCAAGAACAGTGCGTTCGCGATGATCTGCTCACCATTGATCACCTGGAAGAACAGCACCCACAACCCTGAATAAAAAAAATTTGGTTTTTATGGAACCAAACGGGGGTTTTCAACGTCTAACATTAAAAACAGGTCAATTTATAAGGCAGGGGAACAAAACTATGGGCAACGAGCACCTACATGTTGATACCAGCGAGCTACGCAGAACCTCCGGGGCACTGTCGACTGCGCTGGAAGATATACAACACCGGGCGGCTCGGGCTGACACCACCTTTGGTGCAGCTCCACGGGCTTTTATCGGTCAATCTCATGCGGCTGCGGCCGCACTTTTACATACCTGGCAAGACAGAACCACCGCATTAACTAACTCAGTAAGCGCCACGGTAAACACTCTGAACCAGAACGCTGCTGACTACGATGCGGTGGAAGCTGCCAATGTTCACCACCTCTATAGCGCTACCGCATTGCTGGACTTTCCGGCAGCTCAGCCTGCGCCTACTGCTGATGGGGGAAGTCTGAAATGGTGACAATTCCTGAGATTGAGCAGTGGCAACCCGGTGATATGGACGCCACCATTGATGCTTGTACTGATCTGACCCGCAGTTGGGAAGAACTCGACTATGAGCTGCAACGTCACGAGAAACTTGATTTCTGGCAGGGCCCTGCCGCTGATGCTGCTCGTGCCAGCATTAAGAAAACCCGCTCAGATCTTTACGCTCACACCCAGTCCATTGCTCAGGCTAGACGTTCCATTCAGGATGCTGAGCTACGGCTTAGCCGGGTGAAAAGCAACCTGGTTGGGGAACAATACTTTGCTTCTGACCACGGTTTTGTTATTGCCCCGAATGGGAAAGTCACGGCCACACCGGATGGTTTTACCAGTGACAATAAGAGCGACCTGGCTGCACACTTAGCCGGCCGGGAAACCTCCCGAGCAGATTTGGAGCACCGGCTGATGTTGCTGATCGCCGAAGCTTCCGATATTGATAGTGACCTTGCTGCGGCGCTGATCGACGCTGCTGGCGGGGGTGCACTCACCGCCGAAGGCACCCTTGATAGCAGTATTGACGGCGCTCACGGCACCCGTGATGGGCAACTTTTGCGTAACGGTTTGCCCTCCCAAGCAGATTTGTCTGTCATTACTACCCGGCTGTCGGAGCTTCATCTCACTTCCGATCAACTCGAAGCTTTAGCTTTGGGCCAAGAGGTCACTTTGCCCCAGTCTCAACTGGACTACCTTCATCAGTTTTACGATTCCGCCGGAAAGGATGGTCTCTTCCGACTGTCTGAAGAGCTACGCGCTCAAGAACACGCCGGGTCTACTACAGCTGCTGGCGCCCGTGATGCCCTTGCCAATAATCTTCTTGTACTTTCCAATGAAGATGTCACCACTGCCTCAGGTATGCGGGGTGGGATGAACCAGCTCCCTCAGGATATTCAAGAGCTTGTGAAAGACCCCCAGCTTGCTGCTAATGACACGTACGCACATCAAGTGAGATTTTCGCAACTACTCGGCGAAGCGAACCCTGGATACATTGGTGGACAAGAATTTTCTACTGATGTAACCCGAACTGCCGCTCTTTTAGCGAGCACCGATGTAGCTGAATATCGTCCTAGTTTAGCTAGCTATGATGTCGATGCCTTCAGCTATGATCGTGCTGCTGAAACTTTGTTGGATATCAGTTCCAGAAATACTGATGCATCTTTGCAGATTCTCAGTGGTAATGGCTTAGATAACTATAGTGCCGATGACACTGTGATGAAATTGCTTACGCATGAATGGAAAGATGAGGGGGAAAGTGCATCAAAAAT
>JBOFCS010000160.1:0-20142 GCA_051646185.1 Mycobacteriaceae bacterium | reverse complement strand
CTACATCGTCAGCACCCTCCTAGAAATCCGACGCGGCGAACACACCAGCGGCCTCCGCCTCCAAAACCTCACCCTCAACCAAGCCATCGAAACCGCAATCCTTGGCCTCTACATCTTCAGCATCCCCGCCAAAATCATTGGTAACGCTATGCCATCTGCCTACTTTGTAGGAACAATATTTGGCGCGGTTTTAAGCTACACCCCACGAATACTTACCGCTGCAGCTAAAGCAATACAGAAAGCACTCAGCACCAGTTGTGTAGCTACCTCAGGTGACCAGACAACAGAGACTTTGGGCCTAATTCCGGATGTTTATCCAGATATTATTCCCACCCAAGTTAAAGATATTGCAGCAGGAATAAACATTGCCAGCCCCACTTGCCCAGCTGTTAGTGATATGCCCTTACGTCAAGCGGTAAACCGCACTGCCGATTATCTGCAGCCTAATATTGCTCAAGACCAGCTTTTTGGATTTAATCAACAGGTAGAAATCCTTCAAACCCAGTTGGCTAATACCCGCGTCCCAACACTATTAGCACAACCACAGCAATCCGGTGATATTGGCGGACTCATTGGATTACTGGATGACCCTCTTATCACCTACTTGTTTGGAATTGGCGCCAGCACCATAGGTGGACATGCCACTGATAATATTGCGCTTTCTGAAATGAGTTTCCTCAATTTTATTGATCTTGTCATTATCGCTACCGAGGTCGCTTGGTTAGTGCCTAGTACAACCTGGTCCATCATCACAACCATTCTTGATACCCTTAGTGGCGGAATCAGTGGTTTTCTTCCTGACCCCATAGCCGCAGTTCAAACAGCTACCGATTACCCCATGACTTGGTATAAAGGTGTCATAAAATCCGTCTGCCTTGCTGACAATGCCATTTTGCCAACCTCTAATGGCTAATAACTGATGGTACTGCTTGAACAAGTATCGAAGGAGTTCTTATGATTTCCAAGGGTTTTGGAGCGTCCTTAGGGAAAAATTTACTGTGCACTTGCTTCGTTGCTCTAACCGTCAACATCGGTCCATCAGCAGCAGAACCTACTGTTGTTTCCAGTGAGATTCCATCGGTTTCTTTGGTTACGTTCTTACCTACCAATGCTTTACCTGGTCAACTACTTGATGTTTCCTCCGCAAAAGCGGTAGCAACTATTCCTGGAACTTCAATGGCACTGCGGATCAGTTATGTAACAACTGGTGTTGATGGACAATTCGCGACGTCCACAGGAAGTGTGTTTCTTCCTGAAGGTTCCCCTCCGCCTGGCGGTTGGCCAGTTTTATCCTGGGCACACGGAACAGTGGGGGTAGCTGATTCTTGTGCACCCTCGGTGACTGGCCCTGCCTATCCTGAACGAGACTTTTCCTATCTACGATTCTGGCTCGATAACGGCTACGCCGTAGTTGCCAGTGATTATGTCGGCTTGGGAACTGAGGGCATACATCCCTATGGAAATGGGCCGATAACCGGTTTTTCGGTAGTTGATATTGTTCGGGCAGCTAGAAAATCAGTACCAACCCTCTCGGCAAACTGGGCCGTTATTGGACACTCTCAGGGCGGTCAAGCAGCATTGTTTACTGCTCAGGTTGCCCCTCATTATGCCCCTGAACTCAACTTTCTTGGTGCAGTGGCCACTGGGGCAAGCGCTTACTGGTCCACCGCCGCCCCATTAGCAGGACCCTGGCTACCTGCAATACCCATTGAAGGCGCTGTCTCCTACATTTCTTTGCTCTTGGCAGGTTTGGAAGCCTCCTATCCACATATTGATATCAACCACTACCTCACCGAAATAGGCCGCGAGACAGTCGATCTTGCGCAAAATTTATGTGTTGATGAGCTAGATAAAGCGACTTCCGAAATAGCGTTAGGCGATATGTTCAGCACCTCACTAAACACCCCAGAACTAGTAAATGCCATTACAGCAATGCAAACTATCCCCACCTCTGGCTACTCCACACCAATCCGCATTGCCGCTGGAATAACCGATCTCACCACGCCACTACCCATTGCCGCGACCCTTGCCGCCGATCTTTTAACGCATGGGACGGAAATAACTTTTTATACTTACCCAGGAGGACATGGCCAAGTAATGGCTCAATCCCAAGAAGATTCTTTGGTTTTCCTGACAAGCCTATTTCCCTAGTGGTGAGAAGTAAAGGGTGCTAGTTTAGTACTACAGCTCACTACGGGAGAAAGCAATGACCCAAATGATGATTCAGGCCTCTGGCCTGCATTGCCACAGTTGCGTAGCAACAGTCACTGAAGAACTTCTGGAGCTTGAGGGAGTTTCAGCAGTCTCAATAGAACTTGTCCCGAACGGAAATTCACATATCACACTCGAGGCACACAGCAGACTTTCCGAGGAACAAATTCAGACTGCGCTGACAGCTGGTGGGGATTATTACTTAGCTCGTGTTGAACCAAGTTAGATCCAGATTGCCCATCAGTAATTTTATGGGATAGATTGAACCTGCCGTGGCTCTCGGGAAGCTGGTTAAATGCCAGCGCGGCCCTCGCCACTGTAATCGAAGTGATTTTGCTGATATTTATATCGCCACTGGACTAAACAGGCCTGGGAAGGTGCGGCAAAATCTAGGCGTTCATCAAGAACTGCCACTTCGTGAGCCAGGAGACCGGCCGCGGCAAAAGCACTACCCGTCCTCGAGGTGCAGGAAAGGGGGTTCGCATGCGCGTACCCATAACTGGCAATAGTTCTACTCAAGTACCGCCAGTAAAAATGGTGTCATTCTCTTGGCGGCGCGAAGATACTTGGCGCACAGCCTTTTTACTTGTAATTATACTCATTATGCATATAGTTGCATGGGGGACCTTAATTGTTGCCGTAGTACCCGCGCACTACCAAGTGGGAGCCCAAGTTCTGGGCATCGGCCTTGGTGTTACTGCATATACGTTAGGGGTTCGCCATGCATTTGATGCCGACCATATTGCCGCCATCGACAACACCACGCGCAAGCTTATGGCTGATGGTCAACGTCCTATTTCCGTCGGATTTTGGTTTGCGCTAGGGCATTCAGCCATCGTAGTCATTCTTGCCACTCTTATTATTATTGGAGCAAAATTAGCGTCAATACTCATCGACGACGGCACCGGTACCCATCAAATTTTAGGGCTTATTGGCACCTCGGTATCAGGTTTATTCCTCTATCTGATCGCCATCTTAAATCTGATAGCACTCATAGCAATAATTCGAGTATTCCGGCGGATGAAACAAGGAACTGCTGACGAAGCTACTCTTGAAGAGGCGCTGAACACTAGAGGCTTTCTCAGTCGAATCCTTGGTCCGCTAACACGATCAATTACTAAGCCCTGGCAGATGTTTCCCATCGGACTATTATTTGGACTCGGCTTCGATACAGCCAGTGAAGTAACCCTGCTTGTACTAGCGGGTTCAGGCGCTGCATCAGGCTTACCATGGTATGCCATTATGGTGCTGCCTTTGCTCTTCGCCGCTGGGATGAGCTTATTTGACACCTTAGATGGTACTTTTATGAACTTTGCCTACCACTGGGCGTTTTCAAATCCGGTTAGAAAAGTTTACTACAATCTCACAATTACTGGCCTCTCTGTCGCTGTAGCATTGGTAATCGGTACCGTGGAATTGGTGTCGGTTTTACATGAAAAGCTCAATCTTAATGATCCGGTTAGCAATTGGATTGCTGATATCAGTTTGGACAGTATTGGTTTTGCTATTGTAGGGCTATTTGCGCTGGTATGGATTGCTGCAATCTCTTACTGGAGAATAGCCAAAATTGAGCAGCGCTGGGCTCTTTACGGCTCACAGTAGCAGCGCTTAATCTGGGTTTTTCAGAACCGGAGGAATAAGACCACAGCGTTCAATCTCATACTTGGGGACCCGATCTATCCGGTACTGACTAAAGGCTAAAGCTTTTTTGAAATTTTGCTTGAACCGGGCAAAAGTAAGATCCGAGGTATACGATTCGATCAATTCCTTTGTCTGTGGACAAGTTAAAGCAGTTCTCGCTTCAGTGACCCAATCCTCGTCCATATACCAAGGCAACCAAGGCTTAATTGGGATAACTGGACTATCAGCTACTACCCAATCAGGATAAAGGTTTTTATCATGGCCTATTCGGGCATCTTTTAGCCGTTCGGTATGCGAAGCCAGTGGATACGCTAACCCCATTTGATCAACTACCCGCACATCAAGACCAACATTCATGCTTGTCATACCAAGATTTAAGAAAAATACTGTGTGCCCATTACCTTCTGGCTTAATAGGATCATAGGGACGAATAACATCCCAGTATGTATACGAAACAGCAGGCAACACCAGCCCGCCCTCGGGAGTAGCCGCTATCGCGGCAAGCATTGGCCGCATTCGTGGGTAATCTAAGTAATCTTCGGCAAGAATCGGGTGCGAATGCCCGGTATTGGTTGCATAATACTGACGCTCATCCACAATTCCGCTATAACTCACGGTAGTTGGCTTATTCATGCCATGAGAATTAGCTGCGATAATAGCCCAAGCAACCACCCCACCCCACAGTAAGATTGGTGCAAAAGCAAACCCAGCACGCGAAAACTCTGTTAGCCGAAATGTTTCAGGTATGCGTACCGGTAGCACTGCAACCGGGGCAATGATGCAAAACAGAGGTGTTAGTAGCACTCTTCCATGCATAAAATCGCCACCTTGGCGTAACCAATACATGCCTTGCAGTACCCCGCTTGTAACCATAAAAACTACTACAGCAGTGGGGCTTTGCAGCCAATGGCTAAGGCACAATAAATGATTTTTTAGACCACTTGGGAACTCAGCATCACTCAATTTGAAGCGGCGATGCGTAATTCTCGAATCTATCACAAGTAAGAGCACAGAAAATACCGCTAGCAAAACTATCGGAAACCAGAGTGCGTACGGTTGAACAAAGTTAGTGAGGTAAATCCAACCCTGACTCCACTTTGAGCCTGAAGCATCTTTTGCAATCGCAGTATTCGGCACCGGCAGGGCGTAGTAACCCATCCGCCAAATTTGGTACCCCACAGGAACGGTTCCCGCTACCAGCACCAACACCAACCTTAGTAGCCAACTAATCGGAGATAACACCAACATTGCCAAAGCCGCAACACCGATAAGCGCTAACTCGGGTCGGACTAACACACTTAATCCAGCGAGAAAGGCAACCGGTAACACCGATCGAGCGGAATATCGAAGCTGCGAATCACTATCTAACTGAGACCAGCGGATCAGCATCCACCAGAGCAATCCCAGCCAACCGATAACTAGGCTGCTCTCTAGCCCAGAAGTAGCGAAATCCCTAGCCGGCGGAAGTGCAATATAGACAAGAACTCCGGCAGGAAGTAGTAGAGTTCCTGAAGCCTTCTCTCCGTAAAGACGAGCCGAACCCCGCATGAGCAAGGCAATTCCGCCAAGACTAAATACTAAAGAAAGAAATAAAACAATGTATTCAAGCCTCGCATGACTAACCCAAGCAACAGCATAAATGAGGTATGTCCATACCGTACTGGTATTTGCCTCCACTCGTTCACCCGCGTTGAACACAGGACCGTTGCCCGCCAACAGGTTTCGCACTGTACGTAAAACAATCAAACCATCATCAGCAATCCACCTGCGCTGCCAGGCCCCCCATCCAAACCAGAGTAAGGTGATAAAAAAGCCAATCCACACCACTGCCTTGGAGATTGGATTGAATACTGGCTGATCTACATCAGCCTGGGCTTTTTCAGGCGACATAGGCGGCGACACCAATGGAAATAATCCAGGCAACAGCAAGGAACTGAAGCACCCGGTCACCTAGTGCAATTTCTTCAGGCTCCCCAGCTTCCCCACCATCAACATCAACGGCATAGCGCAAAATGGCGATCGTAAAAGGAACCATAGAAACTGCAAACCAAAATGAAGTACGTATTCGGTCTTGTTCAAAAGCCCATAATCCATAACAAAGAACCACTGCAGTTGCTGATAATGTCCATACAAAACGCAAGTACGTAGCGGTGTAATTCTCCAAGGATTTCCGGATCTTTGCCCCAGTTTTCTCAGCCAACTGCAACTCTGCGTAGCGTTTCCCTGCGGCCATAAACAACGATCCAAAAGCCATCACCAATAAGAACCACTGGGATAGTACAATCTCCGCTGCTGCCCCACCAGCTATAGCTCTGAGCAAAAATCCTGAAGAAACAATGCAAATATCAAGAACTGCTTGGTGTTTAAGCCCGAAGCAGTATGCCAACTGAACAGCAAGATAAATCGCGATGACTACTGCAAGATGCCAATTTGCTAAGAATGAAATGGCTATGGCACCAATAAATAAAATCACCGCAAGCGAATACGCAAGATTAACCGAAACTACCCCGGCAGCAATCGGTCGGTGTCGCTTAGTGGGATGGGCGCGGTCAGCCTCAACATCACGTGCATCGTTAACAAGGTAAATACTGGAGGCCGCTAAGCAGAATGCAATAAAAGCAACCACCATAGATAACGCTAAGGCCCCGTACTCAAACTGTGCGTCTTTTCCCAAAGCGGCCAATGGGGCAGCGAGTACCAGACCATTTTTCACCCATTGACGAGGCCTAATCGCCTTAACAACTCCACCAACAAAGGTCTTTGGCGGGCCAGTAACAGTAGTCGGTTCTTCGCTCATTTTTCTCCTCTTAACCAGGCGATCCTATGTTCCGCTTGGATCATCATGGCAGCAGCAGTGGCACCGACAGCGGCGCCGGCTAATACATCTGTTGGATAATGGACCCCAAGGAGTAAGCGGGACAACATCATCGGAGGAATAAAGACGGCGGGAAGAGGCAGTCCGGTAAGCCTACCTAATAGAATGGCCGCTGCTGTTGTGCTTGTTGCATGCGAAGAAGGGAAACTCAACTTACTGGGTGTTGAGACATTTATTGTGATCGACTCATCATGCGGTCGTGGACGGCGGACAATCCTTTTGACCACTACTGAAGCAGCATGGGCACCAAAGGCACCCACTCCCGCAGCTAACCATTGGCGGCGGCGGTTGGGGTCCATAGCAGCCCCGACCCCCGCCAATGCTATCCATCCTAATGAGTGCTCCCCAAAATGGGATAGCCCACGGGCAACTGCAATGGCACCCGGCTTGTTCACCAAAGCTGCCTGCACGCTAGCGAGTATCGCAACCTCACTGATACTTTTTGAAGACATCGTCCCACCTTTCTCTACTGGTGAGCATAGGTAGAGCCGCACGATAGGCCTGTTTCTGGTCGGCAAATCGACTCGCCAACTGTTGATGTAACCGTAAAGATTCACCTAGCAACTGCACTGCCACCTTCGGGTCTCGCTTTCGGTACACCACCCCACGGCCATCAGCAGTAGTTACAGTAACTCCATCTACCTGTGACAATAAGAACCACCGCGCATCTTGAGTGGGTACATTTAATTGTGGGGCCTGGTGGTGGTGTGAATTTACCTTCTGAAAATTATGCAGCACTCCCTTAACTAGCCGTGTCAGCTTTGCCAGCGGATTCCCCGGCTCACCTACTGCACCCACCTCAGCTCCGGTAGCACGGGCAAGCTCCGTTGATGACGACAGCACCACAGCATCAGGGTAGTCCTCCCGCATTTTTCGCACTTGCCCAAGCGCGGGTTCAAGTAACTTCACAATATGCTCTGGTCCTGCCAGAAAGTCCATAATTGCCTGATTTTGAATAGCAACAGTGGAATACTCCAGGCACAATAGGTGCTTGAGAGTTGCTTTGAGTGAACTACGAAATAAGCCCCTGCCACTACCGTCCATATACAGCGCTGCCACCACTAGTCGATTGCGCAGGTGGAAGTACGCTTGCCAGTCAATAGCATCGTCTTTATCGCTCCACGCCATATGCCAAATGGCTGCGCCGGGCATGGTGATCGTTGGGTAACCATGAGCTGCGGCTCGTAGTCCGTATTCGGCATCGTCCCATTTAATAAACAGCGGAAGCGGCTGGCCAATTTCCTCAGCTACAATGCGTGGGATCATGCACATCCACCACCCATTGAATTCAACATCTATCCGGCGGTGCAATAACTTTGAATTGACCGGATCACGGAGTGAAAACTGCGAAAAGTCATGATCATATTCAACATTCGGCGCGGAAGACCACATGAAATTAGATCGATTAATAACCTCGCCCATGGTATGCAGGTGGCTTCGCTCTTGTAAGTTGAGCATTTGCCCACCAATAAGCGTAGGGGTTTTTGCAAACCTATTCATGGCCAGCGCACGCAAAATTGAATCTGGTTCAATCTCTATATCATCATCCATAAACAAGATCTGCTGGCAATCAGTGGTTTTTAATGCCTCAAGCATAATTCGTGAATATCCACCCGAGCCACCCAAATTACCTTGGTTATGAATAACCAAACGCCCCTCAAGTTTAGCTGCTGCTTCGGCAAATCCTGGCTCATCAACTACTTTGCGGGTACCTTGATCTGGGATAATCACCGCTTTGATGACCTCATCAACTAGCGCATCTTCAGTGAGTGCTGCTAAGGCTTTGACACAATCAGTAGGGCGGTTAAAGGTTGGGATTCCCACTGCCACATTAGCTTCACCGGGAGCCTCCACGGAGGCGTACCACCCGGCAGAAATAAGTTCCACTTCACTGTCCGTAGTGATGTCAAACCATATCCACCCGCCATCTTCAAAAGGGGCTAGTTCAACCTCAAATTCTGCAGTGCTACCTGTTACCTCACGCCCTGTTATCGAAATACGTGCCCCAGTTGCCTTGGAACGGTAGAGATCTACCCGCGCATGGCCGGATAATTCAACCCGCAAAACAACCGTTTTCAGAGTGCTCCAGCGCCGCCAGTAGCTAGCCGGAAACGCATTGAAGTAGGTGGCAAAGGAAACCTCAGATTCAGCTGCAATTGCCAATGAAGTACGTGAAATTGAATGTGAACGACGAGCATTCGTGACCGCTTCTTCGATATACAACGTACGAACATCGAGCGGCTCGCCTGAGCGAGGAAGAATAACCCTCTGCAATAATGACTTTCCAGTTTTTGTCACAAAACATCCCCACTGAGCGGACTGCCGTCACGTAAATGCGGGGCAAGTGTATTTTCAAATAGAGTCAAGGCACTCGCGATTGCCATATGCATATCAAGGTACTGATAAGTGCCTAAACGGCCACCAAAAAGCACCTTAGCGGCGGCCATCTCTGCTTTCGCACGATCGCGATAAGCTTTGAGCTTATCGCGATCCTCGGCGGTATTGATGGGGTAATACGGCTCATCACCGCTTTCGGCGAATCGCGAATACTCCCGCATAATCACTGTCTTATCGGTGGGATAGTCCCGTTCTGGGTGGAAATGACGGAACTCATGGATACGGGTGAACGGATACTCCGCATCGTTGTAGTTCATTACTGGAGTTCCCTGGAAATCTCCAGTGGCCAGTACCTCTGTTTCAAAATCTAATGTGCGCCAACCAAGCTCGCCCTCAGCATAGTCAAAGTAAGCATCAATAGGTCCGGTATAGACCACTGGCACATCTGGATTTTCTGCACCTAATTGATCTTTAACGTCAAACCAATCAGTGTTCAGCACAACCTCGATGCGCTCATCAGCAGCCATATTTTCCAACCAAGCAGTGTAACCAGCTACTGGTAAACCTTCATAAGTATCATTGAAGTACCGATTATCGAAGGTGTAGCGCACCGGAAGCCGAGTGATATTTCCAGCTGGTAGCTCTTTGGGGTCCGTTTGCCATTGCTTGGCAGTGTAGTCCTTAACAAAAGCCTCGTACAGTGGCCGACCAATCAAGGAGATGGCTTTCTCCTCAAGGTTCGAAGCGTCCTCAGAGTTAATTTCCGCTGCCTGTTCAGCAATCAATGCCCGAGCTTCATCGGGGGTGAAATACCGACCGAAAAACTGCGATACCAAACCTAATCCCATAGGGAACTGATAGGCCTGCCCTTTATGCAGTGCAAAAACTCGATGCTGGTAGTTGGTGAACTTTGTAAAAAGATTCACATAATCCCAGACTTTCTGATTTGACGTGTGAAATAGATGGGCACCGTACTTGTGGATTTCGATACCGGTTTCCGGCTCTGCCTCAGAGTAGGCATTACCGCCAAGGTGATGCCTTCGCTCAACAACCAGTACTCGCTTACCTAACTGGGTGGCAGCACGTTCAGCTACCGTGAGCCCAAAAAACCCCGAACCAACCACGATGAGGTCATACTTTGCGCTTAATTGTGGGCTGCTGCTCTGTTGAACGGTCACGGTCTGTCAGGGTACTTGAACTCTGCCCAAGGTTCCCGAACAGCTCTCGGCGCGCGTCTTCGCAAATATCGAACAATCCCTCGTACAACCCCCTGAGAAAACCTCAGACGTAGGTACCTTGAGTGATTTACTGAAGAAATTCCTCACTTTTTCGTCACATTAGTAACATCAGCATCACCAGTTACGCGAAACGCCGGCTAAGACGTGGACTTTGCTGCATATTTTGCGGAGGATTGCGCTTTGAAGAATCGGATAACAAAAGTAGCTGAGCATTCTTGGCGTCATCGTTATTTGAGCATGCTGATGTTGCCTTACCCTTGAGGAGTTACCTTGCCTAATCGCCGTCCCAAGCCTTCGATTGCACTCAGTGCCGTCGCCGCTTTGGCAGTTGCAAGTCCCCTCGCAGTGTTTGTCGCCTCCAGCTCACCTTTTAGGTCCCCCGAAGTTGACTCGGCAAAAAACGAAACCCCGGTAGTCATCCCAACCTCCATGAGCGAAATACCGCTTGCAGATCTGCCAACTATCATTCTCAACGCTGTTGAAGCCGGGTTAGAACAGTTTGGTATCACACTGCCTCCAATAACACTGCCACCTCTAGCTTTACCCCCTATCCAGCTTCCTCCGGTCACTAGCACCGGAACTGCAGCAAGCTCCCTGGCAACCCCGGCACCAGCAGAATCTACTGATACCCCAGCACGAGCTGCGGTGAAGGAAATTACCCAGGCAGAGCCTTTTAGCTTGCTTGCGCTGACCTGGGACGGCTTATCTTCCACCGTGGCAAAAGTTCGCGCTAAACAAGCTGACGGAAGTTGGGGACCATGGTTCTCTGCCCAACCCCTTGATACTGGTAAATCAGATGCAGCACCCGCTTCCGGAAAACAAGGCACCGACCCGATCTATGTAGGAAAAACCACTGCAGTTCAGATTGCCATGGCTGATGCGCAACTGCCAGAGAACCAACCGACGTCAACCTCCAACAGCAATCCCAACACTACCGACGGCACGCTCACCGGCTCACCTGATTCAGCCGATGACCGTACAACGCTCACTTCGGCTCCATCATCCTCAGCTTTTACTGTGCCACCAATACCAAAGCCCAATCTCGGGTACCAACCAGTCAAACAAGAAACGCCACTTAACCAAACATCTGCGGACACCGTTAATGCTGTCCTTATCAACCCAGGTTCAAGCACCACAGATGCAAAACTAGATGAGCTGGCCAGTCAAGTTCCGATGGCAGCCGCAGCACCAAACTCCCAAGTAAACATGCCAAAGATCATTAGCCGGACCCAGTGGGGCGCTGACGAATCCATACGCTGCTCAGACCCTGTTATTGATGACTCACTTGGCGGTGCTGTGGTCCACCACACCGCCGGTAGCAACAACTACTCCAAAGAAGAATCAGCGGAAATAGTTCGAGCGATCTACGCCTACCACGCCCAAACCCTAGGATGGTGCGATATTGGCTACAACGCCCTTGTGGACAAATACGGTCAAATCTTTGAAGGACGCGCCGGTGGACTCGACAAACCAGTTCAAGGCGCGCATACCGGCGGATTTAATGAAAACACTATTGGGGTTGCCATGATGGGTGACTATACCGATGAAGCACCCAGCACAGAGCAGCTTAATTCTCTTGGCTCATTCCTCGGCTGGCGATTAAAGATTGCCGGGCTTGACCCGCAAGGTACTACCGAAATGATTTCGGAGGGAACTGAATACACGTTTATCTCGGAAGGTGGAACCATTAATCTTCCGATGATCTTCGGCCACCGCGATGTAGGCAATACCGCTTGCCCTGGCGACACTGGCTACCAATATCTGGGCCACATCAGAGACATTGCCGCAAAAACTGCGGCCGGATTACCTGGTCCAAGCGTGACAGTAAACCCCTTAAGCGTCACAGCTAGCCCAAATTCAGCAACCACACCGATGACTGTTGGCGACTTACTGACCCTGCTTGACCCTGGAGCTATTGCTCAGAAATGGTTAGCACTTGGCGGACCTACCGGAGTCCTTGGCGAGGCAACATCTGGTGAACGTCCCGCTCAAGGCAATGCCAGATTTGCTACCTTCCAAAATGGCGCTATCTACTGGACACCTGAACGAGGCGCCTACACCATTTTAGGCGCCATCTCACAAATGTGGGCATCGCTAGGATTTGAGTATGGCGAACTAGGTCTGCCCATTAGCGATGAGTACCCCGTTCCCGAAGGTATGCGTGCTGACTTTGAAAACGGCTCGCTCATTTTTGACAAGGTAAGCGCAATAGTGACAAAAGTCCTTAACGCCTACAAAGAAACCTACGAACAATCCCTCGCGGATCAAGGTTTCTCTATAACAACCGCGCCCCGGTAACGATTTAGCACTAAATCACTAAACACACTGCCACACAAACACAATATGTCTGTGTGTGACCGTAGCCTTGGCTAGTGATCATTGTCAGTACAGACGGTTCCTGCCTACGCAATCCAGGGGGAGCCATTGGATGGGCCTGGGTAAACCGTGAAGGCCCCACCGGCACCGGTGGGGCCCCCTCCGGGACCAATCAAATTGCGGAATTACGTGCTGTGCTGGAAGCCGTGCTTGCCCATCCCGGTGACCAACCGCTGCTTATTGAATCTGATTCACAGTATGCAATTAAATGCGCCTCTGAGTGGCTGCCCAGCTGGAAATCTCGAGGATGGAAAACTGCCAGCGGTAGCCCGGTAAAAAATATCGAACTCATTCAGGCCATTGACGCTGCCATCAACGATCGCCCTGGTGCCGTTAGGTTTCGCTGGGTACGAGGACATGTTGGTCATCATTTTAATGAACTAGCGGACACTCTTGCTGGGGAAGCAGCCCGGGCAGTTCAAGATAAAGTTGTGGACAACTTTCCTGAAGCAGAATCTCTATCATCAGCACACACAATTCCGGCCGAAGAAGAACCGTACACTCTCTTTTAGCTTAAATAATCAGACCGCAGGGTTACTATGACTTATGCACATTCGATCCCAGGTCTTAAAAACCGCAGCCACTGCCGTCGCCCTCATACCCTTCCTCGGGGGAATCGGGGCTCAAGCAAACGCCGATACAATTCCAACAGAATCAGTTCGCCAGGCCCAGGCGCGCGCGTACATCGAAGCGCTCGTTAGTCATGATTCTAGTCAAGTTAGGTTCACTTCGGATGCCACCCGAACCGAGCTAGGCTTTCAAACCGGATTCTCTGGACCACAGATGTCTGAGGACCTCAATAATGGTCTGCAGTACAAGGTCATCCAAGGGGTTCGTGAGTTAGAAATTTGCGAAGAAGGCGAACTCGTCACCACCCGCTACCTCCTCGATTCAGGATATGCAGGGGCTCGCCTTATGACTGTCGAAATTACTGAAACCTTCATTATTCCAGAGGATTCCATTCAAACAGTGGTAGCAGATATCGCGTTCAGATCTTTGCTCTAGACAAGCAATCGTTCAATCACCGAGGCAACTCCGTCCTGCGAATTTGTCTCGGTGATTTCATCTGCAATCGCTTTGACCTCAGGATGTGCGTTACCCATCGCCACTCCATGACCAGCCCAGGTAAGCATCGGAATATCGTTGGGCATATCACCAAAAGCTAGCACCGAAGCAGGGCTGATATTTAGTCGATCAACTATGACCTGCAAGCCCGAAGCCTTGGTGATCCCCGGAGCAGATAATTCAATCAGGCCATTATTAGTAGAAAAAGTGATATCAGCCAAAAAGCCAACTTCGGTCGCAATGGCCTTAACCATGTCTGCACTGCACGCACCCGGATGTCGAATCAACAACTTCACCGCCGGTTGGTCAAGAACCTCAGTAATAGATACCTCAGTATTGTCAGGGTTAAGCCAAGCATGTTGGTAGCCAGGCGAACTCACAAACTGTGGGGTAGCCGCATCATGGGCACTTTTCCCAACCCGCTCCACAGCAAGCCCGGCACCCGGAATGCTCCGCAACGCTATTTCCGCCAATTTTGCTAACCGGTATGGGTCCAGATTTTGCACCTGAAGCACCCGATCGGTGGCACTGTCGTAGATAACAGCACCATTTGCACAAACACACAACGGCGCAACACCCAGTCCTTCAACAACTGGATGAACCCACCGTGGTGGCCTGCCTGTGGCCACCACAAAATGGGCGCCACCGGCAACTACTGCATGGACGGCCTTACGGGTTCTTGCCGTAACTTTTTCTTTGTTGTCAAGCAAAGTTCCATCAACATCGCTAGCCACAAGCGCCGGTGACCACACGCTCTTGGTACCGGACCAAGCACTTAGCGGCACGCTCTTGTTCACTCTGCTAAGCGCTTGGCGGCACGCTCAGCCAATTCTTTTTCATCAAGTGCAGTGGCCTCTTCCAATGATGGCGCTCCACCACCAAGGCGCTTAGGAACCCAGTACTCACCAGCGGGATGGTCCCCATAAAGTTCCTGGGCTTTGATCAGAAGTTCTTGCATCCGAGACCTCAGTAGCGCTGTAAGTTCAGCAGCAGGCAGAGTCGGCTCTATCGGTTCTCCCACCAAAATCACAATGGGAACCCCTGGGCGCACCATATTTTTGGGATGCCCTTTGGTCCACACTCGCTGCGCTCCCCACACAATATGCGGAACGATCGGAACATTGGCTTCAATAGCCATCCGCGCTGCACCCGATTTGAGGTCTTTGATTTCAAAACTGCGGCTAATCGTTGCCTCGGGATAAACCGCCACTAGCTCGCCTTTTTTCAGCTTAGCCACGGCTTCGTTGTAGGAGGCATTTCCATTGCCGCGATCTACAGCAATGTGCTGACACGCCCGCATTAATGGCCCGGAAACCGGGTTATCGAAAACCTCTTTTTTAGCCATATAGCGAAGCTTGCGGTGTTTATTCACCTTAAAGAGCGGCAGCCCAGCATAGGTAAAGTCCATGTATCCGGTGTGGTTGATGGCGATCACTGCACCGCCTTCAACGGGCAGGTTTTCCTCGCCTGACGTGGTCATTTTCAGACCTTGTAATTTCCACAGCACCAGAGCAGTCCGGATTATTGTTCCGTATACGAGTTCCACAACGGCCACTCTATACTCTTGCAGGCTCGCGGCAAGCTCTTCGGCCGTCCCCCTCCCCTTTGCGTGACCCAGTAGGCTAAGCAAGTAACCAACTTTGTTCTGGAGGTTTTACTGTGCAGGTCACCAGCATCGGGCATGCAGGCTTTCGTATTGAAACAACTGCCGGGTCAATTTTGTGTGATCCCTGGGTGAACCCTGCCTACTTTGCCTCCTGGTTTCCCTATCCCGATAACACCCAGCTTGACTGGAACGCCCTCGGCGATTGCGACTACCTCTACATCTCCCATCTACATAAAGATCACTTCGACCCTAAAAACCTCAGCGCGCATGTCAATAAAGATGCCACCGTGCTGCTACCAGATTTTCCGGTGCCGGATCTTAAACGTGAGTTGGAAAAACTGGGCTTTCACAAGTTCTTTGACACCACAAATTCCATAAAACACCAGATCAGCGGACCTAAGGGCGATCTGGATATCATGATCATCGCTTTGCGTGCCCCGGCTGATGGTCCTATCGGGGATTCTGGACTGGTTGTTTCTGATGGCCACACCACCATTTTTAATATGAATGACGCTCGCCCAGTCGACCTTGACGTACTGGCCGATGAGTTCGGAAAAATTGATGTTCACCTGTTGCAGTACTCGGGAGCCATCTGGTACCCCATGGTGTACGACATGCCACAACGCGCGAAAGATGCCTTTGGTACTCAAAAACGGCAGCGCGGAATGGATCGCTGTCGGGAATACATTTCGCAGGTAGATGCGGCCTGGGTGGTACCTTCAGCCGGTCCTCCGGCCTTCCTGGATGAAGAACTTCGCTTCCTCAATGACGATGCTGGAAATCCTGCCAATATTTTCCCTGATCAGATGGTTTTTCTCGATCAGATGCGTACTCATGGACATGACAAAGGGCTGCTGATGATTCCTGGTTCAACTGCTGATTTCCTTGGTAGTGAACTATGTTCGCTGACCCATCCACTACCCGAAAAAGATGTGGAAGCGATTTTCACCACAAACAAAGCGCAATATATTGAAGAATTTGCTCAACGCCAAGCACCCATTATTGCTGCTGAAAAAGCCTCCTGGGCAACCGCTTCGGGTGATCCGCTACTAGAACCACTGCGAGCTAAGTTTGAACCAATTATGGCCCAATCCGATCTCATCTGTGATGGCATTGGCTACCCTGTCGCCCTACAACTAGGCCCAGCAGGGGCTGAGGGTTCAGAGACAGTCGTCCTTGATTTTCCGCAACGCATTGTCCGACAAAGCCTTACCGATGAAAAATTCCGCTATGGTTTTGAAATAGCCTCGGAACTCGTACGTACCGTGTTACGCGATGACGAACCGGACTGGGTAAATACCATTTTCTTATCCACAAGGTTCCGGGCCTGGCGAGTCGGTGGCTATAACGAGTTCCTGTACACCTTCTTCAAATGCCTCACCGATGAACGGATTGCTTACGCCGACGGTTGGTTCGCAGAAGCTCATGACGATAGTGCATCAATCACTGTGTCAGGATGGGAAATTCAACGCAGATGCCCACACCTCAAGGCAGATTTATCAAAATTTGGTGTCGTGGAAGGAACTACTCTTACCTGCAACCTGCACGGTTGGGACTGGGACTTAAAAACCGGTCGCTGCCTGACATCCAAAGGACATGAACTGCGAACCACAAAGGTGGACAATAGCGAATAGCTTTTCTTTGAAGCACAGGAAACCCCATCATGACTGAGCTGTGAACATCACCAAGCTTCAAGGCCTTCATGCCAGCCGCTAGCCCACAGCAGATTACTAACCTACATATGCCGCTAGGTGCTCTCCCGTAACTGTGGAACGAGCCGCAACTAATTCAGTTGGGGTGCCTTCAAACACTACTTTTCCACCATCATGTCCGGCACCGGGGCCAAGATCAATGATCCAGTCGGCGTGCGCCATCACCGCCTGATGATGCTCGATGACAATGACCGACTTGCCCGAATCTACTAGTCGATCAAGCAATCCCAATAACTGCTCGACATCAGCTAAGTGCAGTCCGGTGGTAGGCTCGTCAAGAACATAAATATTTCCTTTATCGGCCATTTGGGTAGCTAGCTTAAGCCGTTGCCGTTCCCCACCCGAAAGTGTGGTGAGTGGCTGCCCAAGGCTCACATAACCCAAACCAACATCAGCAAGTCTCTCAAGAACCTTATGCGCTACAGGGATTTTTGCTTCACCCTCGGAAAAAAAATCTCGGGCTTCAGCGACAGACATGCCCAACACTTCGCTAATGTTTTTTGCGCCAAAGGTGTATTCCAAAACTTCAGCTTGGAACCGCTTACCTTCACACTCTTCACAGACCGTTGCTACCCCAGCCATGATCGCTAGATCTGTATAAATAACGCCAGCACCATTACAACCAGGGCAAGCACCTTCTGAATTAGCACTAAACAGAGCCGGTTTCACCCCATTAGCCTTAGCAAAAGCCTTACGAATAGGTTCAAGTAGACCAGTATAAGTCGCTGGGTTGCTGCGGCGTGAGCCTTTAATGGCACTCTGATCCACCGCAACTACTTCATCGCGATTCGATACCGAGCCGTGAATTAACGAACTTTTACCAGACCCCGCTACCCCGGTAACCACCACTAACACTCCAAGCGGAATATCAACATTCACTTTTTTCAGGTTATGCATGTTCGCACCACGAATTTTCAAAGCACTAGTAGACTTGCGTACCAAGTCTTTTAAAGTTGTTCTATCATCAAAATGCCGGCCAGTAATTGTATCGCTAGAACGTAATCCGGCTACCGTACCTTCAAAGCACACCGTGCCTCCGGCAGTTCCGGCACCAGGTCCAAGATCGACGATATGATCAGCAATGACAATAGTTTCCGGTTTATGTTCCACAACAAGGACAGTATTTCCTTTGTCCCGCAATCGAATCAATAAATCATTCATCCTAGCAATATCATGCGGGTGCAAGCCCGTGGTTGGCTCATCAAAAACATAAGTAACATCAGTGAGTGAAGATCCTAAATGACGAATCATCTTAGTACGCTGAGCTTCACCTCCAGATAGTGTTCCCGAAGGACGATCTAGACTCAGATAGCCCAAACCAATTTCGACAAATGAATCCAAAGTGATGCCTAATGTTTCCAATAGCGGTGCCATAGCTGGCTCTTTTATTCCTCGCACCCACACCGCAAGATCACTAATTTGCATGGAACAGGCCTGAGCAATGTTGATGCCTTTAATCTTTGATGACCGGGCAGCAGCAGTTAACCGGGTACCTTCACAATCCGGGCAAAGAGTAAAAGTGATAGCTCGATCCACAAAAGCTCGGATATGCGGCTGCATAGCTTCTTTGTCTTTAGCTAAAAATGACTTCTGAATACGCGGGATAAGCCCCTCATAGGTGAGATTGATTCCCTCTACTTTTATCTTTGTGGGTTCCTTATAAAGAAGATCAGCAAGTTCCTTTTTTGTAAACTTTGAAATAGGTTTATCTGGATCAAAGAAGCCGCAGCCCTTAAAGATTCGACCAAACCAGCCATCCACACTGTAACCGGGAATGGTCAGTGCCCCATCGGCTAAAGACTTACTGTCATCATAAAGAGCTGATAAATCAAAATCCGTGACCGACCCTCGCCCCTCACACCGAGAGCACATACCTCCGGTAATGCTGAAACTACGTCGCTCCTTGGTCTGACGTCCACCCCGCTCAATGGTGACGGCGCCAGCACCAGAAATAGAGCCCACATTAAAAGAAAAAGCTTGGGGTGAACCAATATAAGGTTTACCAATTCTACTAAAAAGAATACGCAGCATGGCATTTACATCAGTCGCAGTGCCCACCGTAGAGCGTGGGTCTGAGCCCATCCGTTGTTGATCAACGATAATCGCGGTAGTCAACCCATCCATCACATCAACATCGGGACGTGCCAAGTTGGGCATGAACCCTTGAACAAAGGAACTGTAGGTCTCGTTGATCATGCGTTGAGATTCGGCAGCGATAGTGCCAAATACCAAAGAACTCTTGCCGGAACCGGAAACCCCGGTAAACACTGTTAGGCGTCGCTTAGGGATCTCAACGCTGATATCCTTGAGGTTATTCACCCGAGCACCCTGCACTCGAATCAAACCATGACTGTCGGCGATATGCTGCTCGTAAGAGTGCGTATCAGTTGCGATAGCTACTTTTGATGCACTTGCCTTTGTCGCCCTGGCCATGATTCCTCCGTTTGTTCTCTGAATCCGGGTACCGTGATTTAACCAGTGTGGCAAAACCACGTAGCACGACTGGGTGGGCACTGCACTAGGCGCTCGCTCTTAAGTCGTTTAATACAACCACCCCAATTTTGCAGGTGAACTCAGTTTGTGTTTTGTAACGCAGCCAGCCCGAATTTTATGGCCCCAATTCTTGGGGCTTTCTTTGAAAGCAATTTAAGTGGTAGCACGCTTTTAGGGTGGAGGTGTGCTGGCTTTCGTGCGTAAAGGGTTCAGCTTCTGGTAGTTACGTTGCTGGTAGAGTCGGTGAGCTAATGAGGGGTGTGAAGAATTGTTATTGTTTTGTTATCTACCTCGTCTCGGTATGGACTGGCCAGTGAAGAGTTTTATTTCCCCCTTACGGTTTCGTCTTGACATTTGCTAGCTCACCGTGATCTGATCTGACCCGTATCTTATTATTTTCATGGGACTGCTGAAGGTTGAGGTGACACCTTAGCTGTGAAGATTGTCGAGACTGCTGAAGGTTGAGGTGACACCTTAGCTGTGAAGATTGTCTTCATGGTGGAAGGATGTTGTTATGACTCAAAAAGTGTTTTCAGCGGAGTTTAAGGCTGATGTTGTTGCTGTTGTTCACCCGTGGTGACTTGTCGA
>JBOFCS010000157.1:0-15745 GCA_051646185.1 Mycobacteriaceae bacterium | reverse complement strand
CGCGGGTAACAACCTCGATATGATCAATATTCGGGGAATGCACAGGGAAAGTGCGCTCTACCCCAACACCAAAGGAAACCTTGCGAACAGTGAAGGTCTCACGAACCCCGCCGCCCTGACGGCGAATGACTGCTCCCTTGAATACCTGGATACGCTCTTTAGAACCCTCAATAACCTTCACATGCACGTTTAGGGTATCGCCGGGGCGGAAATCTGGGATATCAGAGCGAAGTGACTGTTCGTCGAGAAAATCCAGTGTATTCATAGGTGTTCCATCCTTGCGTGTTCGCGTGAGCAGAGGACCCTGGCGGCAAGCCCTGTGGGCGCTCGACCGGTTCGTACTCCTAGTGTGTTGTGCCACCAACGACGGAGCGCAGGCAACCTGTCAATTGTGCCAGATACCATGCCTAGACGTGAAATCGGCGAAGAAAATACCAGGGTTCACCCCTATTGCCAGGGTCTAAGGTGCTAGTTTCCAAAGCCTGCTCTCCGTAAAGCATCTGCCATCGATCCGTTTGCCGGTCGTTCAGATCGCTGGCGCTGCGGCTTTCCACCCTGTTTCGAACTGGTCGGCTTATCGCTCTTTGTCGCCTTAACTGTACTTTTCCCGGCAGAGGCCTCAGCCAGCGCTGGTTTTGGTCTGCCAGAACTCTTGGCGGCATCCACTGCCTTAGTTGTGAGTCGTGTTGGACGGGAGGTCCGAGCTGAACGCCCTTCTTCGCGGACCGGCGCCGACTTTTTATCCACCCCCGGCTCATCATCAAGTCGCAGCGTCAACCCAATACGTTTACGCTCCAGATCAACTTCCATCACCTTAACTTTGACCACATCACCAGACTTAACAATCTCTCGTGGATCAGAAACAAACTTATTTGCCATTGCGGACACGTGCACCAACCCATCCTGGTGTACGCCCACATCAATAAATGCACCAAAGGCGGCAACGTTAGTCACTACCCCTTCTAGTACCATTCCCGGTTTCAGGTGAGACATCTTCTCCACACCAGCAGCAAAAGTGGCCGTTTTAAATTCTGGTCGCGGATCGCGTCCTGGCTTATCCAGTTCAGAAATAATGTCCGTGACTGTTGGTAAACCAAATATGTCATCAACAAATTCGGTGGGTTTAAGCGTATTCAATAGTCGCGAATTACCAATAAGTTCACCGATTTGCCATCCTTCCTTGTCCACCGCGGAAAGAATTCGGCGCACTACCGGATAGGCCTCAGGATGCACAGCGGAAGCATCAAGCGGGTTTACCCCCTTGGGAATACGCATAAAACCAGCGCACTGTTCAAAGGCCTTTGGCCCTAGTCTGGCTACATTCTTTAAAGCTGCACGAGAAGGGAAGGGGCCATTTTCATCGCGGTGCATCACGATGCTTTCGGCCAGCGCGGTGCTCACACCAGATACTCGGGCGAGTAAGGGCGCCGAAGCGGTATTGACATCTACGCCTACCGCATTTACTGCGTCTTCAACGACTGCATCCAGAGAACGGGCGAGTAAAGATTCAGAGACATCATGCTGATACTGGCCCACACCAATGGATTTTGGATCAATTTTTACAAGTTCCGCAAGTGGGTCTTGTAAGCGACGAGCGATGGATACTGCACCTCGAATAGAAACATCAAGATCAGGCAATTCTTTGGAGGCATACTCCGAAGCTGAGTACACCGAGGCTCCGGCTTCAGAGACAACAATCTTTGTCATCCGCTGAGCGCGGGAAATGAGTTCAGCAGCAAGGGTATCTGTTTCCCTAGATGCTGTGCCATTACCGATAGCAATGAGGTCGACAGCATGTCGGAGAGCAAGTGCCGACAGCACCGCCAAGGATTCTTCCCATTTATTATGAGGCTGATGTGGATAAATAGTTGCAGTATCAAGAACTTTACCGGTGCCATCAACGACAGCAACCTTGGTCCCCGTACGGAAACCGGGATCAAGTCCCATCGTTATCCGAGCTCCCGCAGGGGCAGCCAGTAACAGGTCTTTCAGGTTTGAAGCAAAAATATCGGCGGCGTCTTTTTCTGCCGATTGCCGCAGCCGCGTCCGAATATCAATAACCATGGTGACCAGCAACTTGGTCCGCCACGCCCACCGCACTGTATCGCTTAGCCATTTATCGGCGGCTCGGCCCTTATCTGCTACACCAAACTTGGCAGCAATACGCAACTCGTAGGGTGAGGGTTCTACACCGTTAGTTTCCTCATGAGCCGGATCAAAGGTTAAGGTCAGAATTTCATCTTTTTCGCCACGCAAAAGTGCAAGCACACGATGCGAAGGTAACCGAACAAATGGCTCGGCAAAATCAAAGTAATCTTTAAATTTAGAAGATTCTGGAGCATCAACGTCAATACCTTTACGCGCTTGCGAAATGACCCGGCCGGTCTGCCACATCAATTCACGCAGTTCCCCCACCAGATCCGCATCCTCAGCAAAACGCTCGATCAATATTGCTCGAGCCCCATCAAGGGCAGCTGCAACATCGGCTACCTCAGCACTGACATACCCAGCTGCAGCCACCTGTGGGTCGTTATCTGGACTAGTAAAGAGTAGATCAGCTAGCGGCTCCAAACCCGACTCACGGGCAATCTGCGCCTTAGTGCGTCGCCGGGGTTTAAATGGCAGATAAATATCTTCCAGACGCGCCTTGGACTCGGCTTCAATCAATTGTCGCTCAAGATTTTCCTCAAGCTTGCCTTGACTGCGAATCGACTCGATAATCGCATTGCGGCGCTCATCCAATTCCCGGAGGTAATGCAAGCGTTCATCTAAGAGACGAAGCTGGGCATCATCTAAGGTTCCGGTCACTTCCTTGCGGTAGCGAGCAATGAAGGGAACAGTCGAACCCCCGTCAAGCAATTCCACCGCAGCCCGAACTTGTTCCTCACGAACATTGAGCTCTTGCGCGATCCGTTGGTCTACCGACCTTAGTGCAGTCTTCACGAGGCGCCACCCTACCGTTGGCCTATGCACGGGTGCTCAACCAGGCGTAGCTGTGACCGCATTACTACCTCAGAACGCACTTACTTTTCCTTGTAGCCACCATAAACTACTGTCCCAACAACTTACGTTCAGTTGAGCTAAGCTCAGCTTCATCAAGCAAATCTGGGCGTCGCTGCCTGGTACGATCCAACGCTTGCGCCCGACGCCAGGCGGAAATCTTGGCATGATCCCCAGATAAGAGCACCTGCGGAACTTCTCTACCCCGCCATTGGACTGGCCTGGTATAGCTTGGTCCTTCCAATAAACCATCAGAAAAGGAATCTTCTTGATGAGATTGTGCATTACCTAATACTCCCGGTATCAGCCGAACCACCGCTTCGGTCATCACCAATACCGCTGCCTCGCCACCGATAAGCACATAATCACCAAGCGAAACCTCTTCGACACGCATCCGCTGAGCCGCATCATCAAAGACTCGTTGGTCAATGCCCTCATATCTGCCGCAGGCAAAAGTTATATGCCTTTCGGCTGACCAACGCTGTGCAGTGTGTTGTGTAAAGGGCACCCCAGCCGGAGTTGGAACCACCAATAATGTCTCTTCAGTACAGATCTCATCTAAGGCATTGCCCCAAATAGCGGGTTTCATCACCATTCCCGGCCCGCCACCATAAGGTGAGTCATCTACGGCCTTATGAACATCGTGAGTCCAGTCTCGAAGATCATGTACGCCAACGGAAATAAGGCCCCTATCAATCGCTTTGCCCAGCAAGGCAGCTCGCATGGGTTCAAGGTATTCCGGAAAAATTGTGACAACATCTAGGCGCATAAGACTATTCCGGGTCCAATAAGCCCTCAGGCGGCTCAACTTCGATAACCCCGTTTTGCAACGATACTGAAGTCACAATGGCAGAGACAAAGGGAATGAGAATTTCCCTCCCAGGCCGCCCCTGCGCAATCTGCGTAACAGACAGCAATTCCCCTGCTGCAGAATGTAAAACCTCAGCAACAATACCTATTTGGGTGCCATCAATTAGCTGCACTTTTAGCCCCTCAAGTTCATGGTCATAGAACTCATCGGGGTCCGAAGAAGGTGGTAGATCTTCAGAATTGACGAGAAAGAGTGTGCCACGCAAGGCATCAGCAGCAGTACGGTCAACGATGTCAACCAAACGCAGCAAAAGCCGCCCGGAATGTTCCCGGGCAGCTTCTACTGTGAAGGTCTTGGTTACTGATTCCCGTGGCTTGCGGCCATGTAGCACCGCTCCCGCGGCAAAACGGGTATCTGGCTCATCAGTTCGCACCTCAACAACCAGTTCACCTTTGATGCCGTGGGATTTAACTACTCGACCTACCACAAGTTCCACAGGCTTATTACTAGTTATCTGTGTCGACTACGTCAACTCGAATACCTCGACCACCAATGCTGGTAACCAAAGTGCGTAGAGCTGTGGCAGTACGCCCACCGCGCCCGATGACTTTACCGAGGTCATCTGGATGCACATGAACTTCAACTGTGCGTCCACGACGACCAGTGATCATATCGACCCGGACATCCTCAGGGTTAGCAACTATCCCGCGAACCAAATGTTCTACGGCGTCAGTGACAACCGCACTCACTTGTCAGAAGCCTCATCAGCTGCGGGAGCCTCATCAGCTGCAGATTCCTTCGCAGCAGCTTCAGTTGCAGTTTCTTCGGCTGCGGCATCGGCAGTGTCCTCGGCTTTGGCTGTTTTTTTCTTTTTAGCCGTGGTTGCTTCGGCAACTGGCTCATTTTCAGCCTGCGCAAGTGCAGCATTAAAGAGTTCAAGTTTAGTTGGTTTAGCTTCCTTGACCCGAAGAGTTCCTTCGGTACCAGGCAAGCCCTTATGCTTCTGCCAATCGCCAGTGATCTTTAGCAGAGCCTCAACAGGCTCAGTAGGCTGTGCACCAACACCCAACCAGTACAGTGCACGCTCTGAGTCGATTTCGATCAGGCTTGGCTCTTCTTTAGGGTGGTACTTACCGATAGTCTCAATCGCACGACCATCACGACGGGTGCGAGAGTCTGCAACAACAACGCGGTACTGAGCATTGCGGATTTTGCCGAGACGGGTGAGCTTGATTTTAACAGCCATGAGCTGTGGTTCTCCTTAAGTATTTGCCACGTGCAATTCAGCAGCCCGCTCGGATGTGCGGACTCGGTTTTGCCTCAATCCTGTGACCGCCGTGCGGTACGTAACCGGTTACGACGAACAGCTGACCATTGTGCCAGATTTATCTCCTAATACGAAAACGGTGGCTACCAACCCAACATTGCAGGCATAAACAGCACCATAAGAGCAGGTAAAGTATTATTTACCGCGTGAGCTACCGATGAAGCAAAAATCGACCCGCTGAGCAAACGAGCCATTCCAAGAGCCAGCCCACCAAAGAGCAGCACTGGAAATCTCCACCATTGCATATGCCAAGCGGCAAAAAGCAGGGAAGTCAGCACCAAGATCACCCAGCGATTACCTAACCAACGCCATACCACCGGGGTAGAAAAGGCACGTTTTTCCAGCGCACCCCACAGTAATCCGCGAAATAATAATTCCTCGCCCAACGGGGCACCGAACCACATCCACAACGCAATTACAACCCACCAAACCCCTTCAGCCTGACTCATGGGGCTCTCACCAGCGGAGGAAAAATCCTGCCAAGGTGCTATCAGGAAGCCAAGAAGTAACCCCCCTAAAACCGATACCGACCCACACGCAAGACCAATGGCTATCTGGGATAGAAATACCCGAATAGTTGTCGGCAGTCCAAAATCAACAACTGGCCCGTTGCCTCGTAACCGAGAAAGCACGAGTACCACAGTTGCAGCAAGAGTGGTTGGGAACATCACCGTTAGTACGTATAGCTCTGGGGAACGTGTGCTCACGGCGTAAATAAATCCCACAAGATTGGCGATAAGGATTACTGATGCAGCAGGCAATCCCCATTTTTGGTGGGTAGTTCGAGCACGCGCCGCCTGCTCAGCTCGCCAATAGTTATCCGAGTAGCCACTGGAAACTACGTCGACACTTCGCATTGGTCGGATGCCCTGCCAAGGAGAGCTAGTCTGCGAATTATTGTTCTGTGGGTAGACCACCGGATCCGATTGCCTAGGGTCTTGCATCATGCTGGAAGTCGACGATCCGTAGTAATGCTCCCGCGGAGCATTACTATCGTTGGCGCCGAAAGCACTTCCGATCCTCTTCGTGGATCTGTGTCATATATCAGGAGGTCGGCAGGCGCACCATCAACCAGACCAGGCCTGCCCAACCATTTTCGCGCATCCCAGCATGCGGCACCTAGCGCTTGCGTCCGCGACATTCCGATGCCATGCAGGGCAGCAACTTCGTCAGCTATGCGTCCGTGAGCTATCGAACCGCCGGCGTCGGTGCCGGCATAAATTTTGACTCCAGCATCATTGGCTGCGGCTACTGTTTTTGCCACCCGCCCGTACAGTTCTCGCATGTGCCGGGCATATACCGGGTATCGACTTGCTGAATCAGCAATGGACGGAAAGTTATCAATATTGATCAGTGTTGGCACCAAAGCTGTTTCATGCTCGACCATCATTGAAATAGTTTCCTCGGTAAGGCCAGTGCCATGTTCTATACAATCAATTCCGGCGGCAATTAAGCCAGGTAGTGCATCCTCCCCAAAGACATGCGCAGTGACCCGAGCACCGTGGGCATGCGCTGCGGCAATAGCTTCGGTAAGAATGTCCTCTTTCCAAAGTGGCGCCAGATCACCGGTAGATCGATCAATCCAATCCCCCACTAATTTTACCCAACCGTCACCCAAGATAGCTTGTTGCGCAACAGCTTCCGGCAATTGAGAGTCATCCTCAATATCAACCGCTAGCCCCGGAATGTACCGCTTAGGGGAGGCAATATGACGACCGGCTCGGATGATTTTAGGCAGATCAGAGCGGGAGTCTAGAGATCGGGTATCAATGGGTGAACCCGCATCTCGAAGCAACAAGGCACCAACATTTCGCTCCACTATTGCTTGATCAACGGCCTCATGGAGTTCCGTTGGACCATGGGGCCCGATACCCACATGACAGTGTGCATCAACTAACCCAGGTAATACCCAACCACCTTGCATAATTTGCGCATTAGGCAACGACTGAAAACTGATACGCCCGTCTTTGACCCAAAACTCCACTGGTTCACCCGTTGGCAATCCCGTTCCACGCACCTGCCATACGGGTTCAGCGCTAGACATAGCTACTACTTCTTACCTGGAAATTTGAGTTTAGATAAATCAAATCCTTCTAGCCCCGGAGGAAGTTCGTCTAATCCTTTAGGCAAGGCTGATAGGTCCGGCATTCCAGGTGGCATACCTGCCATGCCAGGGAAACCCCCCCGCATTTTTGGTGGAGTTGGACCACGCCCACCCTTTTTGCCTTTTTTCCCTTTTTGTTTACGCTGATGTGCTCGCGCTCCAGGCATACCCATTCGACCGGCCATGGAAGCCATCATTTTCCGAGCCTCGAAAAAGCGATCAACAAGCTGATTAACTTCAGAGACTTTCACTCCAGAACCGTTAGCAATACGTAGCCGCCGGGAAGCATTGATAATTTTAGGGTCTTCTCGCTCAGCTGGTGTCATACCCCGAATGATTGCCTGCACCCGATCAAGTTGTTTGTCATCAACCTGTGCCAGTTGGTCTTTCATCTGCCCGGCGCCGGGCAGCATCCCCAAAAGATTGGCGATTGGTCCCATCTTGCGGATCGCCATCATTTGTTCCAGAAAATCTTCGAGAGTCAGTTGCCCAGAACCAATTTTGGCCGCCGTTGCTTCTGCCTGGCTAGCATCAAAGTGCTGTTCAGCCTGTTCAATAAGACTGAGCAGATCTCCCATCCCCAGAATACGACTGGCCATACGATCGGGATGAAAAACTTCAAATTCCTCTAGTTTTTCTCCGGTGGAGGCAAACATGATGGGCTTGCCTGTCACTTCGCGCACACTCAACGCGGCACCACCACGAGCATCACCATCAAGTTTGGTTAGTACCACTGCGGTAAAGCCGACACCGGCATCAAAAGCTTCCGCAGTACTAACTGCATCCTGACCAATCATCGAGTCCAAGACGAAAAGAACTTCGTCAGGATTGATCGCATCACGAATCCCGGCTGCTTGAGCCATCAGCTCAGCATCGATACCCAAGCGGCCAGCGGTATCAACAATAACCACATCATGTTGCCTCGAGTGTGCCTCTGCGATACCCTGTCGAGCTACCTCTACCGGATCAGCAGCCGAAACTCCCAGTTCCCCTGCCCCTCCAACAGAGGTCCCTGGGTGCGGGGCAAATACCGGCACCTCAGCCCGCTGCCCTACAACTTGCAACTGAGTAACAGCGCCGGGACGCTGCAAGTCACAAGCAACAAGCAACGGGGTATGGCCTTGAGAACGCAACCATAGGGCCAGCTTACCGGCAAGTGTGGTTTTGCCAGCCCCCTGCAGGCCCGCCAGCATAATGACGGTCGGCGGAGTTTTTGCCAAACTTAATCTGCGAGTTTCACCACCAAGAATGCCAATAAGTTCTTCATTAACAATTTTGACAACTTGCTGAGCAGGGTTGAGTGCACCAGAAACTTCAGCGCCCTTAGCTCGCTCTTTTATCCTGCCAATAAAGCTGCGGACCACCGGCAACGCTACATCGGCTTCCAATAGTGCCAACCGAATCTCACGGCAGGTTGCATCCACATCGGCCGGGGACAGTCGCCCTTTTCCGCGCAGATCTTTGAGCGCTCCGGTTAACCTATCGGAAAGTGATTCGAACACGAAAATGCACTCCTGCGTTGTTAGTTAGCCATAGGGTAAGCCTCTGAGAGTCTGACGACTCCCTACTGACCCCTCTAGCCTAGCCGGAGCAGTTCAGTAGCGAGGAGGCACGTAAACCTCAGCACACTATTGTTTGACCTATTGCCCACCCGCTAAGTCCTCATCTTGTTCTACGGGAGCTTGCGGTGGCACTACTGCAAAAATTGCCTGCTCCACCTTAGCCCGCACAGATTGCTGATCCACCTCCGCTAATTCCAGACAGAACGAGTCAATTACTGAAGCACCTAGAGTAGCCACTCGCGCCCACTTAATATTGGCTCCAACACGCTCAAGGACCGCAGCGACTTGACATAACAAACCAAGACGATCTGTAGTTCGAAGCTCCAGAATCACCTCATTGGTATCGTTTCCGGCAAACCACAACACCCGAGGCGGGGCTGGTGCATACACTGTGGGAACAGAAGTGGCACTGGTCTCACTGCCGTCTACTAAAACCGCACCAAGAGAATCCGCTTCCTTTGCTGCAAGCATTGCAAGCAGATCAAGTTCCCCGGAAATAGCCCGAACCAGTTCTTGCCGTAGCAACCCCGCCGGTGGTGCCGAACCAAATTTTGGCGATACCACAAAGGTATTCACTGCGGATCTTCCGTGACTGCCAAGTGAGGCTGAATACACCCGAAGTGATTGCAAAGCAAGAACTCCGGCAGCCTTTGAGAGTAGACCTGGACTATCAGGAGCAACTACCGTGACAATGTAGGTATGCGCACCTTCCCCTGGCCGTATACCAACGTGAACCTCACGATCAGTGGCAATAGCTATCAGTTCTGGATCTACCGGATCAGGTGCGGCAAGAGCCTCACCCGCCATAAGCACTCGAGCACGCCGGACTAATTCGCGAATTAACGAGGCTTTCCAATCACCCCATACGCCAGGACCAGTAGCTAATGAATCTGCTTGCGCAAGAGCATGAAGTAGTTCCAATAAGACGCTATCACCCTCGAGGGCCTGCACTACTTTCTGTACTGTATCCGGGTCATCCAAATCGCGTTTAGTAGCAATATCCGGCAATAGCAGGTGGTATCGAACCATCGCTGAAAGCAACTTGACATCTGAAGGCCATAAACCCAACCGACTACCAATTTGGACAGCAAGATCGGCTCCAACAATACTGTGGTCACCACCCCGCCCTTTACCGATGTCGTGTATTAAAGCACCAAGAACTAACAGGTCTGGGCGAGCGACGTTCGTAGAAAGCGCACTGGCATACGCCGTGGTTTCCATCAAATGACGATCGACCGTCCAAATATGCACTACATCACGAGGCGGCAAATCTCGCACAGCACCCCATTCAGGAAATATCCTGCCCCACAACCCTGTTCGATCTAATGCCTCAATCGTATCCACAGTTGCCCGCCCGGTACCGAGTAGGACAAGCAAGTCATTCAAGGCCTCACGTGGCCAGGGCTCACGCAACTCAGGCGCCGAGTCAGCAAGACGATGCAGTGTCGATGCAGCCATCGGCAAGCCGGTTGTCGCCGATGCCGCAGCGACTCGCAGCACTAAGCCTGGGTCTTTTTCTGGTCGCGCGTCCCGCGCTAACACCACCTCTCCCCCGTGTTCCACCACCCCCTCATCCAACGGCCGACGTATCGGACCACGACGAAGCATGGACAATCCTCGCTTCGGCAACGCATTACCCGCTGTTCTAATACCCACCTCAACTGAGTAACTGATTGTTCGTGCTGAATCACTGAGCACCCGAGCGAGATCAAAACGATCCCCGATTTGTAGTGCGGCACCAATTTCATCGGCATACTGCGCTTGCAGTTGATCTCTACCTCTACCGGAAATGCGGTGTAATTCAGTACGTACATCAAGCAAACGTGCGTGTGCCGTTGCCAATCCCCCGTTTGGTGAATCGGGATTATTACCCGGAATGGCATCGGTAAGTTGAGCAATAGCAAGAGCATTCAAGAGTTGAATATCACGCAGCCCCCCACGTCCACTTTTAAGATCAGGCTCAGCCCGATGTGCAATCGCACCATTTCGGCGCCAACGTTTTTCAGCTTGCGAGACCAATTCGTCAAAGCGTGAACGGATTCCCATCCGCCACCCTCTTCTCACCCCCCCAATAAGCAGATTACTCAGCTCTGTATCGCCGGCGATATGGCGGGCTTCAAGCATCCCCAAACCAGCACTCAAGTCTTCGGAAGCAACCTGCAGAGCTTGCGGAACTGTTCTAACACTGTGATCAAGTTTAATGTGAGCATCCCAAAGCGGGTACCACAGTTGATCCGCTATCTCAGCCACCTCGGCAGTATTCATGTTGTCGTGCAGCAAAATAAGATCAAGATCAGAAAAGGGAAGCAACTCTCGTCGCCCTAAACCACCCACTGCCACAATGGCGAACCCACTATCTGCCTTGATGCCGAGTTCAGATCCTTTTGTGGTCAGCCAAAATTCATGTAAGTCAGCCAACGCTTGACGTAACGCTGACGCATCATGGTTCCGCTCAGCTGAAGCCTTGGCGAGAATCTGATCACGTGCCTGCACTAAATCTGTTGCAGCAACGGGTGTTTTAGTGGAAGACCCCACCTCCGAACGTACACTTGTGGAGGCGGGGTCTTTGTCACTGAGGGTCATACATTGTGCCCTGATTGTGTGCTGCAACCGGTGGTTAGGTCACAGTGCATCTGAACCACGCTCTCCGGTGCGGACTCGGATCACCGAATCAACCGGTGAGACCCATACTTTCCCATCACCAATTTTCCCAGTGCGTGCCGCTTCAACAATGACGTCTACCACTTTGTCTACAGCAGCATCGTCAACAACAACCTCAACTCGAACTTTAGGAACAAAGTCCACGGAGTACTCAGCACCTCGGTATACCTCAGTATGTCCTTTCTGCCGACCGTAGCCTTGAACTTCACTGACGGTCATGCCCAACACGCCTGCCTGTTCCAGCCCAGTCTTGACATCTTCGAGGGTGAACGGCTTAACAATTGCGGTGATCAGCTTCATATTTTCCTCATCCGTTGACAAACTTTTTTGTGGTCATCACATTCGAGCCTAACCGAGGTCGTAGGCAGTCTCAGCATGCACAGTTTCGTCGATACCCACTTCTTCCTGCTCTTGTGATACACGCCATCCAAACGGCTTGAGTAAGAAAGCGATGACAGCAGTGAGTACCGCAGTGAATGCTAGCGCCACAGCTGCTACAACAATCTGTACTACAAGTTGTTTGTAGTCTCCACCGTAGAACAATCCGGTTTCAGTTGCGAAGAATCCAATGCCAATTGTCCCCCAAAGCCCTGCGACCAGGTGTACTCCAACCACATCTAACGAGTCGTCGAAGCCGAATTTGGACTTTAGGCCTACAGCCAAGGCGGCCAACGCCCCAGCGATAGCCCCTAGTCCTAAGGCGCCGACTGGGTTGAGGTTTGCACAAGCCGGGGTAATGGCAACCAAACCAGCCACAACACCAGAAGCCGCACCAACACTGGTGGCGTGCCCATCCCGAATCCGTTCGATCAGCAACCAACCAAGCATTGCTGCCGCTGTGGCAGCTGTGGTGTTGACCCACGCCAACCCTGCAAGTGCATCTGCGGCACCTTCAGAACCAGCGTTAAAGCCAAACCAACCAAACCATAGGAGTGCAGCACCGAGCATGACCCAGGGAATGTTATGCGGTCGATAAGAAATTTTTCCAAATCCTCGACGCTTACCGATAACCAGCACAAGGACCAACGCCGCAATTCCGGCGTTAATATGCACCACGGTGCCACCGGCAAAGTCTATGGGGGCAACGTTGGCAGTTCCTTCATCGTTAGTTCCAAATAGCCAGGAGGCAAATCCACGCTCAGTACCTGAGAGGAGCCCGCCGCCCCAGACCATGTGTGCAAGAGGGAAATACACCACTGTTGCCCAGATCGCGGAGAAGGCCAACCAGGTCCCAAACTTTACTCTCTCGGCCACTGCCCCACTGATGAGCGCAACGGTAATGACAGCAAAAGTGAGTTGAAATGCCACCCACACAATGGCAGGTACATCACCAAAACCACCGATAACAACCTGTTCTACAGTTTCGCCGGCCTCCTGAACTTCACGGATCTCCATGAGCTGCGATACCCCAAAGAGCGAAAATGGGTTATCGAAAATCCCAGCAATATCTTTTTCACCTGTGTGCGCCGACGAAAAGGACATAGAGTAGCCCCACAGCACGTAGATCACGCTGATGATACCAAGGGAACCAAAAGACATCATCATCATGTTGAGAACTGATTTACGACGTGATAACCCGCCATAGAAAAAAGCGAGACCTGGGGTCATGAGAAGCACCAGCGCGGCGCTCACCAACACCCAAGCTGTTGCGCCAGTGTCAATCACATCGAATGAACTATCCGGTAGGGCCAAATCCACAGTGAACCTCCTCCAAATGCACCGAACCTAACGGTGCTTGCACTGAGAGTGCGGTCATTGGGTTTCGTTTACGGTTCGGTTATGTTTCTAACAGATGAACGGATTACCGGAATAGGTTTCAATACGGTTTCGTCATGCAGTTTACTACTTTTTCTATTTTTTTTAACGCTAAGTAGCAGTTAGAAGCCCTTTTATAGGCTAATGTAATGACTAGCCAAGAAGGGCGTCCACAAAGGCTTCAGGAACAAAGGGAGCAAGGTCGTCTGCGCCCTCACCTAAACCAACAAGTTTCACTGGCACACCCAATTCATGTTGAACTTGGAACACAATTCCGCCTTTGGCGGTTCCGTCCAGCTTGGTTAGCACCACTCCCGTGATGTTGACGACCTCTGCAAAAACCCGAGCTTGTACTAGCCCGTTTTGACCGATTGTGGAGTCAAGAACCAACAGCACCTCATCGACTGAGGCTCGTTTTTCGATAACACGCTTCACTTTGCCAAGCTCGTCCATCAGCCCGGTTTTGGTGTGTAACCGGCCGGCGGTGTCCACCAGAACTACATCAGCGCCAGCATCGATTCCTGCTGTTACTGCTTCGAAGGCAACGGCAGCCGGATCTGCACCCTCTCGGCCACGGACTGTTTCGGCACCAACTCGCTCTCCCCAGGTTTGCAGTTGGTCGGCGGCGGCGGCGCGGAAGGTATCGGCTGCGCCAAGAACTACACGACGACCGTCGGCAACCAGTACCCGAGCGAGTTTTCCGGTGGTGGTGGTTTTACCAGTGCCATTGACTCCAACAACAAGAAGTACCGCAGGATGATCGTTATGGGGTAGTGCTTTAATGCTGCGATCCAGTTCGGGGCGTAGTTCGGCAATCAACACCGACCGAAGCAGCGCACGAACTTCTGCTTCTGTGTGAACATTTCGGGCGGCCATCTCTGATCGAAGTGTTTGTACTACTCGGCTGGTAATCGCTGAACCAAGGTCAGCGATCAGAAGAGTGTCTTCTACTTCTTCCCAGGAGTCCTCGTCGAGATCGCCGCCACCGAGGAGTCCTAGCAGACTTTTACCTACTGCATTGTGGGAGCGAGCTAACCGGCCACGAAGCCGTTCCAGTCGTCCTGCGGTGGGATCAATATGGTCAAGAACAACGGAAGCATCAGTTTCGACTGTTGCGTCTTCCGGCGCTGGTAGCTGTGGTGCAGCAGCAACACCTTCGGGCTCTTGGGGTTCTGCTGCACTTGGTGGGGCTGGCGTTTCTTGGGCTCGGTCGGCTTCACTGAACGTTATTCCGGTGTCGGCACTGTAACCGCCGGATCGATCAATGGTTGTGGTAGCAGTCTCAGACTGTGGTTGCAGGCTGATTCGGCGGCGGCGATAACGCACTAGGCCAACGACCAGGGTAAGAACAACGACAGTAGCTACGACCGCAAGGGCTATCCAGACTCCGGTATTCACCGGATCATTCTTACAGTCCAACTATAATTACTTCGGGTTGGGACTGCTCAGAAGTCTTTATCGTTTACAGCTCATTGGGGTGGACCAACCCATTCTGGGTATTGAATAGCCACCGGCGCCACTGGGGGCACAAAGCCTGGCGGTGGAATTACATCACCGTCCGCATCCGTAGAAAACTAGGGAATTGCTCGGGTTCATATCAGGACTACAGGAGGAAAAGCTAAGAATAGCAGCATAACTCACGAACATTACCCGAATTTAATCATTGTTAAACGCGACTCCGTCATAAGCATCGTAAAGTAAGCCAACATTACGCGGATCACCCAAATACCCAAACATCGTTAGGAAAACAGCATTTGAAGCATCCTGGCCATTAGTCAAATTTTTTATCTCTTCCCAGGACCGCAACTTCCCACTATCAAAAGCCCAACCCAAATTCTCATCCTGCGCAAACCACGCAGGAAGCTCCGGCGACGCAGCCAAAAAAGTGTAGTAAATGTAGTCATAGTTAGGTCTTTCTAACACTGCTTTTTTCGGTGAATTGGGCCTATAACTATCGGGAGCGATATCAAAACTAGGGAAATAATCTTTACCTTCTGCCCCGACCACCGCCAACATTGGAGTAATGAACCGCCCACCAGGCAACTGGCGTATTTGTTCGGACCCCATACCCCTCAACGCGTCAAAAGCCGCAGCACTACGCCCCGAAGCAGCCTGAACCGCAACCTCAGGATCATCATGCTCATCACGAACCACCTTCAACACCCCCCGACCAAACATCGCCATCAACCGCCCCTGCTCAGTTAACAAATCACCAGCAACACTGCGATACGGATCCTGCGCATACTGCCCTTCACAAGCAAGAACCTGCGCCATGACATCGCGATCAAACATCACCCCCGACACCTCATCAGTATTCATAACCGCAAAAACCTGAACCCCACCACGGAAACTCACATTATCTAACGGATCACCCCACCACTGCGCATCAAAACCACGAACATCCGCCCGATCAATCCCCGCTAGGTCGCTGATATATGGACTCATACTCCGAGACACCGCCTGCAACAAATCAGGATTCACCTGACCCACCGACTTCCCCTCAGTCCCAGGAACATTAGAAAACA
>JBOFCS010000143.1:0-8926 GCA_051646185.1 Mycobacteriaceae bacterium | reverse complement strand
CACCAACGATAAATACCACGAGCTTTAGCCCTCCTGCTGAACAAGTTCACGGGTGAACCTGCGTGCCCAACCCTCAGCGGCAAGCACATCTTCTACCGTACTAGGTTCTGCCGACCATTGGCTGCCAGCGCAAAGAGTTTTGTCAATGGCACGCACTATCGCTGGAAACCGGATCTGCCCACGAAGGAAAGCCTCCGCGGCCTCCTCATTGGCAGCGTTGTACACTGCGGTCATCGTTCCGCCCTGTTTACCAGCTTCCCGAGCCAACTCCACTGCCGGAAAAACAGTGGCATCCAGTGGTTCAAAATGCCAGCTTGTCGCCTTATTAAAATCGCAAGCAAGCGCTGCACCGTCAAGCCGATCCGGCCACCCCAGTGCAAGACCAATCGGCAATTTCATATCGGGCGGGCTGGCCTGGGCCAAGGTTGATCCGTCCGTAAACGTGACCATGGAATGCACAATAGATTCTGGGTGCACGGTCACCTCAATATTGTTATAGGGCACCGCAAAAAGTAGGTGGGTCTCGATCAGTTCAAGACCTTTATTCACTAAGGAGGCCGAGTTCAGCGTATTCATTGGCCCCATGGACCAGGTCGGATGAGTTCCAGCTTGTTCCGGGGTTACCTCTTCCAGTTGAGCTGCTGTCCAGCCCCGAAAAGGTCCACCAGAAGCAGTCAGCACAAGTTTTGCCACCTCAGCTCGAGTACCACCACATAAGCATTGCGCAATGGCTGAGTGCTCTGAATCCACCGGTACGATTTGCCCCGGCGCAGCTGCCCTTGTCACCAAAGAACCACCTGCAACTAAGGACTCTTTATTCGCCAAAGCCAAACGAGCGCCTGAGGCTAAGGTAGCCAAAGTTGGTCGCAGTCCCAAGGAACCAACGAGGGCATTAAGCACCACATCGGCTTTGGTGCTCTGCACTAACTCAGTGACTGCATCTATCCCCGTGCGAACTCCATCAATTTCCAATGCAGCGGCAGCCACTGGATCAGCAACAGCAATATTACGGACCCCTGTTTGCTCAATCTGCTGCCGTAGTAACTCGATATTCCCCCCACCTGCGGCAAGCCCGACAACGTCAAACCGGTCTGGGTTATCAGCAATTAATTCCAACGCTTGGGTACCAATCGAACCGGTACTGCCAAGAATAACAATCCGCTGAACTGCAGAAGCATTTTCACTCACTCGGCCATTGTTCCCTGCCATTGACAAAGAGTAAACTCTTGCCCACCCAATGCAGCTCAACACAAATTTATGGGGTGCCCAACCGGGAGCAACCGGAAACCATATGCCAGAATTACTGCGTAAGCACCCCGTTTGATCATGGCAAGGAGCAAGTAATGGCCAGCACCGGATTGGAAAACACCAAGGGCGTTGATCCTGTAGATGTTCCCTCTGCGCAATGGGGTTGGAGTGGCGAGTCGATCAGCACTTTCCGCGTTGCAGGATGGTTTTTCACCGGTTTTCTCCTTCTTATGCTCATTGGCAATCATAGTGGGCACGTCGAGGACTACTTCCTCCTAGCCTTTGCTGCTTTACTCGTTTACTTCCAGGTCAGCGACATCGTAAAACGTCGCAAAGGCTCACGCCGCTAACAACTTATTCGCCTTCGGCAGCGAGCTGCCCACAGGCCGCTGCAATTTCTTGACCTCGAGTATCGCGCACCGTACAGGACACACCCTGAGCAAGAACTCTACGAACAAACTCCCGTTCCACTGCCTTGGGGCTGGCATCCCATTTGCTTCCCGGGGTGGGGTTAAGTGGAATAAGGTTCACATGCACCAACGAACCAAGAGCCGCGTGCAGCTTTTTACCTAACAGATCTGCCCGCCAAGGTTGATCATTAATATCCCGGATAAGGGCATACTCGATAGACACTCGCCGACCAGTTTTGTCAGCGTAATACCTTGCTGCACTTAATACTTCTTTAACTGGCCACCGATTATTCACCGGCACCAGAGTATCGCGCAGTTCATCATCGGGGGTGTGCAACGATACTGCCAAGGTCACAGCTAAACCCTCATCGGCAAGTTTTCTTATCGCCGGAGCAAGTCCCACCGTGGACACTGTGACAGAGCGTTGCGATAAACCCAATCCATCAGGCGTCGGCGAGGTAATCCGGCGCACCGCGGCAATAACCCGTTTGTAATTAGCCAACGGCTCCCCCATGCCCATAAACACCACATTAGAAAGGCGCCCAGCTCCCCCGGAAACTTCACCATCTCGAAGCGAAGCCGCTGCAGCCCGAACCTGATCTACGATCTCGGCAGTTGATAAGTTTCGTTGAATACCCGCTTGACCTGTGGCACAAAACGGACAGGCCATACCGCACCCAGCCTGGCTGGAAATACACAGGGTAGCCCGGTCCGGGTAGCGCATCAACACACTTTCCAGCAACGTCCCATCGTTTGCCCTCCATAGTGTCTTACGGGTTGTTCCACTATCGCAAGCAAGCTGCTTCACCGCAGTTAACAGTGGAGGAAAAAGTGCCTGAGCAACCGCATCACGAACGCTCTCCGGCAAATCCGTCATTAACCTAGGGTCGGCTTGCAGTCTGCCGTAATATTGCCGCGCCAACTGATCTGCCCGAAAGGCTGGAAGCCCCAGCGCTTGCACCGCAGCTTTGCGTTCCTGAGCATCCAGATCAGCAAGATGGGTGGATGGCATCCCACGACGTGGAGCGGTAAATACTAAAGGAAGCGGAGCCGACATAGTGCACTAAGTATCTCACTAAAACAATTACGGGCAGTCACCGCAGGCTCGCAAAGCGCTATCCATTTGCCAGAAACCGTACGTCTAATGTGCAATTTGTCTGTTTGTACGCGATGATCTGACTATGTCTATTGATCCCAGCAACGACAGTCAAGCAGAAACCGTCGCGCAAAACACTGCCGAGGAAACAGCGCCCGAGCACGCTACTGCCGCATCAACGCCTGTTCAACCTGCACAAAAAAGTCCCCATAAGATTAAACGCACCCGCACTGCCTCCGCCTGGACCGGTCTCATCCTGGGTGCACTCTTACTCATTGTTTTCTTGACTTTCATTATTCAAAATTTAGATACCGCACCTATCCAGCTTTTCGCCTGGAAAGTTGACTTGCCGCTAGGCATTAGCTTGCTTTTTGCCGCGATCGCGGGCTCGCTTGCCACTGCTTTAGTGGGCGGGGCCCGCATTTTCCAGCTTCGCCGAGCAGCAAAACGAGTATAAAAACTACCCCAGTACATCAACTCAGCAATAATCCTGCTGTTTTTACCTGCCAGTGGATCCGATACCGAACTGTAAAAGATAACCCTGAAACAGAGGAAAATGCTTGCTCCGCAGTTGATTTAGTAAATTCAATCCCAAGAACATCACGCAAATCTTTACGGGATTGAAACCTCCATACAGTATCTACTCTACGAGTCTCAAACCCCGCTGTAGTGAAAAATTTTTCCACCGCAGCGGGGTCGTAGTGCGGAATATCGTTAAGCATCCAGGAACCATAGGGCCCATAAGAAGCATCCAAGTCAATAATAATTAGTTGGCCACCTGGACGTAGCACTCGGAACGCCTCAGCAATTCCGGCCTCACAACCGGGACCAAAAAAGTATGCAGTTCGCGCATGAATCACATCAGCACTATCGTCAGCCAATGGCAACTTCTCAGCAAAACCCTCAAGAACTCGCACACAGCTAAGTTGTTCAGTTCTGCGACGTGCCGCTTGCGCCAACTTCGGATGAGGTTCTACCCCTGTAACTGAGTTGGCGCTCTGGGCAAAAAATGGAAGATGAAACCCAGTACCGCAACCAATATCAACCACATCAGCATGAGCTAGTTGTGTTATCTCGCCCAGAACTGCCAGAATCTGACCATCAGCGTCTTGGGCCTTATTTTCAATCTCATAAACCTGAGGCCAGTGCCAAATATTAGGGCTAGGAATAGCAACACACTGAGCCTGCTGCCAAAATGCTGTCACTAGACCAATGCACTTAATACTATCCAACTCACCACTGCAGAAGGCAGTAAAGAGTCCATCCGATCCATAATTCCACCATGACCAGGGAGCAAAGTACCCATATCTTTGATGCCAAGATCGCGTTTGACTTGTGACTCAATAAGATCACCAAGGGTGCCACTGATCACTAATACCGTCCCAAGTACTGCCCCGGCCCAGACACTGCCATCTAAAACGTAAGTCACAGTCAAGCAGCTACCAGACACACCAAAAAATAATGACCCGACAAAGCCTTCCCAGGATTTTTTAGGACTGATAGCCGGAGCCATTGCATGTTTGCCCAAAAACACCCCTGCCGCATAACCACCCACATCAGATAAAACCACTCCAGCCATCAAGCAAAAAACTCTGGCGCTGCCATCTTCTGGATAAACCAAAAGAGCACCAAAAGCGGCAAATAATGGAATCCAGGCAAGGATCAGAACTGTTGTTGACATATCGCGCAGATAATTCTGCGGTGGCTCAGTGAATCCCTGGATGAGCAACCGCCAGATCATGCAGACAACAACTGTGCTGGCAAAAGCAGCACCAGCACCGACCAAGCCATAAGGCCAGGTAAGCCAGATTATTGCCTGACCGCCAATAAGCAAAGGAACAAAAGGAACTTCAATAGTGGCCTGCCGCAGTCGCTTAGTGACTTCCCAACTTGCAATGGCAACAGCAAGAGCAACAATGAGGACCCACAATCTAGGCATAAAAATCAATATGCTGACAATAATCACAGCAAGACTAGAACCCACAGCAACAGCTGCCGGAAGATTACGTCCGGCTTTTGAAGTCGCCAACGTGACATCTGGGGTCTTCCCCTGCGGTGGCTCCGCCTTTGCCACTGCGCCTCCCAGTTTCTGTTGAAATATTGGCATTTATGTGCACCCCACACCTGTACGGTAACACCCGTGAACTATAGCTCGGCTATACCTCTAACAACTCTGATTCCTTGTGCTTAACTAACTCCTCGATCTGAGCAACATATTTTGCCGTTGTTTTGTCGAGTTCTTTTTCAGCCCGAGAAACCTCGTCTTCCCCGGCATCACCATCTTTTTGAATCCTAGCTAGTTCATCCATAGCTTTTCGACGCACACTGCGCACCGACACCTTGGCATCTTCACCCTTACCTTTGGCTTGTTTAACCAGTTCACGACGACGTTCCTCAGTCAGCTGCGGAACTGCAATACGAATGATGTTTCCATCATTCGTAGGGTTGACCCCAAGATCCGAATTACGTATAGCCGTTTCAATCATGCCTAAGGTTGACCCCTCATAGGGCTTAATAACCACTAAACGTGGTTCTGGAACTGTGATACTCGAAACCTGAGTAATCGGTGTCATCGACCCGTAATAATCAATGACAATGCGGGAGAACATTCCGGGATTAGCCCGGCCAGTGCGGATACCACCAAGATCATCTTTAGCTACCGCAACAGCCTTGTCCATTTTCTCTTCAGCTTCAAAGAGGGCTTCATCAATCACAGCATTCCTCCAACGTAAAACTTTCCAGTGAGCACAGCAGCATCCTCGCCGTACTTATGACTTAACAAGTGTTCCAATCTTTTCCCCAGAAACAGCCCTAGCAATGTTGCCTTCAGTCAACAGGTTAAATACCAGCATGGGCATCTGGTTGTCCATGCACAGACTAAAGGCCGTTGCATCAGCAACCTTAAGGCCCCGCTCTAAAGCTTCTCGATGCGTAATGGTGCTGTAAAGAGTCGCATTAGGATTTAAGCGCGGATCATCGGAATACACCCCATCGACAGCCTTAGCCATGAGCACCACTTCAGCACCAATTTCTAGTGCACGCTGTGCGGCAGTAGTGTCGGTAGAAAAATATGGCATACCCATGCCCGCGCCAAAGATAACCACTCGCCCCTTTTCTAGATGCCGACGAGCGCGCAATGGGAGATACGGTTCAGCAACCTGCCCCATAGTAATAGCAGTTTGCACCCTAGTGTGAATACCTTCTTTTTCCAAAAAGTCTTGCAGCGCTAGACAATTCATAACGGTACCCAGCATTCCCATATAATCTGAACGAGTGCGTTCCATGCCACGCTGCTGCAATTGTGCACCACGGAAAAAGTTTCCGCCGCCAATAACCACAGCTACCTGAACACCGGAGCGAACAACCTCAGCAATCTGCCGAGCGACCATATGCACTACATCAGGATCAAGGCCAACGTTTCCGCCACCGAACATCTCGCCGCCGAGCTTAAGCAACACTCGCTTGAAGCCTGGACGATCAGTTGCCGAATCGGTCATCTCTCTCCTAGGTTGCACAAAAGGGCTGCAGACAGTGCCCCAATCCTGCCCTATCGGATGGAAGCTCCAGGAGTTGGGTCTATGCTGAGCCCCTACCTAGCTGGTAAATGCACGAGCAAATAAATCCGACCGACACCCGGCAAAATGTCTGTGGCCCCACCATCGTTGCGATGGTGGGGCCACAGACAAAATCCGCAAGAAGTTGACCTAACTAACTCTGCCCAACCTCAAAACGTTCAAAACGGGTGATGGCAATTCCAGCCTCATCCAGTAACGCCTTTACTGACTTCTTTGAATCCGCTACTGATGACTGCTCAAGCAAGACAACATCCTTGAAGTATCCGTTAACCCGACCTTCAATGATCTTTGCCAAAGCTTGCTCTGGCTTACCTTCTTCACGAGCGGTTTCCTCAGCTACCCGACGCTCGGTAGCGACAAGATCCTCGGGAACCTCATCACGGGTTACATACTTAGCCTTCAAAGCAGCAATCTGAAGAGCAACGGCGTGTGCAGCTTCTGCGGAAGCACCGGTGTATTCCACCAAGACACCAACAGCCGGAGGCAAATCTGCAGAACGCTTATGCAAGTAAACCGTAGTCTGCCCATTAAACGAAGCAACTCGACGAAGTTCAAGTTTCTCGCCAATTTTAGCTGAAAGCTCTTGCACTGCTTGATCAACAGTCTTGCCATCCAATGCAACAGCCTTTAGCGCATCAACATCAGCTGGCTTGGTGGCCGCTGCTGCCGAAACGATCGCATTAGCAAGATTCTGAAACTCCTCATTTTTAGCAACAAAGTCAGTTTCACAGTTAATCTCAATAAGAACGCCGTCTTTAGCAGCAACAAGACCTTCGGCAGTAGCGCGCTCAGCACGCTTACCCACATCTTTGGCACCTTTAATACGTAGGAGCTCTACAGCTTTTTCAAAATCACCATCGGTCTCGGCGAGTGCGTTCTTACAGTCCATCATTCCTGAGCCCGTGAGCTCACGTAGCCGCTTTACATCAGCGGCAGTGTAGTTCGCCATAGTTGGCGAGCCTCCTTTGACTTAGATGAGAAACACCTGACAAAACTCAGGCTTCTGCTGGCTTGTCTTCTGCTTCAACGAGTGCAGCTTCGGCTGCCGGGGCAGCCTGGGAAAGTAATTCCTGTTCCCACTCAGCAAGTGGTTCACCGGCTTCTGGCTTAGCGTCGGTGCCGGTATTAACACCAGCACGGGCCTGCACACCCTCAGCTACCGCAGAAGCAACAACCTTGGTCAGAAGTGCCGCTGAACGAATAGCATCGTCATTACCTGGGATTGGGTAATCGACAAGATCAGGATCACAGTTGGTATCAAGAATGGCAATAACGGGAATGTTTAGCTTGCGTGCCTCAGCAACAGCCAAGTGTTCCTTGTTCGTATCAACAATCCACACAGCTGAGGGCACTTTAGCCATATCCCGAATACCACCAAGAGTACGGTCTAACTTAGTCATTTCGCGAGTAAGCATGAGGATCTCTTTTTTGGTGCGACCCTCAAAACCGCCAGTCTGCTCCATTGACTCAAGTTCTTTAAGGCGAACAAGACGCTTGTGCACAGTCGAGAAGTTGGTGAGCATGCCACCGAGCCAACGCTGGTTCACAAACGGCATACCAACACGAAGCGCTTCGGAGGCAATGGACTCCTGAGCCTGCTTCTTTGTCCCAACAAATAAGACCGTTCCACCGTGGGCTACGGTCTCTTTAACGAACTCATAAGCCTTATCGATGTAGGTCAGTGTCTGTTGCAAGTCGATGATGTAAATACCGTTACGGTCAGTGAAGATGAATCGTTTCATCTTCGGGTTCCACCGACGGGTCTGGTGCCCAAAGTGCGCGCCGCTATCAAGCAGCTGGCGCATGGTCACTACGGCCATGGTTATGCCTAACTTTCTTTCGGTTGATACCAGATATCTGTTGATCCTGGCCCTGGCGCTCATCTGACCACCGGACCTGCAATTTCTTGCCGGACCGCCGAGGGTCATCGCATGACGAACGCGCGAAGTCAGCCTGTGCAAGCACAGACCGCTGGACCAGTGTACGTCCTCATGCCAGCTAGTTACTAATCGTGTCACCGCACCGCTAAGGTTGAGTACCACTGTGCGCCCTAAGTACTTCATCAACAAGTACAGCAGTATCCACATTTCATTTATGAGATCTACCCCTGCATCCTCGAATAGGACACCGTCGTGAGATGCAAGTTCTCAGGTCAACAGCATTACACCTAAGCCTAGTTTTCATATACGTACTAGGGTCGCCTGCCCCTTCGCATGCCCAAGAGAGCCCACCACCCACCGGTAGCTTTCAGTGGCCGCTGATCCCTCAACCCTCCGTGCTCCTTCCCTTCAATCCTCCGGCCCAACGTTGGAACTCTGGGCACCGTGGCGTGGATCTCACCGCCATTGAAGGGCAGCAGGTACTAGCCGCAGGAAACGGTGATGTTGTGTTTGCTGGGCAGCTAGCCGGACGTGAGGTCATATCCATACAGCATTCTTCGGGCATCAGAACCACCTACGAACCCGTCCACCCAACTGTAGCTGTTGGCTCGGCAGTGATCCGCGGAACTGTTATCGGAACAGTTCTTAGCGGCCATCCCGGCTGCCCACAACCAACGTGCTTACATTGGGGCGCACGACGTGGATCAGGTTCGGATG
>JBOFCS010000121.1:0-8121 GCA_051646185.1 Mycobacteriaceae bacterium | reverse complement strand
CTTACTAGTGGTCAATGCGGTCGGTGATGGGAAAGCTTTTGAAGTAGACCATAACGATGGTTGGTTGCTGAGGGCAGATGGAACGGAAGTGACGATGGAGCCTGGTTCCAAGGCGTTGATGGCAAGTCGGGTACTCGATGCTGTGGCAGAGCTCATCGAGGAAAGGCTGTGATCGCCACCTGCTTGTGCCGAACCTAAGGGGATTGATCATCCTTGCTGTTTAGCCGCCAATTCTTATATTGAATTGTCTTGTATACCAAAGTATTTGCAAAAGAGGAGTCGGACTGTGAGTGCAACTGAGCGTCGGTTATTTACTAGTGAGTCAGTTACGGAGGGTCATCCAGATAAAATCTGTGATGCAATTTCAGATTCGGTTCTTGATGCTTTACTTGCTGAGGACCCTGGTGCTCGGGTTGCCGTTGAAACACTAGTGACAACTGGTCAAGTTCATGTTGTTGGTGAAGTTAGTACCACTGCCTATGCCGATATCCCTCGAATTGTTCGCGAGAAGGTTCTTGAAATAGGGTACGACTCTTCTTTGAAGGGTTTTGATGGTAATTCCTGTGGCGTTAATGTTGCAATAGGGTCGCAGTCTCCGGAGATTGCTCAGGGTGTAGATAATGCTTATGAATCTCGTGTTGAAGGTCGAACTGATGATGAGGTGGATCGACAAGGGGCCGGGGATCAGGGGCTAATGTTTGGATATGCCTGTGGTGATACTCCAGAACTTATGCCACTTCCGATAGCTTTGGCACATCGACTTGCACGCCAATTGACGACGGTTCGTAAGTCCGGAGTTCTTCCGTATCTACGCCCGGATGGAAAGACCCAGGTGACTATCGAATACCAAGGTAATAAAGCCGTCCGATTAGATACTGTTGTTATTTCCACTCAGCATGCAGCTGATATTGATGTTGAGAGCCTGCTAACCCCAGATATTCGAGATAAAGTGCTGGGTAAAGTTTTAGCTGATCTTGATGTTCTTGGGCTAGATACTTCAGATATTCGGTTATTGGTTAATCCCACTGGAAAATTTGTTGTTGGTGGTCCCATGGGCGATGCCGGACTGACTGGTCGAAAGATCATCGTCGATACTTACGGAGGGTGGGCTCGGCATGGTGGCGGGGCTTTCTCTGGTAAAGATCCGTCGAAAGTCGACCGCAGTGCTGCGTATGCGATGCGGTGGGTGGCAAAAAATGCTGTTGCCGCTGGTTTGGCGGAGCGAATTGAAGTTCAGGTGGCTTATGCAATCGGTAAGGCAGCCCCGGTAGGTCTGTTCGTGGAAACCTTTGGTACTGAGCGTATTGCTGTTGATAAAATTCAGTCTGCGATCTCTGAGGTATTTGACTTACGTCCTGGGGCGATTATTCGAGACCTGGATTTATTGCGTCCAATTTATGCGCCAACTGCAGCCTATGGGCATTTCGGTCGAACCGATATTGACCTGCCCTGGGAGGCTACTAATCGGGTAGAAGAGCTTAAGTCTGTTGCTGGGCTTTAAGTTTTCTTAGGTGTTTATTTACTGGTTTGGTCGATCTGTTAAACCTTTATTATGAGCGCTGGACAGTCGAAGGTGAACCGGGTTCGGGCTTCAACCTTGGCAATCGCTCGAGTTCTGCCTCTGTTGCAAGTTGCACACCTGGATAGGGATTTTGATTACCAAGTAAGTCAAGATCAGGATATCGCAGCTCAACCGGGGGTTCGGGTGCGAATTAGGTTTGGTGGACGACTTGTTGACGGGATTATTCTTGATCGACTAGAGAAAACTGAACATCAAGGAAAATTGGCTTGGCTTGATCGTGTGTTATCTGAGGAGCAGGTACTTACTCCAGAAATACGTGAGTTGGTTTCTGCTGTTGCGGCAAGGTATGCCGGGACTCGGGCAGATGTTATTCGATTAGCAATTCCGCCGCGACATGCTAAGGCTGAAGCTGAACAGTCAAGAGTTGCAACCGAACTGGAGTCAGTTGTTGATCCTGCTATCGATAGCGAAGGTTGGAGGCGCTATGTCTATGGTGAAAAATATCTTGCTGCGCTGTTAGCCGGACGTGCGCCACGGGCAGTATGGCAGGCTTTGCCTGGAGAAGATTGGTCTGCACGGTTAGCTGAGCTTGCAGTTGCAATTGCTTCGCAAGGACGGGGCGCGTTGATCATTGTGCCAGATCAACGAGATCTTGATTTGGTTCATCAGAAATGCATTTTTTTGACAAAAAATATTGAGGTAGTGGCACTTTCGGCGGGACTTGGCCCCGCTGCTAGATATCGACGATGGCTTTCAATTTTGCGTGGCGAAGCGAAAATAGTTGTGGGAACACGTAGTGCAGTTTTTGCTCCAATTCACAATTTAGGTTTAGTGGTCTTATGGGATGATGGGGATGACAGCCTTAGTGAGCCAAGGGCTCCCTACCCGCACGCCCGTGAAGTTGCTCTTTTGCGGGCGCATACTAGCGGTACGGCAGCGTTGCTTGGTGGTTTTGCTCGTACGGTTGAGGCGCAGTCATTAGTTGAGACAGGATGGGCCCAGGATCTTATTGCTAGTAGACAGCTGCTGCGGGCGGCTGCTCCACGAATCACTGCTTTAGAAGACAGTGACTTTGCTTTATCGCGCGACCCAGCTGCACATGCCGCACGATTGCCTACCGTGGCCTTTGATGCAGCAAGGGCAGCGTTAAAGTCCGGTACTGGGGTATTGGTACAAGTGCCAAGGAGGGGTTATGTGCCTTCGCTGGTGTGTACTAAATGTCGAACTCCGGCGCGGTGTCGACGTTGCAATGGTCCACTGGCGATTATGGCGTCGAGCGTTAGTGGCTCGGGTAGCCCACAGTGTCGTTGGTGTGGTTTTGTTGAGACAGCATTTCGGTGTAAAGCTTGTGCTGCGAGGACCTTACGAGCATCGGTATTTGGTACGCGTAGAACTGCTGAAGAATTGGGTCGAGCTTTCCCTGGAGTTCCCATTCTTACCTGTGGTGGCGATGAAGTGATTACTGAAGTTAAGGCGGGACCAATGGTAGTGGTGTCCACTCCAGGGACTGAGCCGACGATGCCTGGTGGCTATGGAGCAGCGCTGTTGCTGGATGCCTGGGCGTTGCTTGGTCGGGCTGATATTCGTGCCTCGGAGGAAACATTAAGGCGCTGGATGTCGGCAAGCGCGTTGGTCTGCTCAGCCAGCGTCGGGGGACAAGTGGTGGTTGTTGCTGATTCGCAACTGGCAACGGTGCAATCCTTGGTTCGCTGGGATCCGGTAGGGCATGCGGCTGCTGAACTGCGTTCTCGGGCCGAGGTGAGGTTCCCTCCTGCTGTTCATATGGCAGCAATTGATGGTAGCGCTGAGGGAATAGCGCAAATTCTTGATTCGGCGCAGCTATCGACTGAGGTGGAGATACTCGGGCCGGTAGATTTACCCAATGGCTCCCGGATGCCTTTTGCTGTTCATGCTGATTCAGCTCGGATAGAACGAATACTGTTGCGAGTGCCACGTGGTTATGGTGCAGCTCTTGCTGAGGCGCTTTCTGCAGCTCAGGCTGTACGCAGTGCGCGCAAGGAGCAGTTCCCGGTTCGTGTGCAAATGGATCCATTGCACATCGGCTGAGAAACTTTTTCCAAAGAGCCGCTCTTGTCATCGACGCATTGTCGATATATCGTTATATATGAACGTAGACAGAGGAGGAGAGTTGCATGAACCCTGCATTCCCGGATAATGGCCGACCGCATCGGAGTCGTCGGACTAGTCGGCGCAACACAAAGCAGGTTTCCCTTATCGGGCTCGATGCGGGGGCCTTAGGCCTGGATGCTGATGTGTACCGAAGAGAATTTTCCACAAGCAACCAATATCGTCGGGGTCGGGGTCGCCGCGGAGATGTGCGGGCTGCGGTTCTCATTTTACTGGCGGAGGAACCCATGCACGGATATCAACTTATTCGAGAAATCACTGAACGAAGCCATGGGGTGTGGAAACCAAGTCCTGGATCGGTTTACCCAGCTTTAGCTCAATTGGAAGATGAAGGCCTCATTCGTATCGAGCGCATTGAAGGTCGTAAAACTGCTCGGTTAACCGAATTGGGCAAGAATTACGTTGCCAAGGAAGAAGCAGAGTTAGCTGATCCGTTTAGTGAGGTAACTGAAGGGGTTGGTGTTGATGTGATGAATTTACGTGTTGCTGCTGCTGCGCTGATTGGTGCAACTGGACAGGTAGCGTCAATAGGCACTGTGGGTCAATTAGCTATGGCTGCTGAGGTTTTAGTGGAAGCTCGGAAAAATATTTTTCGGATACTTGCCGGTGATATGAGTGAAAGCTCAGAGCCGCCACGCTAAAGGGGATGGCGTCAACGATCAGTGAAATGAAGACTGACTCTAGACTGGGACGGTGACTGTACAACCAATCCGACTTTTTGGTGATCCGGTTCTTCGATCGGCCGCAGTGGAAGTGACTAGCTTTGACAAAGAACTTCATAAGTTGGTTTCCGATCTAGCGGAGACCATGCGCGAACAAGGTGGTGCTGGTCTTGCAGCTCCACAAATTGGTGTTGGGTTGCGAGTGTTTACCTAGAACTGTGGTGGTGCTGCAGGGCATCTGGTTAACCCACACTGGACTGCCGTTAATGATCAGGAACAAGTTGGAGCAGAAGGTTGTTTGTCCATCCCCGGTTTTCGTGCTGAGTGCCGACGATATTTTCGAGTGCTTGCACAGGGATTTTCGCAGTACGGTGAGCCGATCACGGTGGAGGGCACAGAAATTTTAGCCCGCTGTATTCAGCATGAGACTGATCATCTTGATGGAGTGCTTTTTATCGATCACCTTGAACCACAAGTACGTAAGGAAGCAATGAAGTTTATTCGTCAGGCTCCCTGGTTTGGTATGACCGATCCAACAGTATCTGGTGTGGGTAGCTGAGATGCGTATTATTTTTGCTGGCACTCCGGCCGTTGCGATACCGTCTTTGCAGCGACTCATTGATTCCAGTGAGCATGAGATCATTGCGGTGATTACTCGTCCAGATGCTGTTGCTGGGCGTGGACGCAAGGTTTCTCGCTCCCCGGTAGCGCAACTTGCTGATCAGCATGCGATTCCGGTTTTGGCGCCCAGCTCGGCTGCTGATCCGAGTTTTATTGCTGAGGTCGTCAGATTAGCTCCGGATTGCTGCCCAGTGGTGGCCTATGGTGCCTTACTGCCAACGCAGATTCTCGATATTCCTACCCACGGCTGGATTAATCTGCATTTTTCTTTACTGCCTGCTTGGCGTGGGGCAGCCCCCGTGCAGGCCGCAATTGCGGCAGGTGATGAAGTGACGGGTGTGAGCACTTTTAGAATTGAGCAGGGTTTAGACACTGGTCCGGTTTTTGGTGTGGTTACTGAGCGGGTACTCCCGACCGATAATTCTGGGGATCTTCTTGATAGACTTGCAGATTCAGGCGCACAGCTATTGGAGTCTACTCTTGATGGACTAGCGACTGGAGTGTTGGTTCCGGTGCCGCAATCAGCGGAAGGGGTGAGTATTGCACCCAAAATTTCTGTTGAGTCAGCGCGTATTAATTGGAATCAATCAGCGATGGTTGTTGATCGGCATATCCGTTCAGTTACGCCTTTTCCCGGTGCTTGGACATATATCGACCAGCTAAGAGTAAAAATTGGCTCGGCGAGTATCGCGGAATTTATTCCAGAGTTAGATCCCGGTTTAGCCATTCCGCCAGGGCAGATCGTGAGCACCAAAAAAAATCTTTATGTTGGCACGACTACTGAAGCTATACGGCTGGAATTGCTTCAGCCACAAGGAAAGAAGATGATGCCAGCGAGCGATTGGGCAAGAGGCGCTCGAATACAGATAGGAGCGCTGGCCCGATGACTGAGTCGAAGCGGTCAAATAACTCGGCAGATCACTCCAGAAGTGGCAAAGATTCACGGCACCGCAAAGATATAGGTCACCGCAAAGTTGCGGAATCAAAAAAATCTTTAGATCAATCTTTGGGTTCGGCAGCTGTGGGAGACAAGGCCAGAGTAGCAGCTAGGGATGTACTTCGGGCTGTTCGGGAACGTGATGCTTATGCAAACTTAGTGTTACCTGGTTTATTGCGAGAGCGTGGTATCAATGGTCGTGATGCGGCATTTGCTACTGAATTAGCCTATGGGGCCTGCCGTGCACAAGGTCTGTTAGATGCTGTGTTGGAACAGTGTGCCGGTAGGTCGGTTGCCGAGATTGATGGGGGGCTGCTGGATATTTTGCGGTTAGGGACTTACCAACTATTGCGCACCAGAGTGAGTTCGCATGCTGCGGTATCAACTTCAGTAGATCTTGCTCGATCCGAATATGGCTCTGGCCGTTCAGGTTTTGTTAATGCGGTGCTGCGTAGGGTATCTGAGAAAACTCAGGAGCAGTGGGTGCAAACCCTTGCCCCTTCGGTAAGTAAAGACCCTTTGGGGTCCCTAGCTTTTGTCCATGCACACCCAAGGTGGATTGCACAAGCATTTGCTGATGCACTCGGTGAGCAGGCTGGAGAGTTGGAACGCGCTCTCATCGCCGATGATTCACGCCCTGCGGTGCATCTTGTAGCCAGGCCAGGAGAGATTTCTGCGGAAGAACTTGCTCTAGTTACTGGTGGAGAACTAGGCAGGTATTCGCCCTATGCGGTATATCTCGATGGTGGCGATCCGGGGCGTCTTGATGTGGTTCGCGAAGGTTTGGCGGCGGTTCAAGATGAGGGTAGCCAACTCGTGGCTTATGCATTGGCCAGGTCTGTTTTGATCGGCCCAGATACAGGTCGATGGTTGGATTTGTGTGCTGGTCCTGGCGGTAAGGCCGCTCTGCTTGGGGCTTTGGCAAGTATTGCCCAGGCGCAGGTTGATGCTGTGGAGCCAACTGAGCATCGGGCGGAACTGGTTCGTAAAACAACTAAAGACCTTCCGGTGGTCGTACATTGCGTTGATGGTCGAGATACTGGTTTGCAACCTGGTTTTGACCGAGTCTTGGTGGATGCACCGTGTACTGGACTTGGTGCTTTGCGTCGAAGGCCAGAAGCGCGGTGGAGGCGTCAGCCTGCTGACGTTTCTCAATTAGTAAAACTGCAACGAGAGTTACTTGCTTCTGCCATTGAATTAACGCGCCCTGGCGGCGTTATTTTGTATTCAACTTGTTCACCGCATATTTCTGAGACTGTAGCTGTAGTTGCTGATGCGGTACGCAGATATGAGGTAACGCAGCTTGATACCAGGGAATTGTTGCCTGAGGTTCCTGAGTTAGGGTCTGGTCCGCATATTCAGTTATGGCCGCATCGGCAGGGAACAGACGCAATGTTTATGTCAGCTCTGCGCAAGAACTGAACTAGACTTACCGCCATGTCTGCTCCGATGATTGCGCCATCAATTTTATCTGCCGATTTTGCTCGACTAGCACAGGAAGCTCAGTCGGTAACTGGGGCGGACTGGCTTCATGTGGATGTTATGGATGCACACTTTGTCCCAAACCTGACTTTAGGGTTACCGGTGGTGCAGAGTCTGCTTAAGGCCACCGACATTCCTTTGGACTGTCACCTGATGATCGAAGACCCGGCTCGGTGGGCGCCTCCATACGCTGAAGCTGGCGCATACAATGTGACCTTTCATGCCGAAGCGTCGGAGAATCCGATTGCAGTGGCTCGTGATATCCGAGCTGCTGGAGCTAAAGCAGGCTTAAGCATTAAGCCGGGCACGCTAATTGATCCTTATCTAGAGATTTTAACGGAATTTGACACGTTGTTGATTATGAGTGTGGAACCTGGCTTTGGAGGTCAGTCATTTATGTCAAGTGTTCTTCACAAAGTAAAGGCGGTGAGGAAACTCGTTGATTCTTCAGAATTAAATTTAATTATCGAAATTGATGGTGGCATCAATAGTGACACCATTGAGCAAGCTGCTGAAGCTGGGGTGGATTGTTTTGTTGCCGGTTCAGCGATATACGGCAAAGAAAACCCTGAAGCGGCACTGCGAGCCTTGCGAGAACGTGCCGCGCAAGCTTCTGCCCATTTGACGCTATGAATTCTATCGTAAAGGAAGAAATTCTTTTGTCTGCAATGCTTTTGGCTTTGCAGGCCTCAGAACAAGTGCGGGGGACTACAGCTCCGAATCCAGCGGTTGGTGCGGTTATTATGGAT
>JBOFCS010000113.1:0-4250 GCA_051646185.1 Mycobacteriaceae bacterium | reverse complement strand
ACCACCCCGTCAAGCAGCACATCAATGGCCTCATGTAGTCGCTCAGGATGAAAAGGGCGGCTTGCGGTGAACTCGACCAGCTCAATTCCCGCTTCCCGATCTAGTGGCGGTTCTCCACGCAAAAGCGGTGAATGTGCGTCGTCAATTCGGCCTCTACGTGCGGAACTAGGGAGGTTTTCCAGCAGCTCTACCGGATGCGGTTTCTGCCCTAACTCCAGCCACTGAACAGGAACTCCAGGTGCTAACCGGGCAAATATTGCCATTAACCTGTTTTTCTCCAATGGCTCAACCGCATGCCCATCAATGACAATGGCGTCGGCAAACGCTGCTTGACCAACTGCAATTTGAGCGATAGTACGGTCATCATCTAGGGCCTCGTCGCCGGTAGCTTCAGCAAACCAGGTAGCGCCATCGAGGCAGGTCAGCACCGCCTCTACGGCAACATCACGCGATGCCGGCCCGTCAATTTGCCCGACTACCCCAGCGACCACAACATGCTGGATAGCCCAGCACAGCGCTTCAGCTTCTAAGTACTGGTCGCAGTGAATAACAATTTTCTGCACTGAACTTCGCTGGTGCAATTTACGCAATAAAGGCAGTAGATCTTCACGTAAAGTGCAGGATACGCAGCCATGAGCAAGCTCTAGTATTTTTGTTCGAACAGTTAGCTCGCCATCAACAATATCGGTTACTGTACGTCTGACCACCCCTTGCCTAAGTTCAGCAAGGTCATGGTGCACCACTGTCGTGCCCTCAGCGGTTAATTCTGATGCTGTTTGAGCGGTCAAATCCCTTGATTCGGTTCCCACCACAAGAATGACAGGGGTGCGCCGTTCTTTCATTTTCTCACCTTATTAGCAACGATTGTCAATTTCATTTAAAGAAGGTTACAGTGAAGTCAAGCTCTTGTCGAAAACGGTTGTCATATCCATAAGGAGAAATTGCTATGTCAGCACACTGCCAGGTGACAGGCCGAGTGCCAGGATTCGGGAAAATGGTTTCCCACTCCCATAAACGCACCAGCCGTCGCTGGGACCCCAATATTCAGAAGAAAACATACTTCCTGCCCAGCGAAGGGCGGCGGATCACCCTGACGGTCTCCGCAAAGGGAATTAAGACCATTGATCGCGATGGTATTGAAGCAGTGGTAGCCAAAATACGAGCACGAGGAGAAAAGGTATAGCTATGGCTCGCAACGAGATACGGCCAATTATTAAACTAAAATCAACTGCTGGAACCGGCTACACATATGTCACCCGAAAAAATCGCCGTAATGACCCAGACCGCATGGTGATGAAAAAATATGACCCAATCGCCAGGGCGCACGTAGACTTTCGTGAGGAACGCTGACATGGCAAAAAAATCTAAAATAGCCAAAAATGAACAACGGAAAATCCTAGTTGCCCGTTATGCCCAGCGGCGTAGCACGCTCAAAGAAATCATCCGTAAGCCAACTAGCAGCGTCGAAGAACGTACCGCCGCTCAGACCGCCTTGGCAAAATTACCTCGAGACTCCAGTGCGGTACGGGTGCGAAATCGCGATGTTTCTGACGGTCGGCCACGTGGGCACCTCCGCAAATTTGGCCTATCTCGAGTCCGAGTCCGTGAAATGGCTCACCGGGGAGAACTCCCCGGAGTTCGCAAATCCAGCTGGTAAATCCTGTTCATCAATCAAGGAAAGACATGTCACCAAAACGAACCACCTCCAGAAAACCCACCATTCAAGAATCTCGCCGCCCCAAAAAGAATCCGTTATTTGCGGCAAAAATTGACCACGTTGACTATAAAGATATTGCCATACTACGTACTTTCATTTCTGACCGTGGAAAAATTCGTTCTCGCCGAGTGACCGGGCTAACCCCACAACAACAACGAGAAGTTGCCACCGCCATAAAAAATGCAAGAGAAATGGCTTTACTCCCCTATCTTTCTTCCCGTTAAAAGCCGAATGTGGACAATAGGGATTCAGGCATAACATAATTAGTCAATGGCAGGAAATAACAGCTGGCCCTTGAGCAGGCTTGCATGACCGGAGTCGCTGAGGGTTTCACAGTTATCTTTATTGTCATAGGAATCGGCTACCTACTTGGTAGAACCGAGGTTTTGGGAGCAGCAGCTGACCAAGTATTAAGTCGGTTGATGTTTTTTGTGGCAACACCGGCGCTACTATTCGACAGTTTGGCCCATGCCGATATTTCAGTGATGTTTTCCTCCAATATCATTGTTGCCGGCTTAAGCGCATTTACTGTTGGCGCGCTGTACTTTCTCCTAGCTAAAGTTTGGCTTAAACGGGAGATACCTGAAGCAGCAATCGGCGCTCTAGCGTCTTCCTATGTCAATTCGGCGAATCTGGGGATCCCGATTGCCATCTACGTTCTCGGTGACGCCACTCTTGTCGCTCCATTACTGCTGTTTCAAATTTTAATTTACTCACCAATTGCATTAACAATTCTAGATTTAACTGCTCTGGAAAACCGCTCTCGGCCATCAGTATGGTCAACAATTACCACACCATTCAAAAATCCGATTGTTATAGCCGGCGCAACGGGCCTCGGCATCGCCATCTCCTCCTGGAGTCCCCCAGATGCCATCATGCAACCGTTTCATCTCATTGGCGGGATCTCAGTACCAGGGGCTTTATTGACATTTGGATTATCCCTACATGGCATTGCCATACTACAAAAAGGGACTAGCCCTCGTCGAGATATCCTGCTGGCCACTGTCTTAAAAATTGTGGCCCAACCAATAATCGCTTTTTTCTTGGCCCGTCAAATATTTGGTGAATCGGGGCATGCTCTTTTTGTCTCTATCGTCATCGCCACCTTGCCCACAGCCCAGAACGTGTTTATATATGCAAGTCGATACCAACGTGGTGTGGTACTCGCCCGCGATACTGCACTTATCAGCACCCTGGCATCCATACCAGCAATCATGTTGGTGGCAGCGATTTTTGCTTAGAATCCCAGATAGAACGAAAGAAGGCTAAGACTTGAACCTCTCGCAAGCCTTAGCCTTTAGGTCAGTGCGCGAAATGTCGAGAGCCTGTGAGGTACAGGGTAATTCCTGCTTCACGGGCAGCGTCAATAACCTCATTATCACGCACAGAACCACCGGGTTGAACAATCGCGCGAACCCCAGCAGCTGTAAGCACTTGCAGCCCATCAGGGAAGGGGAAAAATGCATCAGAAGCTGCCACTGAACCTTGCACCCGATCTCCAGCACGCTGGACAGCCAGTCTTGCTGAATCCACTCGATTTACCTGTCCCATACCGACTCCAACAGTGGCACCATCATTAGCCAATAAAATTGCATTGGATTTTACTGAACGGCAGGCGCGCCAAGCAAAGTTAAGATCCGCCAAAGTTTGCTCATCAGCTGCAGCCCCGACAGCCAAAGTCCAGTTAGCCGGATTATCCCCTTCGGCATCAATCGCATCACGCTGTTGCAAAAGAACTCCACCAGAAATTGGCTTTAGCTCAATCAAACCCACCGTAGGAGCCGACACCTGAAGAACGCGGATATTCTTTTTGCGCTGTAGAACACCTAATGCGCCAGCGCTATAAGACGGCGCAACAATCACTTCGGTAAATATCTCAGCAACCTGTTCTGCCATCTCTACAGTTACTTCACGATTCGATGCTATTACCCCACCATAAGCACTCACCGGATCACAGGCGTGAGCCTTCTGATGAGCATCAGCAATCGATTCTGAAGAAATTGCAATCCCACAAGGGTTGGCGTGCTTGATAATTGCAATACATGGCATATTGTGATCCAAAGCTGCACGCAATGCTGCATCAGCATCGGTGTAATTGTTGTACGACATTTCCTTGCCGTGCAGTTGCTCCGCTTGAGCAATCCCAGGCACTTCAGCCGGATTAACATATAAAGCAGCCTGCTGATGCGGGTTTTCCCCGTAACGTAACACCGAAGCTCGGTCCCAGGTTGCCCCTAACCAGCTTGGGAAACTCACATCCGGCTCTGGGGCAACTACTGAACTCATCCAACTTGCAACCGCTACATCGTACGCTGCGGTATGCCGGAAAGCTGCTGCTGCCAAAGACTTACGCTCAGTAAGAGTAAATCCGCCAAGGCTAGCCGCATTAAGGACATCCTCATACCGCGCTGGATCTACCACCACCGCTACCGAAGGATGGTTTTTAGCGGCAGCGCGGACCATTGACGGCCCCCCAATGTCAATTTGCTCTACGCAATCCTCGGGAGAAGCTCCGGAGGCAACCGTAGCGGTA
>JBOFCS010000102.1:0-4160 GCA_051646185.1 Mycobacteriaceae bacterium | reverse complement strand
CACCAAGCCAAAACCCGCTCCCCCTCTCCGCAAGGTCTACATGTTGCAACGCAAGGCCGGGTCACAGGGCAAAAGCCTCGGCAAAACCACCGGCTGGGTTCATCGAATGGCTGTGAAATTTAAAGGTGTAGAACAACTTTCCGGTGTTAACTACGAAAAAATTGATGATGCCGGATTGCATATAAGCTTCGGTGAGAAACATGAAAACCCTCGTACCCTCGAAGTTGACAATATTGTGATCTGCGCTGGGCAAGAATCAGTACGTGACCTTGTTGACGCCCTCACCATCTCTGGAGTCACCACTCATGTCATCGGCGGCGCTGACCACGCCGGTGAACTTGATGCCAAGCGTGCGATCAAGCAAGGCACTGAGGTAGCGGCAGCCCTCTAGTCTGAGCAGAAATACGGCCACGGTAAGAACCTATCGTTCTTACCGTGGCCGTATTTCACGCGCTAAGATCAATAACTATGCCGCTACCCACCGCCACCAACACTGCCCGAGCCGTAGTCACCGGAGCCTCTTCAGGAATAGGTGAAGCCCTGGCTACCGAACTTGCCGCCCGTGGTCACAATCTGATTGTAGTTGCCCGACGAACTGAACTTCTAGAAAAACTCAAAACAACCCTCGAAAACAAGTATGGAGTTGTTGTTGAAGTACGTGGCATTGATCTTTCTGATAGAGAGAAGCGAACAAAGCTAGCCCAGGAACTATCTGAGCGGGAAATATCCATACTCTGCAACAACGCCGGTATTGCTACTTTTGGCCCAGTAGCTGGACTTGACCCAGCCTACGAACGAGACCAGGTTGAGTTGAATGCCGTTGCAGTGCATGATCTTACACTTGCAGTTATGCCGGGGATGATAGGTCGAGGAGCGGGTGGAATACTCATCACAGGTTCCGCTGCAGGAAATATGCCCATTCCCAACAATGCCACTTACGCTGCTACAAAAGCTTTTGTGAATACCTTCTGCGAATCCCTACGCGGCGAACTCAAGGACAGCGGCATCCATGTCACCTTACTCGCACCCGGCCCGGTACGCACTGAAGAACCCGATCCGTCCGAGGCCTCCATTGTTGACAAGGTAGTGCCAGATGCCCTGTGGATCTCCAGCGCTTACACCGCCAAGGTTTCTCTTGACGCATTAGCTCGCAATAAAATGCGAGTGGTTCCCGGTATTATCTCCAAAGCGATGTCAGTCGCTGGGCAATATAGTCCTCGCGCCATTGTCGCCCCTATTGTTGGTTCCTTCTACAAAAAACTGAGTTAATACCGGGCCCCTGACCGTTACCTCCGGCGTCTACGCCCGGTACCAAAAATGCTTCTGCTGATTTCGCGACCGGCAGCTGAGGCAGCAGACCTAAGGAAGCTTTTCACTGCCGAACTACCCAAAATTTCCCGAACCATACTTTCTCGCTCTGGTTCTGGAGCCGACTCAGGTAATGATTCAGGGATAGGAGCAGCGGACGGATCAGGAACTGGCGCCGGTGGCGGAGCCAGTTTTGCTGTCAAGCGCTCATAGGCCGATTCCCGATCAATAGTCTGCCCATACTCAGCTTGCAAAGGACTGGCTACCGCCGCGGCTTTAATTGCTTCGTTACCGATGGTGTCCATCAAAGATCGTGGTGCTCGCATTCTGGTCCAAGCCACCGGGGTTGGTGCACCACGTTCGGAAAGGACCGTCACAATAGCTTCGCCAATGCCTAATGAGGTAAGTGCGCTTTCCATCTCGTAGTGCTCAGTCTTCGGGTAAGTACGTACTGTTTTACTCAAAGCCTTCTGGTCGTCTGGGGTGAAAGCTCGAAGTGCATGCTGTATGCGGGCGCCTAATTGGGAAAGAACCTCGTTAGGGATATCAGTAGGGAGCTGGGTACAGAAAAAAACACCCACACCTTTAGAGCGAATAAGCTTGACTGTCTGTTCAACTTGCTCCAAGAATGCCTTTGACGCATCAGCAAATAGCAAGTGCGCTTCGTCAAAGATGAAGACCAGCTTCGGCTTATCCAGATCCCCCTCTTCGGGCAGATGCTGGAAAAGATCTGCTAGCACCCACATCAGGAAAGTAGAAAACAGAGCCGGGCGAGCCGCCTGAGCCCCTAATTCAAAAAGAGTAATAACTCCCTTACCTTCTGCGGTGACACGCAGTAAATCATCAGGGTTAAGTTCTGGTTCACCAAAGAACGTATCGCCACCTTCGGCCTCAAGATTAACTAAGGCACGCAGGATAACTCCAGCTGTTGCTGGGGAAACCCCGCCGATGCCTTTGAGATCAGCTTTACCCTCATCGCTGGTGAGATAGGCAATGACCGAACGCAAATCTTTGAGATCCAGTAATGCTAGTCCCTGAGTATCTGCCCAGTGGAAAATTAAACCCAATGTTGATTCTTGAGTTGCATTGAGCCCCAAAATTTTTGATAGCAAAATGGGACCAAAGCTGGTAATTGTTGCCCGTACCGGAACCCCAATACCAGCAGTGCCCAGGGAAAGAAAATCTACGGGATAGGCAGTTGGGGTCCACTCATCAGCAGTATCTGCAGCACGAGCCGTCACCCGATCGCTGGTCTGTCCTAGCGCACTGAGCCCCGATAAATCTCCCTTAACGTCTGCCATTACTACCGGCACTCCAGCCGCGCTGAGCTGTTCGGCGATCACCTGCAAACTTTTAGTTTTACCTGTTCCAGTGGCACCAGCAATGAGCCCGTGTCGGTTTACCGTCGCCAGCGGAATCCGGACCCGAGCCTGCGGATCAACAACACCATCAATAACCACCGAGCCTAATTCCAAAGCCGCACCCTGGGAGGCATAGCCAGCGGCAATCTGCTGGGCGGCACCAACTGAAGCAGGTGTGGACTCAACTGCCGGGATGGTGGGCGAGGCACTGGCAGGGGCTGTAACAGAGGCAACTGTTGACGCTGACTGACCACCGGATGGCTGCTCAGGAGTTGGGTTCACGGTCATTGCCGGAGGGTTCCTTTCCAAGGAGGCATATACGAGCTACAAACATCTTCAGGGACAAAAGTAGACTGGCAAAACTCTAGCTAGTTCTTCAGCTAGCTAGTGTATAGCGGGTGCAAGACAAACTAGTGTGGATTGATTGTGAGATGACTGGCCTGGAACTGGGCACAGACAAACTCATCGAAATTGCTGCTTTGGTTACCGATAGTGACCTCAATGTACTCGGTGAAGGCGTTGATGTGGTGATTCACGCAGACGACCAAGCATTGGCTGCCATGCCCAAGGTAGTTACCCAAATGCATGCAAGCTCTGGACTCACCGATGAAGTACGGACCTCAACAGTCACCCTGGAAGAAGCAGAGAAACAGGTTCTCGATTACATTCGTACCCACGTACCCAAAGCTGGGACTGCACCGCTAGCGGGTAACTCCATCGCCACAGACCGGGGATTCATCGCCCGAGATATGCCCACCCTAAACAACTATCTGCACTACCGGATGATCGACGTCAGCTCCATCAAGGAACTGAGCAGACGCTGGTACCCACGGATTTACTTCGGCCAACCAGAAAAAGGGCTCTCACACCGCGCCTTGGCCGACATCAAAGAATCAATTCGCGAGTTGAAGTATTATCGACAAACCGCCTTTGTAGCCGACCCCGGCCCTTCTACCAGCGAAATTGCTCTTGTTGTCGAAAACCTAGGAAGGCTTGACTAACCTGTAAAAATAAATCGATTCGTAAAATTGACGGTAGTCGCGCTAGTATCGACGGCGCTACTGATGCTCAAAAGTAACGGAAGCGCAATGGTGACTGTAGTTCAGTTGGTAGAGCGCCAGGTTGTGATCCTGGAAGTCGCGGGTTCAAGTCCCGTCAGTCACCCCACAAAAGGGGCCTCCCGAATTTCCTCGGGAGGCCCCTTTTCTTGCATGCACTAGCGCACTGCATTTCCTGCTCTCCACACATCCCAGGGTACGTTCCAGTCCCCGAGTCCGTCTGTCCCGGACAGCGTGCCTCCAACAGTATTTGAGACCAGAACCAGATCACCGCGTTTGGTGTTCTCGTAAAACCACAACGCATTGTCATAACTCACATTAAGGCAACCGTGACTGACGTTCTCATAGCCCTGACTACCCACAGACCAAGGCGCGGCATGCACAAAGATTCCACTGTAGGACATTCTAGTGGCGTAATTCACCTTCGTTCGAT
>JBOFCS010000058.1:0-16637 GCA_051646185.1 Mycobacteriaceae bacterium | reverse complement strand
CATTACTGGTCCTGGCAATATTTATGTCACTGCGGCAAAGAGGTTGTGCCGTGGTCTGGTGGGTATTGATGCTGAAGCTGGCCCGACTGAGATTGCTATTCTTGCTGACCATACTGCTAACCCGGTACATATTGCTGCGGATTTAATCAGCCAAGCCGAGCACGATGTGATGGCTGCCAGTGTGTTGGTTACGACAAGCCCTGAACTGGCAGATGAGGTTAATATTGTCATTGATGAGCAACTTTCAGTAACAAAGCATCGACAGCGAGTAACTGCCGCATTGTCGGGATCGCAGTCGGGTATAGTTGTGGTATCGGATATTGATGATGGCTTGGTTGTCGTTAATGCTTATGCCGCAGAGCATCTCGAGATTCAGACGATTGATGCTCCGGCTGTTGCAATGCGAGTGAGGGCTGCCGGTGCGATTTTTGTTGGACCCTGGTCTCCGGTGAGTTTGGGTGATTACTGTGCCGGGTCAAATCATGTACTTCCAACTGCGGGTTGTGCCCGGCATTCTTCGGGGCTTAGTGTGCAGACTTTTTTACGTGGGGTGCATGTTGTTGATTACTCAGAACAGGCACTTAAAGATATTTCTAGACATGTGATTGCTCTGGCAAATGCTGAGGATTTACCTGCCCATGGTGAGGCCATTCGGCTTCGTTTTGAAGGGCTGAAGTAATGACAGTGATTCCTGGCAGCCAGATAGGTGTAGCTGACTTACCATTGCAGGAGGGTCTGCGCGGGAAAAATCCGTATGGGGCCCCGCAGCTTGAGGTTCCGGTGCAACTCAACACTAATGAAAACCCACATCCACCGACTCGGGAGCTGATAGATGATGTGGTGGAAGCGGTGCGAGCAGCCGCTACTGATCTGCACCGGTACCCGGATCGTGATGCAGTGGATCTTCGTGCCGATCTAGCAAAATACCTTGGTGAGCAAACTGGAATAGTCGTTGATAGTTCAAATGTTTGGGCTGCAAATGGGTCTAATGAGATTTTGCAACAACTTTTGCAAGCCTTTGGTGGCCCAGGTCGTAACGCTATGGGATTTGTGCCCTCCTATTCAATGCATCCGATTATCACCGAGGGAACGCAAACTGGGTGGATAGCGGTAAAGCGAAACTCTGATTTTTCGCTTGATATTGAAGCAGCCTTAGCTGCTATTGCGAAATATAAGCCTCATATCATTTTTATTACTAGCCCAAATAATCCTACTGGGCATAGTATTTCACAAGAAGATCTCAGAAGTATACTTACTTATGCCCCTGGTGTCGTGATTGTTGATGAGGCTTATGCTGAGTTTTCTGAGCTACCAAGTGCGATAGGGTTGATAGAGGAGTTCCCCACAAAACTTGTGGTGACAAGAACGATGAGTAAAGCCTTTGCTTTTGCCGGAGGGCGCCTTGGATATCTTGTTGCCGCTCCGGCAGTTGTTGATGCAATGCTCTTGGTTCGACTGCCTTACCACCTGTCAACTTTGACTCAAACAGCTGCTCGAGCGGCGTTGCGCCATGCTAATCAGACGCTTGCCAGCGTTGCACAATTGTCGGCTGAACGAGATCGAGTGAGTGCCGCTTTGCGGGAATATGGGTTCTACGTTGTCCCTAGTTCTGCAAATTTCGTTTTATTTGGCCGCTTTACTGATGCCGCAGCAACCTGGGCCCGTTATCTTGATGCCGGTGTGTTGATTCGTGATGTGGGCATTAATGGATATTTGCGTGCCACAATTGGGTTAGCAAGGGAGAACGATGTTCTGTTGCAGGTCAGTCAGAGAGTGGCTGCCACTGAATTAGTAGGAGACGAGCTGTGACAAACCGGACTTCTCGGGTGGAACGGACCACCAAAGAGTCAAGCATTGTTGTTGAATTAAATCTTGATGGTACTGGTGTGGTGAATGTTAATACGGGGGTGCCATTTTTTGATCATATGTTAACCGCTCTGGGTTCCCATGCCAGCTTTGATCTCCTTATCCAGGCGCAAGGCGATATCGAGATTGAGGCACATCACACAGTAGAAGATGTGGCAATTGTGTTGGGGCAAGCCTTGGGTGAAGCATTGGGCGCAAAAGAAGGTATTCGACGCTTTGGTGATGCCTGGATTCCGATGGATGAGACGCTTGCTCATGCAGTCGTGGATGTTTCAGGCCGTCCTTATTGTGTACATACCGGAGAGCCTGAGCACATGCTTTCTGCTGTAATTGTTGGACAGCAGAGTGCCCCATATGCCACGGTGCTTAATCGTCATGTTTTTGAATCTCTAGCGATGAATGCTCGAATAGCATTACACGTGCGAACGATTTATGGCCGAGATCAGCACCACATCACGGAAGCCCAGTACAAGGCAGTTGCGCGGGCGCTGAGGGTGGCGGTAGAGCGCGATCCACGAGTCACAGGAGTGCCATCAACTAAAGGTATTTTGTGACTAATCCGGTAGCAGTATTGTTATTGGTGGCTTCCGGATTTTTTATTGGAGGTAGTTACGCAACCATGAAAAGCAATAGATTGTTTGCTGGAATTCTGGTCGCCTTAGCGCTGCTTGCTCTTGTTGGTGCGGTACCGAGATTGGTATAACCGGTTCTCCCGAATAGGCTGAGGCTATGACATCGCGTTCAGTGGTTATTTTTGACTACGGCTCAGGAAATTTGCGCTCGGCAGAGCGTGCTTTGGAACGTACCGGTGCTCGGGTGCAAGTAACTTCTGACCCTAAAAAGGCACTTGCCGCTGATGGGTTGGTTGTTCCAGGTGTGGGTGCCTTTGCCGCTTGTATGCAGGGATTATTGGAGGTTCGTGGGGACAGAATTATTGATGAGCGATTAGCTGGCGGAAGACCTGTCTTGGGGATTTGTGTGGGTATGCAAATCTTGTTTGATTCTGGCGTGGAGTTTGGGGTGCAGTCTCGGGGGTGTGGTCAATGGCCGGGTACAGTGGAACGTTTACTTGCTCCGGTGTTGCCGCATATGGGATGGAATACTTTGTCTGCTCCTTCCGATAGTGTGTTATTTGCCGGTATTGACCCTGCCGACCGTTTTTATTTTGTGCATTCCTATGCAGTGCAAAAGTGGGAGCTATCCGAATCTGAGATGCTGGCCGCCCCCAAACTTACTTGGGCTGAACATGGCAGCAAGTTTCTTGCAGCAGTGGAGAATGGTCCATTGTCAGCGACTCAGTTTCACCCGGAAAAGTCTGGTGATGCGGGCGCTGCTTTGCTGAAAAATTGGGTGCAATCATTGTGAACCAAGCAAAAAAAGAACCACAGTTGTCATTTGCACGTCTCGCCGTATTATCTTTGGGCGCAGCTACTTTAGTGCTTCTTATGGTGGTGATTACACTTGCGGTACTTAAGCCGGGTCCAGTAATTGCTTTAATTCTTGCCTGCAGCGCTGTTGCGCTTTCGTTGACGACTATGGCAGTGGTGTCGCGGCGGCTGGTCGATAGAGCGTTGCAAGCTGAGGTGGTCACACATCCAACAGTGGCTGATCAAGTGACCGAATATGTGACAGAACACGTGGAGGGCCAAAAAGGACCCGTAAATCTCGAAGAGCCGTACAACGACTAGGGTATTGCCACGTGAGCCTTGTTCTTCTTCCCGCCGTTGATGTAGCCGATGGACGAGCCGTGCGCTTGGTGCAGGGAGAGGCTGGTAGCGAGACCAACTATGGGTCTCCCCGTGATGCAGCATTGGAGTGGCAGAGCGCTGGAGCGCAGTGGGTGCATCTGGTTGACCTTGATGCGGCCTTTGGGCGTGGTTCAAACCGGGAACTGCTGGCTGAGGTCGTTGGGGAACTTGATGTCGATGTTGAGCTTTCCGGAGGTATTCGTGATGATGCTTCACTTGAAGCTGCGTTAGCGACCGGCTGTGCTCGGGTGAATCTTGGAACAGCGGCCTTAGAAGATCCACTCTGGTGTTCCTCGGCCATTGCTCGTTACGGTGAGCGAATAGCGGTGGGGCTTGATGTTCGGATTATTGATGGGCAGAATCGATTGCGGGGCCGTGGTTGGGTCAGTGATGGTGGGGATTTATGGGAGGTACTTGAGCGACTTAATCGAGATGGTTGTTCTCGATATGTGGTTACTGATGTCACCAAAGATGGTATGCTCACTGGTCCAAATCTTGAACTACTAACTCAGGTAGCTGCGATGACTCAGGCTCCGGTCATTGCCTCAGGCGGGGTATCGACGATTGCAGATTTGGAAGCAATCGCCACGTTGGTACCTCAAGGTATCGAAGGGGCGATTGTTGGAAAAGCTTTGTATGCCAGACGGTTTACCCTTGTTGATGCGTTAGCAGCGGTTTCGAAATAGCCTCATGGTTGAAACTTTCACCGAAGATGTTGACGGGTTGCTTCACGTTGTCGGTGAATTATTATCTGCTATTGAAGGACGATTTATCGCGGGCCTTGGTGCTCCCAGCGCACTAGCTAAGGGTACTGATGATTTTGCTACTGCGGTGGACCTCGAACTTGAACAAACACTAACCACTGAGCTCAGTAAACGCACAGGATTTGCGGTGCACGGTGAAGAATACGGCGGACCGCCCGCGGATCAAGGTACGGTATGGGTTATTGATCCGGTGGATGGAACTTTTAATTATTCAGCCGGTTCTCCCTTAGCGGGGATTCTGGTTGGCTTGTTGCACAACGGGATTCCAGTAGCAGGATTTACCTGGCTGCCATTGTTGAATCAACGCTATGCAGCTTCGGTTAATGGGCCGGTGCTGTGTAACGGAAAACAGTTGCCAAGGCTTAGTGCGGGCAAGTTAACCGATTCTATTGTTGCTCTTGGTGGTTTGAATATTGATAGTCAGGGGCAGTACCCAGGGAGGTTTCGGTTAGCGGCTCTTGGTGCAATTTCTAGAGTATCGTCTCGGATTCGAATGCACGGAGCTACTGGTATTGATCTGGCTTTTGCTTCGGCGGGTGTTATCGGATGTGCAGTGAGCTTTGGGCACCAAATTTGGGATCATGCAGCCGGGGTGGCGTTAGCACAAGCAGGAGGAGCGGTGGTCAGTGATCTGCGGGGTAACTCGTGGAAGTGGAACTCAGAGTCGGCAGTTGTTGGAGCTCCTGGCGTCCATGGTGAAGTCATAGAAATTATTGCAGCACTGGGTGACCCAGCGTCATATCTGGAAAGTTGAGCATATAATGACAGTAGCAGTTCGGGTTATTCCTTGCCTAGATGTAGATGCTGGACGCGTGGTTAAAGGGGTGAAATTTCAGAACTTGCGTGATGCCGGGGATCCAGTTGAGCTTGCCGCTGCTTACGATGCACAAGGTGCAGACGAGCTAACTTTTTTAGATGTGACAGCCTCTTCCGGGGAACGTCGGACAATGCTCGATGTAGTGCGTAGGACTGCCGAACAGGTATTTATTCCGTTGACGGTAGGAGGTGGGGTCCGTACGGTATCAGATGTGGATACGTTGCTGAGAGCTGGTGCTGACAAAGTTAGTGTTAATACTGCGGCAATTGCTCGACCGGAACTGCTTAAAGAACTTAGTGAGCGTTTTGGTTCGCAATGCATTGTTTTATCAGTTGACGCCAGGACTGTCTCAGATGGACAGCCTGATACCGCTTCTGGCTGGGAAGTGACAACGCATGGTGGTAAGCGGGGTACCGGACTGGATGCAATTGAGTGGGCAGTGCGGGGAGCGGAACTGGGGGTTGGCGAGATCTTGCTGAACTCGATGGACGCTGATGGAACAAAAACTGGTTTTGATGTGCCGATGATTGCTGCAGCTCGCGCAGCGGTAAGTGTTCCTGTGATTGCCAGCGGTGGAGCAGGATTAGTTGAGCATTTTGCGCCAGCTGTTGCTGCCGGTGCCGATGCGGTTCTGGCCGCCAGTGTTTTTCACTTTGGTGATTTAAGTATTGGTGAGGTCAAAAATGCTATGCGCGCCAAAGGTATTGTGGTGAGATGAATCTTGACCCTGCAATTGCGGCTCGGCTCAAGCGTAATGCTGAGGGCTTAGTTGCCGCTGTGGTCCAAGAGCGGAGCACTAATAAAGTTTTGATGCTTGCTTGGATGGATGATGAAGCATTGTTTCGAACCTTGCACACTCGCAAGGGAACATATTTTTCACGGTCCCGCCAGGAATATTGGGTCAAGGGTGAAACCTCCGGGCATAGCCAGTATGTGCATGAAGTGAGGCTTGATTGTGATGGAGATGCATTGGTGATCATTGTGGATCAGGTGGGTCCGGCTTGTCATACCGGTACCCATACTTGTTTTGATGCTGATATTTTATTATCCGACTAGGCCAGTTACTCTCCTAGTGGCACAATAGTATTCATGCCACTAATCCAGATTAGTCAAACCCCCGGTCTTACGTCCGAATGCAAGCGTGAGACGATCGCAGCCGTCACTAAAGCCTATGCGCAAGCAACAGGTAAATCTGAAACCTCAGTATGGGTGACTATTACTGAGATTCCGCGGGATAGTTGGGGTGTGGGCGGGGTTTCACTGGACTGAGCTAGGCCCGACCAATCCCGGCTGCGAGCCCGAGATCTATTTGCTTACTAATGGCTGTTGCGACTTTGGTTAGCTGTTGAACTTGGCTGGCAGTTAGTCCGTCAAAGAGTAAGGCCCGGACGGCTTCCACATGCCCGGGGGCTGCCTCGGAAAGTTTGAGGAACCCCGAATCAGTGAGTGTGGCATTAAACCCGCGACTTCCAGCGATGGGCTTGCGTTCCACCCAGCCTTGGCGCTCCAATTTTGTGACAACGTGCGATAGCCGTGATAACGAAGAATTTGCACGTTTGCCTAGTTCGCTTAGTTGCAAGGTTCTTTCAGGTGCTTCGGAAAGTTGTACTAAAACCGAAAAATCAAAATGGGTAAGCCCAGATTCGCGTTGTAATTGGGTGTCCAATGCTGAGGGCAACCGCATAATCACCGAAACGATTGCCCGCCAAGCATCTTGCTCGTTATTATTGAGCCAAGCAGTTTTAGTCATTGTGTTTCCACCGTAGATTGATTTCTGGGTTAGATAGTGAAGTATATGGTCACCGCTGATAGGTCTGTAAAAACTCCAAAGCCTGGTCGGCGTGCACATTTGCCCGTAGCTCACTGGTGATGACTTTTATAATGGTGCGATCAGTATCAATGATAAATGTGGCGCGTTTGACTGGAGCTAGCTTTCCGAGTAGCCCGCGCTTAACGCCAAATTGTTGGGCAATCTTGCCCTCAGTATCAGACAACAGTGGGTAGTCAAATTTTTGGGAATGAGAAAAGTGCGCTTGGGCGTCAATGGTATCGGTACTGATCCCTGCGCGAGAGGCACCTACGGCTGCAAACTCACTGGCAAGATCACGAAAATGACAGGCTTCAGCCGTGCAGACAGGAGTGGAAGCGCCAGGATAGAAAAAGAGGACTAGTGGCCCCTTGCTTAGCAACTCGGTAAGGTGAGTAGCGGTGCCATACTGATCGGGTAGCACAAAATCGTTAACTTGGTCTCCAGGTTTCATACCTGAGACGGTACTCGCTTCGCCCCGAACCGTGTGCGTGAAGTGGGCACCTGGGATGATGGTGAGTATGCATGGGTCTAGTTTGTCTGAGGATCGATCATTGGGTCGAGTAGACGCAACAACCTCACGGGATAAATTTATTGCGCTTGCCGCTGATCACCGGGTTGTTCCAGTGACACGAAAGGTACTGGCTGATTCGGAGACACCACTGTCTGCCTACCTCAAACTTGGGGCAAATCGTCCTGGAACGTTTCTCCTGGAATCTGCTGAGAATGGTCGTTCCTGGTCACGGTGGTCATTTATTGGGGCGGGTAGTCCGTCCGCTCTTACCGTTATTGACGACAAGGCGACATGGCAAGGTGCGGTCCCGGCGGGGGCGCCAAGTGGTGGCGACCCTATCGTTGCTTTGCGCGATACCTTGGAGCTGCTTCGTACCGAAAAACTTCTTGATCTTCCACCATTAAGCAGCGGTATGGTCGGGTTTCTCGGGTATGACATTGTGCGTCGGATTGAGCGTTTGCCGGAGTTGGCCGTTGATGATTTGAAAATTCCAGACATGGTGATGCTTTTGGCAACTGATATTGCCGCTGTTGATCATCATGAAGGATCAATTACTCTTATCGCTAATGCTGTGAACTGGGACGGTTCTGGCGAGAATGTAGATCAGGCGTATGACGATGCGGTATGTCGACTTGATGTTATGACCGCAGCTCTTGCTGCTTCTGCTCCCTCAACGGTGTCAACTTTTGCTCGACCGGAAGCGCAATTTCAGCGCCAGCGCACACCGGAACAACATGGAGCCGGAGTGCGAAGGCTTGTTGAGGAGATTAAAGCTGGTGAGGCTTTCCAGGTAGTGCTTTCGCAGCGTTTTGAAATGGAGACCACGGCCGATCCTTTAGATGTGTATCGGATGCTTAGGGCCTCGAACCCCAGCCCGTATATGTATTTAATGCATATCCCCGACGGGGTTGGCGGCACGCATTTTTCGATTGTGGGTTCCAGTCCGGAAGCACTTGTTACTGTTACTGATGGAAGAGCTACTACTCATCCTATTGCAGGTACTCGGTGGCGCGGAGCTTCGGAGGAAGATGACATCCTTTTAGAAAAAAGCCTACTTGCTGACGAGAAAGAAAACTCGGAGCATTTAATGTTGGTCGACCTTGGTCGCAATGATCTTGGTCGGGTATGTCAACCAGGTACTGTTCGAGTTAGTGACTATCGTCATATTGAGCGGTATAGTCATGTGATGCATCTGGTTTCAACTGTTTCGGGACAGTTGGCACAAGGTAAGGGCGCACTTGATGCGGTTACCGCATGTTTCCCCGCTGGTACTCTTTCTGGTGCGCCAAAAGTTCGAGCAATGGAGCTGATTGAAGAATTAGAATCAACTCGCCGTGGTTTATATGGCGGCATTGTTGGTTACCTTGATTTTGCTGGTAATGCCGATACCGCTATTGCCATTCGTACTGCTGTCATGAAAAACGGCATTGCCTATGTGCAAGCTGGTGGTGGGATTGTGGCTGATTCTGATGCTGAGTACGAAGATAATGAATCGCAAAATAAAGCCAAAGCGGTGCTTAATGCTGTTGCTGCTGCCGAGACGATGTGTACCTACTCAGCCGGGGGTTAATGAATGCAAATGTCGGTAGAAACTGAGGAGCCGATAGCGACAGATCAGCAGTCAATGCCAAGATCGATTTCCAAAAAACTGCTGACAGTTGCGGTTTTAGTATCCAGCGGTGCTCTGTGCTTATGGGTGACTTCTCGAATGAGATGGGTCGAGCTCACTTCTGAAGATGGACTGGGTGAGCCTAAAATTCAAGATATTCTTGGTAGTATCTGGTGGCCTGGATTTGTGCCTTTAGCGCTGGTTTTGTTGGTAACTGTGGGCGTCTTGTATCTCGCCAATAAGGTCCTTCGTTACTTTCTGGCGATTATTATTTCCCTAAGCTCAGTATCCGCTTTTCTTCCGGTTATCGAATTGTTCAGTGGTGGGGAAATAATTTCGCGTGCCGCTGTCCTTGGCGAACTTCCCGCTAGGTCTAAACCTGTTGCCACCGAAGTTTTTTGGCTCGGGCCGTCGGTGAGTATCGTGGGTGCATTCTTCCTACTTGCTGCCGTATTTTTTATAGTGAGAATAGCGATGACCGAGGATACGAACTCATATTCATGGTCATCGCGGTACAACTCGCGAGATGCGCGGAGATCGAATGTGAAAATTGCACTTCAATCTCGTAATTCACAATCCCCTAATTCCCAAACACAGGCAACGGAATTAGGGGATAGGTTGGTATGGGATTCTCTTGATATGGGTAAGGATCCAACTGCTGAATCAGTAGCTGATGGACGCGATGCGTCAGCAGGGTTGTCCGCTGAAAGTGATGATTGTCATAGTGACGGTCAGGGTCGGTGATCTATCTGAGATTCGTGACGACTACCCTCAGCGTGTTCCTGTCGCTAGGTGCGCGCAGGCCTACACCTCAGGAAGGATTCGGGTCGCCATGAGTTCGGAAAGTGTTCTCGATACCATTCTCGCCGGGGTACGTGCTGATACTGCTGCCCGTGAAGCGATTGTTGATTTCTCTGCGGTCAAGGCTGCAGCAAAAGCTGCAGCAGCTCCGATTGATGCTGTTGCAGCTTTGCGTGAACCTGGGATCGGTGTTATCGCTGAGGTAAAGCGAGCCAGCCCGTCGAAGGGAGCACTTGCTGATATTCCAGACCCGGCTGAGCTGGCAGTGGCGTATCAGCATGGCGGGGCTCGCATCATCAGCGTTTTGACCGAAGAACGACGATTTCATGGTTCTCTGGCCGATTTAGATGCGGTGCGCTCAGCGGTCAGCATTCCGGTGCTTCGTAAAGACTTTATTGTTGGTCCTTATCAGATCCACGAGGCGAGGGCCCATGGTGCCGATGTCATTTTGCTGATTGTTGCCGCACTAGAACAAGAGGCTCTGGTATCGCTCCTTGACCGTACCGAATCGTTGGGTATGACGGCTTTAGTTGAGGTACATACTGAGGAAGAAGCTGACCGTGCGCTTAATGCTGGTGCCACTGTGATTGGGGTCAACGCCCGCAATCTTAAGACTCTTGAGGTGGATAGAGACAGTTTTGCTCGGATTGCGCCAGGACTGCCCAGTGAAGTAATTCGCATTGCAGAATCAGGAGTGCGTGGTACTGCTGACCTACTGGCCTATGCTGGAGCTGGGGCTGATGCTGTGCTGGTAGGTGAAGGTCTGGTAACTAGCGGCGATCCGCGAAGTGCTGTTGCTGACTTAGTGACAGCTGGAACACACCCATCTTGCCCGAAACCCGCCCGCTAGGCATTCACCTTGGTAGGGCAGACTGGCCGCTGTGAGTTTTAGCGATCAGAGTGACTTCAAGGGACCTTGCTTGCCGCGTTCGAGTGATGGATTACTTATCCGAACCCAACATGATCCCGATGCGGGCGGACACTTTGGGGTTTTTGGTGGGCGACATGTGCCAGAAGCTTTGATGGCGGTTATTGAAGAAGTGACAGCCGAGTACGAGAAGGCTCGGGTGGATGACAATTTTCTTGCTGAACTTGATCGGCTGCAACGTGATTACAGCGGTAGGCCTTCGCCGGTTTTTGAGGCTACCAGGCTAGCGGAGCACGCCGGTGGAGCTCGGATACTTCTTAAGCGTGAAGATCTTAATCATACCGGCTCACATAAAATAAATAATGTTCTTGGACAGGCTTTACTGGCTAAGCGAATGGGTAAAACTCGGGTCATTGCTGAGACCGGCGCCGGTCAGCATGGGGTTGCGACGGCTACTGCCTGTGCCTTGCTTGGCATTGATTGTATTATTTACATGGGTGCAGTTGATACTGCACGCCAAGCTTTAAATGTTGCTCGGATGCGGCTTTTAGGGGCCGAGGTGATTGCTGTTGAGTCGGGATCAAGAACTCTTAAAGATGCCATCAACGAGGCAATGCGAGACTGGGTGACGAATGCAGATCGTACCTACTATTGCTTTGGAACGGCAGCGGGGCCGCATCCATTTCCGATGATGGTCCGTGACTTTCAGCGCATTATTGGGCTTGAAGCTCGAGCGCAAGTGCAAGCCTCTCTAGGGAAACTTCCCGATGCTGTCGTTGCTTGTATTGGGGGAGGCTCAAACGCAATTGGAATTTTTCATGCTTTTATTGATGATCCCAAGGTCCGTTTAATTGGTTATGAAGCCGCCGGTGATGGTGTTGAAACCGGTCGTCATGCTGCAACATTTACTGGCGGAAGCCCCGGGGCCTTCCAAGGCGCATATTCGTATCTTTTGCAAGATGATGATGGACAAACCATCGAATCACATTCTATTTCAGCTGGATTGGACTATCCGGGAGTTGGACCAGAGCATTCTTACTTAAAAGATATTGGTCGTGCACAGTATCGGCCAATCACGGATACCGAAGCGATGGAGGCTTTTGGCCTACTATGTCGGACCGAAGGGATTATCCCCGCCATCGAGTCCTCGCATGCTATTGCTGGAGCGTTAAAGCTTGGGCAGGAGCTTGGCCCTGATTCCGTGATTTTAGTGAACCTTTCTGGGCGTGGCGATAAGGATGTGGATACCGCTGCTGCCTGGTTTGGTCTTACGCCATCGGTAGTGGGCGCAACAGTAGTATCGGAGGATCAGCAGTGAGTCGTCTTGCAAATACTTTCCAGGAGTGCAAATCTCAGGGACGTGCAGCGTTGATTGGATACTTACCTGCCGGATATCCAACTTTGGCGCAGTCGCTGGAAATGTTTACCGTACTTGTTGATTCGGGTTGTGACATTATCGAAATTGGAATTGCTTACTCAGATCCGGTGATGGATGGGCCTACTGTTGCGGCAGCAGCAGGGACTGCTCTTGAAGCGGGTGTGCGGGTCAAAGATGTTTTTACAGTTGTTGAGCATATTGCTTCATTGGGTGGCAAAGCGGTGGTGATGTCGTATTGGAATCCTGTCCTGCGTTACGGAGTTAATGCTTTTTCTCGGGATCTTGCTGCCGCGGGGGGACTGGGGATGATTACCCCTGACCTTATTCCGGATGAGGCAGGGCAGTGGTTTACTGCTTCAGATGAACATGATCTTGACCGTATTTTCCTTGTGGCACCTTCTTCTACGCCGGAACGGTTAGCAGCCACAGTTGATGCAAGTCGTGGGTTTATTTACGCGGCATCAACAATGGGGGTAACGGGTGCACGTGACTCGGTATCGTCAATGGCGCCAGAATTGACTGCCCGGATTCGTCAACATTCTGATATTCCGGTGGGTGTGGGATTGGGGGTGCGATCTGGAGCTCAGGCGGCTGAGATTGCTGCCTATGCTGATGCGGTAATTGTAGGTTCAGCATTGGTTTCTGCGGTGACCGAAGGTCCAATTGCAGTTGCAGAATTGACCAGAGAATTAGCTCAAGGTGTTCGTTCGGCGGTGCTCGCATGATTGCTCAGCCAGCACTGCTTGCGTATATTCCAAGTCCTTCGCAGGGGGTATGGGAGCTCGGTCCCTTCCCGATACGCGCCTATGCACTGTGGATCATTCTTGGCATTGTTGTGGCATTGTATTTAGGGGAGCGACGGTGGATTGCTCGTGGTGGAGATGCTGGAGTTGTCTACGATGTTGCGATTTGGGCAGTACCTTTTGGCTTAGTTGGTGGTCGGTTGTATCACGTTGCTACTGACTGGCGAAAGTACTTTGGTGATGGTCCGGCTCAACCATTTGATGCGATAAAAATTTGGGATGGTGGTCTAGGTATCTGGGGTGCAGTTTTTCTTGGTGCGGTTGGGGCTTGGGTCGGTTGCCGGAGGCGAGGTATTGCCTTACCAGCTTTTGGAGATGCAGTTGCCCCGGGAATTATTGCCGCCCAAGCCATTGGGCGGTTAGGTAATTTCTTTAATCAAGAACTTTACGGGCGGGAAACTGAGGTTCCGTGGGGGCTGGAAATTTTTTACCGCGAGAATGATCGTGGACAAGTGAGCCCACATCTGCTTGACGGAGTATCAACCGGAGAAGTTTTTGCTGTGGTTCACCCAACGTTTCTTTATGAATTACTGTGGAATGTAGTGATATTTGGGTTATTGCTGTATGCAGATCGCAGATTTACCCTTGGGCATGGCAGATTGTTTGCTCTATATGTTGCTGGTTACTGCATGGGCAGATTCTGGATCGAGTTATTGCGTGCCGATGAGGCAACTCAGATTGCTGGAATTAGGATTAATTCCTTCACCTCGGCCATTATTTTTATTTGTGCGGTTGGGTACTTGATTGTCGCAACCAAGGGGCGGGAAGAACAAGGAACCCTGGGGCGTGAGATTGGTACTGATGAAGATGGTGTTTCATCATCAGCGGCACCCACTGATACAGAACCAGCAGGTCATCAGTAAGTACCGGGCATTGTCCAGTGATGATTTTCTTCTTATCAGTGTGATCACCTGTTCTTCAGTTCAAAAATCTGCCATGCTGGGGATTATGACTCAATCAGGTAGTGAGAATGATCGGCCGCCAGTGGACCCTACGATTTCCTTCACTAAGGACTTCACTGCTAACGATGTAACTCAATCAGTACCACAAACACCGGCACAGTCAGGTATGGGTAACCCTGGTGGCAATAATCAGGGTATGGCAGATGGTCCAGGAGTGCCTAATATGCCTCCCCCCGGATATGGTCCACCCCCTGGATACCAATCTGGCTATGCAACACCGCAGTATCCGGGTGGTCCGATACCAGGCTACGGGTACCCAGCGCCTGTTTATGGGGTAGATCCTTCCGCACCCTATGGTCGACATCCCATGACAGGCGAACCACTTTCGGATAAATCAAAACTGGTAGCTGGCTTACTGCAGATTTTTCTGCCATTTGGTGCTGGCCGATTTTATCTAGGCGACAACAGTACTGCCATCGCGCAACTTGCTGTGACATTCTTTACCTGTGGAATTGGTAGCATCTGGAGCGTGGTTGATGGGATAATGATTTTCACTGACAAAGTTCGAGATCGAAATAATCTGCCACTTCGCGACTGACATTTTCTATCGTGCCTACTTCAAAGATCAGAGCTACTTTGACTGGGATTGGGCTGGTTATGCCAGCAACTCTGACTTTGGGGTATATCGCACTTAATGATCCGCATGATCCGGCGGTGGTGATGCCCAAGTGTCCAACAAAACTGCTCACAGGACTTGACTGTCCTGCTTGTGGTGGGCTCAGGATGACATATGATGTGCTGCACGGAGATATTGCTGCAGCGGCTCAGGATAATCTTCTATTGCTAGTGGTTAGTCCGTCGCTCGTGCTGTTTTATATGTGGATAATTTTTACTAAAAGTAAAGCTCAAACGAGGGTTTCCGCTCGTTGGGTGGGTGTCATGACTATTGTGGTTGCGGTTATCTGGACAATCATCCGCAACTGGCCGGGTTTCCCTTTGGCTCCGGTTGCGGTGAATATCTGACAGTCGTTTATAAGCTCGGCAGTGATATCAAAATAGACAAACCACAGTCACTGTTAGAATTAATTCACCCGGCAGGCGTTGCTCGTTACTGAATCACGGTAAACCCGGCTGCGGTAGAATAAGTAACAGTAGAAAATATTTGGGCCAGTGCTGTCCCGGTAGTCCGGTTAGTTGCTCTGCTTAGGTGGAGCGCTCTGTGGCGGTATGGGATCTGAAACTCTGGTGAGCAGCCGCCCCACAGTATGAGGTGTGGAGGTTAAAGTGCTCTTTTCAGCCTTTCCGCAGGCACAGGGCCTGTATGACCCAGATCAGGAATCTGATTCTTGTGGTGTTGCTATGATTGCCAATATTTTTGGGCACCGTTCGCATTCAATTATTTCAGATGGCTTGCTCGCGTTAGAAAATCTTGAGCATCGAGGTGCAGCTGGCGCTGAACCTAATAGTGGGGATGGGGCTGGAATCCTCATCCAGCTTCCAGTTGAGCTCTTACGTGAACTGGCAAATTGCGATTTACCCGAATCAGATGCTTTAGGTAATAACACTTTTGCCGCAGGGCTATGTTTTTTGCCTCAGGACTTAACGGCACGTGCTGCTGCGATGAAGAGAGTTGAAGAAATAGCTGCAGATGAAGATCTTCAGATATTGGGTTGGCAAGAAGTCTCGGTTGATCCGGTAGGAGCCGGTATTGGGGTTACGGCTTTGGGGTGTATGCCGTTTATGAGTTATGTATTTGTTTCGGCAGCTCCAGTTTGTGGAGAGTTGCCAAGTGGTATTGGTCTTGACCGGCTTATTTACGGATTACGTAAACGCGCTGAGCAAATAACAGTAGACATTGAAGCCGAAGGTAGCGGAGTTTATTTTCCATCTTTATCAAGCCGAACAATGGTTTTTAAAGGTATGCTTACCACTGCTCAACTGGGAATGTACTTTACTGATTTGCGGAATCCATTGTGCACTAGTGCAATTGCAATTGTTCATAGCCGATTTTCGACCAATACATTTCCTTCTTGGCCCTTAGCGCATCCCTTTCGCTATATTGCTCATAACGGTGAGATTAACACGGTCCGAGGTAATCGAAATCGGATGCGGGCGCGCGAGACGTTATTGAATAGTAGTCTTATTCCTGGGGACTTAACCCGGTTATTTCCAATCTGTACCAAAGATGCTTCCGATTCAGCTTCACTCGATGAAGTTTTGGAATTACTTCATTTAGGTGGGCGCAGTATTGCTCATGTGGTGATGATGATGGTTCCAGAAGCCTGGGAAAACCACGCCAGTATGAATGCAGAGCGACGTGCTTTCTACCAATTTCACGCCTCAGTGATGGAAGCTTGGGACGGGCCTGCTTGCATTACTTTTACCGATGGCTCAAGTGTGGGGGCGGTCCTGGATCGCAACGGATTACGTCCAGGTAGATGGTTACAGACTAGTGACGGTAGGGTAGTGCTGGCTAGTGAGACTGGCGTTCTGGATATTCGTCCTGAAGATGTGGTGGCTAAGGGGCGTCTGGAACCTGGGAAGATGTTTCTTATTGATACGGTGCAGGGAAAAGTAGTTGACGATGAGGACATTAAGGGTCAGCTAGCTTCTGAGCAACCTTATTCGGAATGGCTTCATGCTGGTCTGTTGGAGCTGAAAAGTTTACCTGAGCGTCCACATGTGCATTACAGTCATGAATCGGTGGTTCGTCGACAAATTGCTTTTGGTTACACTGAAGAGGAATTACGGATTTTGTTG
>JBOFCS010000055.1:0-56948 GCA_051646185.1 Mycobacteriaceae bacterium | reverse complement strand
ATTGGCTTGTTCGGCCTGAGATTCCTTGAGCTTGGGTAGTGGAAAGGTTTGTATAACATTATTAATGTGGTCTCGGTATTTCGTGGCTAAAATGGAACCAAGAATTGCAATACTTAATGAGCCGCCTAATTCAATTGCGGTGTCGTTCATTCCACCTGCAGCGCCAAGATCTTTATCTCCGAATCTGCTCATAATGAGATCGGTTCCTGGAGGTACGCTGAGTCCAAGTCCAAAACCTAATAGCAGTAAGGAAATAAGAAAGTCTTCATAGCGTGAATCACTGGTTACTTGAGTCAGCCAGAGTACTCCTGCAGTGGCGATGATCATTCCGGTTGATATGCATGCTCTTGTTCCCATTATTTCCGTAGCTTTACCGGTGAGCAGTGAGGCTACCGAAATTGCTCCAGCAAGTGGTAGTAATCGCATGCCAGTATCAAGGGGTCCATAGCCTAGTACAAACTGAAACTCTTGGGCTACAAAGTAAACTACGCCAAATGCAGCAAAAAATAGTAGGGTGACTGACAATATTGCTCCGCTAATACTACGGTCAAGAAAGCGGCGCACCTCAAGTAATGGCTGGGCATGATGAAGCTCCCAGCCGATAAAGAATACTAAACTCAATACTGAGATGAAGATTGTCGTGATGGCAGTGTTATTCCACCCGGAATGAAAACCATCAATTATTCCGTAAACCATTGTGCCGATGGTAATTACTGAAAGAACCCCACCGACTACGTCTAACGGACCCATATCTTGAGCTTTAGATGGAGGCACCAAGATGAGTGAACCAATTAATGCGACTACCGCTATTGGAACGTTAATCAGAAACGTGGAGCTCCAGGAGTGACTTTCTAAAAGGATACCAGCCAAAAGCGGACCGCCAGCTATAGCTAGGCCTGAAGTAGCAGCCCAGATTGCGATCGCGCGGGCTTGTTCGGCTTTAGGGAAGGTTGCAACTAGCAAAGACAGTGTGGCGGGCATGATGATTGCTGCCCCCACGCCCATCACGATACGGGCGGCAATGACAGTTTCTGTTGCCGCCGCCAAGCTTCCAAGGACAGCGCCTGCGGCAAAGATGATAAGCCCAATGATTAAGGAACCACGGCGACTGTATTTATCGCCAAGGACGCCACAAAGCAGCATGAGGGCGGCATAGGGAACGGTGTAGCCATCAATAACCCATTGCAGATCACTACTGCTGAGATGAAGGTCCATGGTCATGTCCGGTGCTGCAACAAGTAGTGCGCTGTTAGCCATAACCACAATCAGCAGACTTAGGCATAACACGGCAAGTGCGTACCAGCGTCGTGAGTATGGTCGGTGCATTTCTACTACGGGAATGTCAGCTAGCAGAGTCATGGATCACCCTTTGTTATGCGGTTGTTCGGTTCAATTACACATCTTTGTGCAGAGTAGTTATTTACACAGCAGCGTGCAAGTAAGATGAACTGAGGAAGCAAGGAAGATGTGAGGTAAGAATGTGGCTAAAACATTAAAACCACTGGTTGACATCGCGCGTGAGGTTAGTTTTAGGCCCCGTAAAAGTGGTTCGAATGCTAACCGAAAAAAAATTCTTGAAGCGGCAATCACCGTTTATGCAGCAAATCCTGATGCGAGTATGGATGATATCGCTAAGGCCGCAGGAGTGGTTCGACGTACCGTTTATGCACACTTCGCGAACCGGGAAGCTTTGATTGAAGGTCTAGCTTCCGAAGCTGCAGCCGCGATAGATGCGGTGGTGAGTAGTTCAGCTCCTGCAGAAACCGGAAACAAAGACATTGCGTTAAAACTGGCGATATTGTCCTTACGTATTTGGCAAGCCGGAGATCCGTTCAGAGTTTTGCTGAGTATGGCCAAACGTGAAATTGGTGAGGGTCGGATTCGTGAGTTGCTTTCACCAGTGCGGATGGTATGCCAGCAGATGATCGAAGAAGGCCAGCGCGAGGGAAAATTCTCTGATTATGTTTCAGCGGAAATTCTGATCCTGATGAACGAAGCAATTGCCATGTCATTACTGGAGGTAGCCGTTGCAGGTGATGTGGTTGACCGAGGAGAGACTCTAGCTATTTCTGGGATGGTGTTGCTGGGGATGCCGCCAGCAGAGGCACAACTTATTGTCAGCGAGGCGAGTCGATTAGTGCTTGACTAGTAAAGGATTCTACGGAAGGTTAAGGCTTGTTTATGTCTTAGATCACTAATGAGGGAAGATACAGCTATGAGTAGCCCCAGTTATGAACGCACCGATGTCACGTTTAGCTCACAGTCGCAGACCTGTGCTGCCTGGTTATATCGACCAAAGCAGCCACGCGTAGCAAATCTTCCAATAGTTGTACTGGGACATGGCTTAGGTGCGATCAAGGAAATGGGCCTGGATGCCTATGCTTCGCGGTTTGCTGAAGCAGGTTATGCGGCCTTGGTTTTTGATTATCGACATTTTGGTGCTAGCCAGGGTGAACCGCGTCAGCTCCTCGATGTCAAAAAGCAGCGTCAGGACTGGCAGGCTGCTATCGCTTTTGCTCGCACAATTGCTGGTGTTGATCCTAGTAAAGTTGCAATTTTTGGTACATCCTTTGGTGGCGGGCATGTCCTGGTAACAGCCGCAAAGGACGCTCAGGTTGCTGCTGTTATTGCACAGTGCCCATTCACTAGTGGAAGTGCTTCCGCTAGGACATTGGGTGTTGGTGGGGTGATTGGTGCCGCTGTTCTAGCTATTAGTGACAATATTTCCCGTATCTTTGGGCGTAAGCCGGTCCGGATTAATCTTGCCGGTCCGGCTGGAAGTATTGCGTTAATGAATGCTCCAGATGTGGAAAAAGGCTACCTATCGTTAGTTCCAAAGGGCACCGAGTTTACTAATGCTGTTGCAGCGCGAGTTGCTTTGGATATCCCATTGCGGCATCCAGGGCGGGCTGCTCGTAAGGTGGCGGCTCCAGTACTTTTTTGCATCTGCGATCAGGATTCAGTAGCTCCAGTAAAGCCCACACTACGCTACGCAAAATCGACACAGAATGGCACAGTAATCCACTACCCTGTAGGGCATTTCGACATCTACGTTGGCGAGGCTTTTGAAGGTGCTATCAAAGATCAGATCGCTTTTCTACAGGAGCATGTTCCGGTAGGTTAGCTGAAAGGGTGGTTATCGTAGATCAATTCCCGATAACCACCCTTAAGCTATTGTGGCATTAGTCTTTTCCGTTAGCCAGGGCTGAAGGCCACCAGATTTTTTTACCGATGTCATGTGCGAGTGCTGGAACAAGAATACTCCGCACGATGATGGTGTCTAGTAGTACTCCAAAGGCAACAGCAAAGCCGAGTTCGGCCAGGAACACCAGCGGAACAACTCCTAATACGGCGAACGTAGCAGCTAGGACAACACCGGCTGAGGTAATGACGCCTCCTGTTACCGCCAGTCCTCGGGTAATTCCCTCTCTCGTTCCATGTTGCAATGTTTCTTCACGGACTCGGGTCATTAAGAAGATATTGTAGTCAATTCCTAAGGCTACCAAGAAAACAAAAGCGAATAATGGGAAAGACTGATCGGCCCCGGCAAATCCAAGTAGATGTTCAAAGACTAAGCCACTGACCCCAAGCGTTGCAGCAAAGGAAAGCACCACAGTTGCAATGAGTAAGAGCGGAGCTAATAAAGAGCGTAGAAGTAGTGCCAGAACTATAAATATCACTAGTAAAACAACCGGGATAATGAGGTTTCTATCTCGGACAGACGCGGTTTGTATATCGAGATTGAGTGCACTGTTTCCACCTACTTTTGCCTCAGCTCCTTCGATGGTACGGAGGCTGGTGCGTAGCTGTTCCACCGTTTTTAATGCCTCAGGCGAATCCGGGGGGTTGGCTAGCACCGCATTAACAATTATTTTTCCATCAATAGGCTGGACATTAAGAAATGTTGGCAAGCAACCAGTTATTGGTGTATTGGTGGGCACTCCGGTTTTGAGCAGATTTGATAATTTTGTGAGATCAGGTTGGATGCAGACTGATCCGGGTTTTTGTGAGACCCCTTCAACCTTACTGGTCGTTGCGATGATGTCATCAACATAATTGGCATTGGTCAAAATTATTGCAGGTGTTCCAGTTCCCTTATCAAATTTTTCTTCGTAAATTTCTTGTCCTACAACGGCATCAGGTCGGTTGCTGAAACTTTCTTGAGCAGTGAGACCTTCAGTTTTCAGGCTAAACATCCCCATGACGCATAGTAAAAGCGCTGCAGTTGTTCCTACCCAAATGAAGCGGTGTCGTTGGGTGATGGCTTTTGCAAGATTACTCCAAAATCCGTTTTCCGCAGTACTCATTGATTGCTGAGGTCGAGGTATTCGAGGCCAAAAGATCCATCGTCCCAGTAGGGTGAGGATCACCGGCAGGAAACTCATCATGACTAGGAAGGTGCTGACAATGCCGATCGCAGCAACCGGTCCAAGGCTTTTATTGGAATTAAGCTCAGACAATGTTAGGCAGAGTACCCCAATGATAACCGTGATTGCCGAGGCAAAAATAGCAGGAAGAGATTCTTTCCACGCTTTAATCATGGCGTCAAATCTATTGGGATAGATATGCAGCTCTTCGCGATAGCGTGAAATAAGCAGTAGCGCATAGTCAGTACCAGCACCAAGTACAAGAACAGATAAAATTCCTTGACTTTGGGCAGTGAGGGTGAGTACATCATGCTTTGCTAGGAAGTAGATGACTAGCGAAGAAGAACCTAAAGCAAGTAGTGCAGATAGTAGCGGAAGTATCCACAACACTGGGGATCGATAAATCACCAATAAGATCAGGGAGACAACAAGCACTGCAGCAAGTAGTAGCACCCCGTCAATCCCGGAAAAAGCGGTGTTAAATGCCGTAAATAACCCGGTCAAACCTGCTGGGAGAACTTGAAGTTCGTTGGAAACCGCAGATTTTGCTACTTCAAGTACCTTAGCATTAACTTTAGCTAATTCGTCTACGCCAATTTCTTCCCCATTGCTACTTGCTATTAGCGGAACAAAAATATTCGCTGTTGTTGATTCGGAATCAAACTGTGGACCAATAATTCCATCACGGTCAACACCCTCAACTTTTTTTATTTCGTTGAGTGCCTTATTGATCGAGATCCGATCTTCGGGGCTAAGGACCGTGTCGCGATGAAAAATAACAAAGCCTGGACTTGTTTCGACGCTGAGAAACTTTTTTGATTCATTAGCGACAATTGTTGATTCAGCAGTGCTGGGAAGAAACGTAGCCTGGTTGTTTTCTTGCACCTCAGAGAGCTTGCTTTCAAAATAAGTGCCACCACCACCGATGAGGAACATCGCGATGGCAAGTGCGAAGATGCTGAAGAAGGGCCAACTCCGCTTAAGCTGAGGTTGTGTAGCGCCGGTGTTCATAAATTCCTCACGTCAGTTGTCAACTAAGTAAACAAGCTAGGTATCCAAGTACCATAGAGTAGGTCGTCAGTGCAACCGTAGCGCCATCACTAGTAGTGGGAGTAGCAGTGTCAGAAGTTAAAATGTTGACCCGCATTGGTGCACTACTGCGACAGGCTGAGTCTACCGATAATGAGTACGAAGCGAATGCATTTATGGAGGCAGCTCAGCGACTAGCAACGGCTACTTCTATTGACCTGGCTGTTGCTCGTGCTCATCGCTCGGCCCAAGAGCGGCGGTCGGTACCAGTACAACGAACGATCAGCATCGGGGATGCGGGAACTAAAGGTCTGCGAACCTATGTGCAGCTTTTTGTTGCTATTGCTCAAGCTAATGCTGTTACCTGTGATGTGGCCACAAATTCCACTTTTGTCTATGCCTATGGTTTTGACAGTGATATTCGTACCTGCGAAGCCTTGTATGCTAGTCTTGTGGTCCAAATGGTGAAAGCAACTGAGGCATATATTGTTTCAGGAGCATATCGAGATTCGGTGAGTGAAACAGTTACTATGATTCGGCGCCGGGGTCGAAAGATGCGAGCGGTGGTACAAAAGCCAACAGCAACGATTACGGCAAGAATTAACTTTCAGTTAGCGTTTGGGTCGCGAGTGGGGCAACGGTTAGCTCAAGCTCAACGTGAGGCAGAGCAATCGGCGATGAGTGCGGCCGAAGGAAAGTCTGGAGAAAACTCTGCTCACAATATGGCCGTGGTTTTACGGAATAAAGATCTAGAACTTAAAGAGCATTACCGAAAGGCATCTCAGGCGCGAGGTACTTGGCGGGCTACAACAGCAAGTTCCGGCTATTCTTTGCATGCAAGACAGGCTGGAGATCGGGCAGGTAAGCAGGCTCGGTTGGGTGGACAGCGAGAAATCGGCGGCGCAAAAAAAATGTTAGAAAAATGAGCATTCAGCGCGATAGTCAACGCTCAGCGGTGTATCAAGCCGAGAACTTTCTTCGGACTATATTTGATCGGGCTGCTGAAAATGGGTTACCGGTGCTGGAATTTTTTGGCGCCCAACTCACCCTGCCGGTAGAAGTAAAGTTTGCTTCGATTGATTCGGTTCAGAAGTATGTAGATAGGGTTCTTAGCCTGAGGGATATCCACAATCGGTGGGCTAAAGCTATTGAGCCAGTATTAATTAGACCCCGCAAAGGACTAACAGCGGCACATTATGAGCCCGATACTCAAACAATTGCATTGCCGATACACCGTGCCAATCAGGCTTGGGCTTTGCGGGAACTTGTTGTTTTACACGAATTAGCGCATCATCTGGATAATTCTTCTGGACCCGCCCATGGGCCTAATTTTGTTCAAACACATATTGAACTTTTGGAAATTGTGATGGGTCCGGAAGTTGCGCATATATTGCAAATAATATTGTTAAACAATGGTTTTCACAAATATAGCCATTAAAAACTAGATACTCTTAGCTCTACGCAGGGTGTAAGTCTTTAGTCTGCTAAACCCCCGGACATGTAAGGGTCTTAATGATTTTAGGTAAAGATTTGGTTCTTTCGATAATGCTTCTGCTATCTCTTCGTCGACTAAAACTGTTCCGGGTCTAGCTGAACTAGTAAGCCGTGCAGCAATATTGACTACCGATCCGTAAAGATCTCCAAAGCGTACAAGTACAGAACCAGCTGCAAGTCCAACGCGCAGTTCGGGTGAGTGGGGGTCGTTAAGGTTTGCTTCTTGTAAATTGAGGGATATTAATGCGGCATCAAGTGGGCTTTCAGCGGCAAACATAACCTCATCCCCCACATTTTTGATCACCCAACCGCCGCCCTGGGTGATGATGGTGGTTGCGGTAGATTCAAAATCTTCTAGCAGCTCTGTGAGTTCTGTAATGTCTAATTGCCGAGTGAGGCGGGTATACCCGACCATATCGGCAAAACCGACACTGAGGATTCGATTATCCGTCTCTTCGGTGAAATTACGTAAGGACCGTCCAGCCGTGGCCGCAAGATGACGACGCCACACGTAGTTCTGTAGTTCTTGAATGATCGGCACGGTACCAGCGGCTAAAGAGCCTAAAGCTTCCTGAGCGCTCGTGGAATCGTGAAATTCTTGGTCATCTAGTTGCTTAACCTGTGCATTCATTACGGCTACTTGCCATTCGGCTAATCGAGACATGGTTTGTCCAAGAGTTCTAGTAACCGATATTTCTAGCTCAGGTGCTAGTGCGCCACTATCAACTAGTGTTGTGATGGATCGAACGGCGGCAACGTCTCCATCGGTGAACATAACAGCTTCGGGGTCCTCGCTCATGGCAAAACCCATCGCTATCCATAACGCGCGGGTGCGATCTGGGGGAACCCCAACAAGTTCAGCCACTTGCGCCCGGGTGTATTTGCGTTCTCCACCGAGTAGCGATTTCTCCAATTCAGCCTGGCTACGGCTGATCATAGGATAATGGGTGGGATCTGGATCGCTCATTCGTCCATGCTAATGCACCGGTTACCAACCCTGGTAGTGTTATCGCACATATGTACGAAAGATACTACCTGGAGAGGTTGCTATGCCACCACGTCGTCGTTCTGCAGCTGATGCTCTCACCCATGATCAGCTGGCGATGCTTGCTGAATCTTTAAAGGCGGGGCGTAGGGCCACGGTGTACTTGCGTGAAGCAGTACCTACTTTGGGGCTTGAGGCGGGTTCTTCGGCGCGGGTTATTTCTATAACTGGAACCACAGTGACAATTCGCCCGAAAGGGATAGACGATGAATTACCTTATGAGGCAGAAGAACTCCGCTTAAAACAAAATTCAGAACCTAAACCGGTGACCTCCAAACCAGTGGTTTCAAAGCCGGTTGCGGTCAAGGTGGTGCAACAAGCTGTGGTTGAGAGTGGACCTTCACCGGCAAAAACAGCGCCACGTCGGCGCAAAGCAGTGCAGAATGTATCGATAGTTATCCAATCGGTGAGCCCTGAGCAATGGTCTGTGGCTGTGTCCGTGGGTAGTAAACGACCAGGAAAGCCCATCGTGCTCACAGCCGAAGCGGTGCTTAAGGCCGTTGATGCGCTAGGGGAGCCTGCGGTGCAAGAGGCTGTTGCCGAAGTGTTAGATCAAGCGCGGGAAGCAGCACAGCAGCGAGTAGCAGAATTATCTGCACAGTTAGAACAGGCTCAGGTAACACTTAAGGCATTGGGTTCGATCTAATGCACCGGAGCTAAGTCGGTAAAACTTGTTTAGTCCGATATAGGTGGCATGATAGCCAGCAGAGCAATGCAAATAATTGGGCACAAACCCGGTATTGGAGTAAACATGCAGTTGGGTTGTCGTTTTTTAGCTAAAGTTATGCTGCTTGCCCTGACAACTATCAGTTGTGGGTCAGCTTCGGTGCAGGCTGAACCGCTCTGGCCTGGCGGGCCGGATATTCCTGGTATTCCCGCACTGTTCCCTTCGGTAGACCCTTTGGTTCCTTCAGGCTTGCCGCCTTTAGGTCCGGCTAATTTTGCTACGCCAACTCTTAATCCCGGCAATGGGGAAGTGGTGGGTGTTGCCCAACCGGTGATCATCAGCTTTAGTGCTCCCATTGCGGACCGAGCTATTGCTGAGGCCGCTATTCGGGTGACTTCTCAGCCCGAGGTTCCAGGGCATTTTTACTGGTTCACTAATAGTCAACTTCGTTGGCGTCCCGAGGCATTCTGGCCGACTAATACTACCGTTACCGTGGATGCAGGGGATGCTCACGTTACTTTCAGTATTGGCGATGCAGTAGTTGCTATTTCAGATGATGCCACTAAAACCATTACTATTACTCGCAATGGTGAAGTCATCAAGACCATGCCTACCTCGATGGGTAGCAGCAAGAACCCAACACCTAATGGAACATACATTGTGGGTGAGCGATTCCGTGATATGTATATGGATTCTTCAACCTATGGGGTTCCGGTGGATTCACCCGAGGGTTACCGAACCTATGTGGAATATGCCACGCGGATCTCTAACAGTGGGATTTTTGTACACCCTGCACCATGGTCAGTCGGTAGCCAGGGGAGGGTCAATGTTAGCCATGGCTGCCTTAATGTGAGTACTGAAAACGGTAAATGGTTCTTTGAGAACATTCAGAAAGGTGTTCCGCTGATTGTAAAAAACACCATCGGAGGCACTTTAAGCGCCTCCGATGGTCTTGGAGATTGGAACTAAGCGGTCACCAAATCTGCACCCTTTGTTTTGGATCCAGATACAGAGCATCTCCCGGTGTGACATCAAAGGCATCGTAAAAAGCATTAATATTGCTGACCACACCATTGCAACGGAATTCCGGCGGTGAGTGCGGATCGACAGAGAGGCGACGGATAGCCTCGGCATCACGGGCTTTTGTCCGCCATACCTGTGCCCAGCCAAAAAATACTCGCTGTAATCCAGTGAAACCATCGATCACGGGGGCTGGTTTTCCTCCCAAAGAAATTTCGTAGGCCACTAGTGCGATCGATAAACCACCGAGATCGCCAATGTTTTCTCCGATAGTAAATTCTCCGTTGACATGATGTCCTGGAAGCCCTTGTGGCTCAAAGTTATTGTACTGCTTGATCAATAGATCAGTGCGCTTGCTAAATTCGGCCCGGTCAGAATCGGTCCACCAGTCCACAAGGTTGCCATCGCCATCATATTTTGAGCCCTGGTCATCAAATCCATGCCCGATTTCATGGCCAATTACCGCACCAATCCCCCCGTAGTTTGCCGCATCATCAGCGTGCGGATCAAAAAAGGGAGGCTGTAAAATAGCTGCGGGAAAGACTATTTCGTTCATTCCAGGGTTATAGTAGGCATTAACCGTTTGTGGGGTCATAAACCATTCATCTCGGTCTACTGGACCGCCAAGCTTATTCAGGTCACGCTGATACTCTGCCTCGTAACCTCGTCGATAGTTTCCGATCAGATCATTACGGTCGATGATGAGGTGTGAGTAGTCTCGCCAGTGGGCTGGGTAGCCAATTTTTGGGGTGAATTTTTCCAGTTTTTCTAGGGCTCGTTTTCGGGTTTCTGAGCTCATCCATTCAAGCTCAGAGATATTGCGGCGGTAAGCTTTTATGAGATTATCAACAAGTACTTCCATCTGAGATTTTGCCTGAGCAGGGAAGTGACGCTCGACATAGAGTTTACCCACAGCATCACCGAGCAGCTCCTCCACGAGCGATACTGCCCGTTTCCAACGTTCTCGTATTTCTTCAGTGCCGCTGAGAGCTTTTCCGTAAAAGGCAAAATTTTCTTCAACAAAAGCGCGTGTTAAAAATGGCGCTCGAGCATGAATTACCTGCCAGAGTGCCCAGGCCTTCCACTGGTCAAGGTACTCATTTATCCATAATGACGCAGTGCCACTAAGGAAACTAGGTTGACGTACCACTACTTCGGCGTAATGCTCAGCGGGGATGTTAAGCATGGAATACCAAGATTCCCAACCAAATTCGGGTGCAGTATGCAAAAGATCTGCAATGGTAAGCAGGTTGTACGAAAGATCAGCATCGCGGGATTGCACTACATCCCAATGGTTGGCGGCAATTTTTGTCTCTAGCTCAAACACCTGTTCGGCATCTGCGGTGATACCGGCAAGGCGAAACATAGCCGCAATATGAGCACGGTAGGCAGCGCGAATTTCGCAGTGGGCTTCTTCACGATAATACGATTCATCGGGTAGTCCCAAACCGGATTGAGTCAGGTGCAGTAAGTATCTATCTGATCTTTTGGCATCGGTATTGACATAATGGCCAATCCATCCGCCAACTCCGCTGCGCTGCAAGCGCCCAAGCACTTGCCCAAGACTGTGTATATCTGCTGCCTCAGTAATCTGGGTCAGTTCATCGCTCAGAGGACCGATGCCCAGGGATTCAACAGCTTCCTCGTTCATAAAACTGGTGTAAAGATCGCCAATGCGCTGCTGCTCAGTAGCTGGCCCAGCATGAGCCTCGGCAGCTTCGGTGATGAGATCGCGAACATGCTCCTCGGCACGGTCAAAGAGCACTCGGAAAGCACCATCAACAGCGCGATCTGCGGGTATTTCGTAATCCCGGAGCCATTGCCCATTGACATGAGCGAAGAGATCATCTTGTGGGCGAATCTGTGAATCAACAAAGGAAAAGTCAATTCCAGAGGGGGTATCGGAGTTAGGTAATACGGAAGTCACCCTGCCATCCTGGCACTATCACGGCGATAGTGCCAGGATGGCCAGAATTTAACGGTCAATTCCCAGGTTGATTGCCGCTAGCACTTTGTCGCTTTGCCTGGAAACTTCAACAAGACCGCTGGAATCGTAGATATTGTCGTTGGCATTTGTGGTGTCCCGTCTGGTGTGCTCGTTATAGGGGTATACCTCGGCGAAGATCGTGTCATTTATGGAATCGTGGAAGAATAACTGGGTTGTCACAACCGTCTTTTTATCAATATGAACTTTAACGTGGATATGGACCGTTCGCCCCCGGTACCAGCCTGGGTAGATTGTGGTAAATTCAGCAATTCCAGCAGAATTAGTGGTTTGGGCGCCACGCAAATACGTACTGTCATCGGTGGCGGTTGCTTCTCTATCGCCAACACTGTAGGAACCATTAGAGGTTTCACCACCAGATGTAGAGCTGCCCTGGTTTTGTGGTGGTACACTCCCCGCCGGGGGCGTACCTTGCCCTCCGCTGTTGGCTTGTAAAGAACCTGATTCAAAACCCGAGTAGGTTCCACCGGCATCACAATGCCAAATTTCAACGACCGCGTTGGAAATTCCAGCTGGTTTTCCATCTGTGCTGCAGATGTTAATATCTTGAACACGTAGCGCTAGGTTCAGGGCAAGTCCGGGGCGATCTTCGCGGATATCAGAGCGAATGGAATCGACATCAAACCAGTAGGGCCCCTGGGTGGTTTCTTTGCTCATGCTGCATTGTGGGGCTTGGTCAAGTAAGGACAAAAGTTCGGCGTTAGTAACGGCGGCAATGCTAGAATCACCGGAATGAGCTGCACTGGTTTGGGATGCGGCATTCGTTGTCGCTGATGAATTATCACCGCTTGTTGAACATGCGGAGATTAATCCGCCGAGTCCAATCGTGCCACCTAAAGCCAATGCTCGGCGTCTGCTGACTCGCTCGCGACTGATTTCAACATCTTTGTTCATGGCGTTCTCCTGTTGGTGATCGTGAATATGAAGGTCATTTTGCTAGGATCTGCTGGGTGTCCGCTAGAAATAACCTGGGACATTCCTGTGGTGTCCGCTGGTTCTTAAGCCTAGTGCGCGATTGTGCGGTCTGGGTGAGATAGCCTGAGCTTTATGGGTGAGTCAAAGCCAGCGCATCGGCGCGGGGCTGCAGTTGATAAAACTATTGTTGGGGCTACGCTTGCTGAGCTTTTTGATAAAGGGCCAGAAGAACTTACGATAGCCGGGGTTGCACAACGGGCCGGTGTGCATATCAGCTCAATTTATCGGCGGTGGCAAACTCGTGAAGAGCTTATGGTCGGCGCATTGTTGAGCCGCAGTGCTATTGAAGTACCGCTTCCTGATACTGGAAATTTTCGCACCGATCTTATTCAGTTTTTACGAGGGTTGGCTGTATTTTTGCAATCACCAAATGGATTAAAGTTTCTCAAAATTGCTGTGATGCCAGTAAATAATTCACGAGTTGCTAAGTCTCGTGCTGAGTTTATGCATGCACGGCTCTCGGTGATAAGTGGCATTGTTGATCGTGCAGCTGCTCGTGGCGAAGTTAGTCACAACATTGACCGTAAGCTGGTGTTTGAGCCTTTGATTGCACCGCTGTATATGCGCATTTTAATTACTCAAGAGCCGCTTGATGAAACTTTTCTTACGGGACTCGTTGATGTTGTCTTATATGGAATTAAAGTCCAGTAAAATCGGCTGACTTCTTCCATTAAGCACCCTGTTCAGGGCAATATTTGGAGCTTAACGCGAGGGTACTTGCGTTAAAGAGTTCTATGCTCTAGTGTGACTCTCGACACAATCATGGATGCAGTGATTGCGAACCGATCATCTAGGCTCAGAGGAAGATGTATTTTATGGCACCAACCGATTACAATTCACGGCGCTTTGCCTTTCCGCGTTGGCTCGCGCATTTTAATAAGCGGGTAACAAACCGAATTCAGTCTTTATGGTCACCATATTTACCACCCTGGGCAGTTGTTATTCATAATGGAAGAAAAACCGGAAAAACTTATCGCACACCTGTTTTAGCCTTCAAAAAAGGCAATAGAATAGGCATTGGATTGCCTTATGGTGAAGATGCTCAGTGGGTAAAAAATCTACTTGCAGCAAGTGGTGGTGGGCTTATTCGTTCTGGAAAAACCTATGAAATAAAAGCATTACGAGTTGCAGATGCTCATGACCAGCAAGTTCCCAAATTAGCAGGTCTAGGTAGCGGCCTTACCCGACGAGTATTAGTCCTTGATCTGACTCAGTCAGGAGGTAAAATATGACTGAGTCAGCTGTTACGCATGTAGAACGTAAAGAAATTGAGTTTGCAAGTGCTGGAACAACTATTCGAGCCTGGTTATATCCGGCAGTGAATGCAAGTCTTGCAAATAAATCTGGAGTTCCAGCTGTTGTTCTTGCTCATGGATTTTCGCTTACCAAAGACTGCGGATTGCAGTTATATGCAGAAACTTTTGCTCGGGCTGGGATTTCATCTGTGGTCTTTGATTATCGAGGGTGGGGCGATAGCGATGGAAATCCCCGCGATGTAGTGAATGTTCGAGCACAACTTGCTGATTACCATGCCGCTGTCGCCGCAACTCGCAAGCTTCCTGGCATAGATCCACAGCGAATTGCCTTGTGGGGTACTTCATATTCAGGTGGAACTGTTATTGCCTGTGCTGCCGAGGATCAACATATTGCCGCTGTAGTCGCTCAGGTTCCCAATCTTGATAATTTCGCCACGGCCCGATTTTTGATGACCAGAATTCCTTTACGACGAGGGGTGCAACTAGGGATCTCGTTAGCGCGAGATGTTCTAGCTGGATGGTCAGGGAAGGACCCGGTATACGTTACTAGTGTCGGAAAGCCTGGTGAGCATGCTGCCTATATTTCGGCAGAATCTTATGAGCAACTCAGCACAATCGTCGGTCCTCATTGGAAAAATAGGGTAGGTCTGCGAGATTTTGTACGCTTTCCTTGGTTACGTCCGGTGAACTATTTAGACAAATTACCTTGTCGAATTCAGTTGCATGCCTGTGAACTTGATGACTTAACTCCAGCAAGACCGGTATTTCAAGCTGCTAAAAAACTAGGAGCGCAAGCAGAACTTGAACGGTATGAAGAGGGTCACTTTGGTATTTATATAGGACAATCGTTAGTAAAAGCTCTTAATACTCAAACACTTTTTCTGGTAAAGGAATTAACACGATGAAGACCTTAGTAACCAAGGTAATGACGGTGAGTATCGCTGTCTGTGCCATAGTGATACCTCAAATATCGATTGCGCAAGCTCAAGATAACGTGGTGCTGACAAAGTACCCGCTTGCACCGCTGAGCTCACCGGCGATTATCACGACAGGGCCAGATGGGAGCTTATGGTTTACTGAAACTTTGGGTAATCGTATTGGTCGGATTACCCTTGAAGGTGACATCACTGAGTTTTCAGCAGGACTGAGCCCACTAAGTGGCCCGGATCGAATTGCTGTTGGCCCGGATGGAAATCTTTGGTTTACTGAACTTTTGGGTAATCGTATTGGCCGGATTACCCCTGAAGGTGACATCACTGAGTTTTCAGCTGGAATATCCTTTGGTGCCCAGCCTTTTGGCATTGCGGCCGGACCTGATGGAAATTTATGGTTCACTGAGACCGTTGGTAATCGTATTGGTCGGATTACTCCCGAAGGTGAGGTCACTGAATTTCCATTAAGTGCGAACCCGTTGGCTATGCCAACTGATATTGTTGCAGGCCCTGATGGAAATCTTTGGTATACCGAGAGATTTGGCGGAATAGGCCGAATAACCCCGACTGGTGAAGTTACTACCTTCACTCAGGGCATCACCCCGTTTTCTGGTCCAGTGAATATTATTTCCGGACCCGATGGCAATCTGTGGTTTACCGAAACCTTTGGAAATCGGATAGCAAAAATCAGTACTGAGGGTGTGGTCACGGAGTTTGGTGTCGGCCTGTCTTTTGGTGCCTTACCCGTATCTTTGGCAGTTGGGCCGGATAACAACATTTGGTTTACTGAATACCTGGGTTCTCGGGTAGGCAAGATTACCCCTGAAGGTGAGATTTCTGAAGTAGCTGGTTTGGATCCGTTGGGAGTGCCAGATGGTATTACAGCTGGACCAGATGGAACTTTATGGTTCGTAGAGGTATTGGCTTCGCGCATTACCCGAGTGGATATTATTAACTGAAGTGCTACGGAAGTTCTGATCTAACCGTGAAGGCCAACGTGCATCTCCCAGATCAGAACTTCCGTACTACTGTCGGCCGTGAAGTTTTGCCCCCCCGAGTTGGTAAGCCGCACGGCATCACCAGCATTAAGCTGCCCAACAGTTTCCATATCGGCAGTTCCACTGGTGAGAAAAATATGAACAAAAGCAGCTTCGGGAATCTGGATTGATTGGCCGGGAAGCAATCGGGCCACATGAAGGGTAGCGTTTTTATTGGCGATAGTGATTGCTGAAGAATCACGATATTTTGCCATCCCGCTAGCCACTGGAATCAGGTTGCCAGAGGTGAGTTCAGTTTCTATTTCTAGTTGTTGATAGCTAGGCGAGGTTCCGGTGGTATCTGGAGTGACCCACATTTGAACAAAGCGAACGGGCTCGGTATGTGGATTGCTGGTACTGTCTGGTAGTCGCCAGGAATCATTTTTTTCGGAATGCAAAATCCCAGTTCCAGCGCTCATTCTTTGAGCAAGCCCAGGGTAAATGATTCCAGAGTTGCCGATGGAGTCTTGATGCACCAGTGAGCCGCTGAGAACCCAGGTCACTATTTCCATGTTTTTATGTGGATGTGTATCAAAGCCTTGTCCGGGTGCAACAATGTCATCGTTATTGACCAATAACAACCCGTGGTGTGTGTTGCGTGGGTCGTAGTGATGCCCGAAGGAAAAGGAATGTTTGGAGTCAAGCCACTGGATGCGAGTGCTGAGCCGATCGTTGGCTCGGCGAATGTCAATAGCGCTTAGCGTCATGGGGCAGCTACTGGTTTGGTCGAAGAGTCCATGTGGTTATCCCATCGCTAAAACAACCGTTTCCAGAAATGATATCAGCACCAAAGGATAACCCGGCTCCGCAGAACGCACCTTCAGGCCCGATGGAAACAAAGCCGCCAGGACCGGCCACCGAAAAAGACCAGCTTCCGTTGATGGCGGTGGTGCTAGCAAAGTTTTCTTCGCCAAGGGTTAACGCAAAAGCTCGGCCTTGTGTGCCCGCGGTACTTAATGCCCGACCATTCCCAGTGTTAATCGCGGCTGCAGCTCCGCCACTATGGCCCTCGGCGATGGATCTCCCGTCCACCCCAGTATTGAGGCTTGCTGAGCTGGCATAGATATTTGCTAAAGCAACGGCAGCTCCGTCCCCGGTATCAGCGGCGAGGGAAGCACTGCCAAAGTCTGCTTGAGCAGCACAGCCGGTGAGCTGCTCAGAAGTTTGCAGTACGGAATCTAGCGGGGCGCTGCATACAGCGGTTTCGGCAGCGGCACTGTCAGGGGCAAGCAGTGCAATACTGCTTGCTAGGCACACAGCAGCAGCACAGGCTGTGATGTGGTGTCTTCCGATGCCTGTGCTGGGGTGAGTGAAAATTGCTAAGGCAGATGAAGACGAGGGCAGGTGCATGGGGTCCTTTCTGGGGGTGTTGCGATTAAGGCGCTGTGGCATTAACAGGAGTTATCGGTTCATTGTGCATTGTACTCGTGAAAATTCTTGGCTAACTGAAGGTTTGTTTAACAAACAGACGGGAGGCTGATCCTGGAGCCTACGGTGAGTTGCTGGCACAATTGCTGAAGTACCCCCTAAGTACTGGGTCTGCCGGAGTAACTACGGAAGACCCGATAACCTGGGTGCATGGGAATATTGGCAGGTGGCCAATATCTGACCGCTGGTAGAGAGGCATTGAGCACACGTGAGTAGTACAGCAGCATTGGACCTGAGCCCGGATGTCATTAATGGTATCGATTTTAAAGTGGCCGATTTATCTTTGGCGGAGTTTGGTCGCAAAGAGATTCGGTTAGCCGAGCATGAGATGCCGGGGTTGATGGCCTTGCGCCGGGAGTACGACGAGGTGTTACCTCTGAAAGGTGCCCGTATTTCTGGTTCGCTGCATATGACCATTCAGACTGCGGTGTTGATTGAGACTCTGGTTGCGCTTGGTGCTGAGGTGCGTTGGGCGTCGTGCAATATTTTTTCCACTCAAGATCATGCGGCTGCGGCTGTGGTGGTTGGCCCGCATGGCAGTGTTGAGGAGCCTAAGGGTGTTCCGGTTTTTGCATGGAAAGGCGAAAGCCTGGAGGAATATTGGTGGGCTGCTGAGCAGATGCTGACCTGGCCGGGGGAGCCTGCAAATATGATTTTGGACGATGGTGGCGATGCCACCATGTTGGTCTTGCGTGGGGCACAGTTTGAAAAAGCGGGTGTGGTGCCACCGGTGGAGGATGATCATTCCGCGGAGTACAAGGTATTTTTGAACTTGCTGCGGGCTCGTTTTGAGACCGATAAAAATAAGTGGACCACGGTGGCTGCGGCGATTAAGGGTGTGACTGAGGAAACCACTACCGGGGTTTTGCGTTTGTATCAGTTTGCTGCTGCCGGGGAATTGAGCTTCCCCGCGATTAACGTCAATGATTCGGTGACAAAAAGCAAGTTCGATAATAAGTATGGCACCAGGCATTCGCTGATTGACGGAATTAACAGGGGCACAGATGTTCTCATTGGCGGTAAGGCTGCTTTGGTCTGTGGTTATGGTGATGTGGGTAAGGGCTGTGCTGAGGCATTGAAGAGCCAAGGCGCTCGGGTCGCGGTTACCGAGATTGACCCGATTAATGCTTTGCAGGCCATGATGGATGGCTTTGAAGTGAAAACTGTGGAGCAGGCTATTGGTTGGGCTGATATTGTTATTACCGCTACCGGTAACCAGGGCATCATCACTTTAGAACATATGAAACAGATGAAACACCAAGCTATTTTAGGCAACATTGGTCATTTTGATGATGAAATTGAAATGGCCAGGCTTGAGGCGGATGACACGGTTACCCGTATCAACATTAAGCCCCAGGTTGATGAATTTCGTTTTACTGATGGACATTCCATCATTGTGTTGTCGGAGGGTCGTCTGCTGAACTTGGGTAACGCTACGGGGCACCCTTCTTTTGTGATGAGTAACAGCTTCTCTAATCAGGTGATTGCTCAGGTAGAACTGTGGACTAAGCCGCAGGAATATGACAATGAGGTGTACCGGTTGCCCAAGCATTTGGATGAGAAGGTGGCCCGTATTCACGTTGAGGCTCTTGGTGGTTCGCTGACAAAGCTCACCAAAGAGCAAGCGGAATACATTGGGGTGGATGTTGAAGGGCCTTATAAGCCAGAGCATTACCGCTACTAAAGTGAGCTAAACCCAACAGGCCCTGTCGATTATGGCGGGGCCTGTTGCCTTTGGTCGTGGGAAGGCTATGCAAACTCTTCGGTACGAGATAGTATTCCTGTGTTGGGAAAATAATCTTGAACATGACGGAGTTTAGATGCTGACTAGATGGCTAGTGCCAGTTGGTGGGGTTGACCCCGATTTGGTAAAGCTCGATTATGTCCATGCTGTTGCTTGTGCATGGTTAGACAGTGATCATTGGGGTTCGCATAAGCCGTGGTCGGTGAGTCCGTTGCGGGTTGTTGATGGGGTTGCTGTGCTTGAAGTGTGCACGCTGAACAATCAAGCTGAGCAGTTGTTGCTTTCGCGAGTGGCCGCCAACAGTGCTGTGCGCTTTGGTTCGCAGTCAGCAACAATTCTTGGTGAACCTCAAGTAATGCAACAACTTCAATGGGGTCAGTTTCTGTCAGCCCCGGTTGCCAAGGTGTGGTCTGTAGATTTTCTTACCCCCACAACCTTTCGTTATAAGCAGCGGTCGTCACCGTGGCCGGACCCTCGGACTGTGGCCCGTTCCCTTTCGGAAAAGTGGAATGAGCTTTCCCCTAAGCCGATTCCGCAAATAAAAATTGATCGGGAAGCTGCGGCACAACACTTATGGGTACGAGATATTGATGGGTGTAGTCAGGTGTTGCCTTTGGCGAAGATGATGGTATCGGGGTTTGTGGGTCGGGTGAGTTATGCCTGTGATGATCCTGCTGTGGCAGCACAGTTTGGTGCTTTACTTGCTTTTGCCGAATTTGCTGGTATCGGAAGTAGCACCACCAAAGGATTAGGAGTCACCAGGATCAACACAGACCAACAACGCTTAGCGGCGGCAGGTTAGTCATGTCAACGCTGCATGAGCTTGTGACAAGCCGTGCAGCGTTGGAAGATGCCTGGGGTGAGCTGCTTGCCCGGCAAAGCGTTGAAGGAAAATTCTCGGTTGCAGTAGCGCAGTTTGCTGAGTCTGCTAGTGAGCGGCTGCACGCATTAGCAGGCCAACTGCGTGATGGTACGTATCGTCCCCATGATTTCCATGAGGTGCAGATACCTAAGCATGACAGTAGTTTTCGGGTATTAGCGGTTCCTTCAATCCAAGATACAATAGTGGAACTTGCTGTGCTAAAAGGCATCACCGGGTATGTGGACCGATGCCTAGGGGTGGCATCGTATGCTGATCGGCCAGGTTTGTCTGTAGCTGATGCTGTGCAGGCAGTGGTGACTCTGAGGGAGGAAGGTTTAGCGTGGGTGCTTCAAGCGAAGGTGTGGGATTGTCTTGGCACTATTGCTTACGCTCTTGTTCGACGAATGTTGGTGCAAATACTCCCTGATTCCTCTCTTGATGCTGTGATCGTAGCTTTGTTGTCACGGCGAGTTCACACTAGGGATGGGCTTTCTGAGGTATCTGTGCCATCGAAGGAAGCAGCCCTCTTTCCTTTATTACGCAATCTTGTTCTAACAAATTTAGATAATAAATTGTTAGACAATGGTTTTCCTGTAGTGCGGTTTTCTGATGATTTTACTGTTGTCTGTAGCTCACAAAGTGAAGCTTGGGAAGCGCTGCGAATAGCGACGCAAGCATTGGAGGAATTGGGTATGAACCTTGACGAAGATAAAACTGAGGTTATGTCTTTTTCTGAGGGATTTTGCTTCTTGGGTGAGGATTTTGGAACCCGGTATCCACCACTGATAAGTTTAGGGCGAGTCGATGATTCGGTGCAGCGGGTGTTGTATGCGGGGAGGCAAGGAAGCCGTATTGCTACCACTCGCGGTAAGGTAACGGTGGAGTCCAAAGATGAGGAACTATTGTTGGAAGTTCCGGCTTCTCATATTTCTCGGGTTGTTACTTTTGGGTCGGTAAGTGTGTCTTCAGGGTTGCGCGCGTGGGCTTTTGATTCCGATGTGGAAATGGTCTTTCTTTCGCGTCGCGGTTCCTATCAGGGGCAGTTTATTTCCGGGTCTTCTCCGCAACGGTTGGCGAGGTTGCGGACTCAGCTGGCACTTGAAGATAATGTGCAGCACCAAATTTTGTTGGCTTCGGCAATGGTTGAAGCAAAAATTGGGCATCAAATTTCTTTGGTGCAGAGGTTTGGACGCCGAGAACATGCAGAAGATATTCGGGCAGGTTTGGTACAGATGCGAGGTTTACAGGGGCACATTCGCCAAGCAACCTCGGTGCCGGAGCTGATGGGTTGTGAAGGTGCGGCGGCGAAAACGTACTTTACTGCGTTTGGGCTTCTGCTGCCGCTGTGGTGTGAATTTTCTGGGAGGTCGCGTAGGCCGCCGTTAGATGTGGTGAATGCTGCTTTGAGTTATGGTTATGCAATTTTGTTGGGGGAGTGTGTTTCTGCGCTTTTCTCAGCAGGTTTAGATCCGAGTATTGGTATTTTGCATTCAGATTCCGATAGACGGCCGAGTTTAGCTTTGGACCTGATGGAGGAGTTCCGTCCGATGGTGGTAGATCAGGTGGTGTTGAGTTTGGCCCGTAAGGGTGCACTGACGGCGGAGCATGGGTACCACGGTGATGGTGAATCGGGGGTGTGGCTGACCAAAGAGGGGAAGCGGGTGCTGACTCAGGGGTATGAGCACCGGATGTTGCAAATGACAGGTGGGGCGCTGCCAGATTTTTCTGGGAGTCTTCGCCGACATGTGTATCGGCAAGCGCAGAGGTTGGCTGCGACGGTGGCAGACCCGGAGTGTCGGTGGACGGGGTTAGCATGGCGCTAACGGTTTTAGCCTTTTATGACATTGTTGATAACGGCCGTCGTTCTAAAGTGGCGGCTAAGCTTCAGCGATGGGGAAATCGCTTGCAGTACAGCGTTTTTCTGTGCACGATTGGGGTAAAAGATTTGGCATTATTGACCAGAGAAGTGGAGTCGATTATTGATGCGGAAACGGATTCATTTTTTGTGGCTCGGCAGTGTGCGTCGTGTTGGGAGTTGAAGGGGCTTTCTGGTCAGGCATCGCCGGGGGAGCCAGTGTTGTTTTGGGCTGTTTTCTAACTTGAGCTGCCTGTGGATGGTTTGTGGATAACGTGTGGATGGAGGGTGGTGCGCGGATGGGTGGAAATGGGGTTTGGTGTGCACTGGCTTTGACCTGCGATTATGGTGTTTTTTGGGGTGTTGGTCAGGTGTTCAGGTGAGGTTTTTTGGGGGTGGTGTACATACCGTTGGTATTGGGGCTGGTCAAGTGGCATGTTTTTGGGGTAGGGTTCGATAGAAGGTCTCGCCAAAAGGCGAATAGAAACACCTAACTGGGGGCGCGGGGATGCCACCATTTGGGTTCGATAGAAGGTCTCGCCAAAAGGCGAATAGAAACAGCAGAATCAGTTAGCCCTACATCGACATCTACCGAGTTCGATAGAAGGTCTCGCCAAAAGGCGAATAGAAACAAACGACAGTGGTGCGTCCCCTTCAATCGAAACGTTCGATAGAAGGTCTCGCCAAAAGGCGAATAGAAACCCGAGGTAATCCCGCTGTGCGCGAGCATCATCAGCGTTCGATAGAAGGTCTCGCCAAAAGGCGAATAGAAACAGGCCCGCCCGTGGGAGCCTTGCGCCGTCGCCCGAGTTCGATAGAAGGTCTCGCCAAAAGGCGAATAGAAACTACAGGGAATTGCGCTGCGGCCAAACCCTCTTCTTTAATGTTCGATAGAAGGTCTCGCCAAAAGGCGAATAGAAACGTCGATTCGGCGTATCCATCCATTTCGGATGCTGCGTTCGATAGAAGGTCTCGCCAAAAGGCGAATAGAAACTGGAGACTGAGACGCGGTACCCCTAAGAATCGAAGTTCGATAGAAGGTCTCGCCAAAAGGCGAATAGAAACCATCAAAGACGGCCTGCTTGAGATTCGCTTCCCAGTTCGATAGAAGGTCTCGCCAAAAGGCGAATAGAAACGCGCATCGTTGAGTTGCGACTGCTCTAAGTGGGTTGTTCAATAGAAGGTCTCGCCAAAAGGCGAATAGAAACCTGGGGTGGCAGTTCACTATGAGGTTGCCGCGGGTTCAATAGAAGGTCTCGCCTGCAAAGAAAGAGATCTTGTATTGTGTGACGCATAAAAATTCAAAAGCTCGACAAAAGTTCAGCCCGATAGTACCTTATAGGAAGACCGCGCAGTTCGTACGCATTTATGTCTGCGCTTCGTAGTCTTTTGAGGTCAACGGAGGGTGTGCAGGCTGTGCAGCGGGATCGAGTTGGGGCTTTGGCGTCTGGTTACTCTTCTACTGAGAAGATAGAAATGGGCATTATTGCCCTGGGGGGTGTTCAAAAATTTATTGTCGAATCACGCACCACACGCGATGTCGCAAATGCGAGCTTGCTTCTGCAAGAACTAGCCTGGGTAGCCGCTGAAGAAGTGACAGAAAACGAGGGTTATCGGGTTTTCCCAAGTCCCAAAATGGTTGATAGTGCTTCTGTAACAAATAAAATCATCTACCTTTGTAATGTAGGGCAGGGAGCATCGATTGCCGAAAAATGCGTAGAAAAAATGACACAGCTTTGGCAAAATAAGTTGGCAGAAGTTTTTGTAGAAGATACGCCAATAAAAACCCCTGGCTTTCCAGATATTTCCTGGATTACTGTGGAAGGAAGCGCAGGTAACTACGCAGATTTATGGCAGGCAGCTCAGCGAGCATTGACCGCTCGAAAGCGTAGTAAGGTTTTTGACCCATTCATAGAAAAACAAGTAGTGCTCTGCTCTCAATCTGCTGGACTACCAGCAATTCCGGCGGCCAAAATAAGGTTACTGCAAAGGTATGAGAGTGATGAAAACTTATCCGCAGCTGGCTGGGTGAAAAGGAAAAACACTAAAGGAAAATTTTCATCCACTCGTGCCGTTGCTTCGGCGGCTTTTCTGGCAAAGTTAGAGCAAACGGAAAACAAGGATCTCGGCAAAGCGCTGACTAGTCCGGTTAATCAATTAGAAGAAGTTATTGCTGTCCTGAATGATTCAGGAGCTACTCCCTCAGCTGGGAGTCGTACTTCATTCGCAAATTGCGCAGATTGGTTATATCCCGAACTTTGGCGGGTAGAAACATTAGCAAAAGAATATGAAGGTATTAACGATAAACTTGTCGCTAAGGGTAGAGAAGCGTCAAAAGAAATCCTTAAACTAGCCAAAATCCATATTAATCTTGATCTTTCGCCATATTACGCTATCATCGCTCAAGATATTGATCGACTAGGTCAGGCCCTTAACTCTTGGACTCTGAATGAGCAGAGTGAAGCCGCTTTCCAATTATACGAACTGGCTCAAGAGCAGAAGAAAATCGCAAGAAAATCGGAATTTTGTTCCTCGGTGATTTATTCCGGGGGTGATGATTTTTTGGCTTTCAGCCCAGCCTCAACGGCTTTAAGTTTGGCAGAAACGTTACGAAAGTCTCTTGCCGAACATGTTGACAAAAACATGTTATGGCAGAAAGCTAACAAGGGAAAAGGTGTAACAGCATCCACCGCTATTGTGTTCGTACACATGTCTTACCCGCTACGATTAGCTCTTGAATCAGTCAGGGAAGCACTGAATGAAGCAAAAAATGCTCAGATATCTCCCACCCAAAACCGAGATGCGTTAGCTGTGATTGCTATTCGACGGGGAGGTGAACGAGCAAGAACGGTACAACCATGGAATATAAATTCAGACGGTGGTAATGCCGCTGATCTATTGCGGGCCGTAAGCCCCAGTGGAGCAAATGCTTTGTCGCCGCGTCTTGCCGCAGATATAGAAGCCAATAACAAAGAAATGCAAAGCTTAGCGGCGGAAGATAACCCAGATCTCTGGGACACTCTGAAAGCTGAAATTCACCGGTTAACCATCCGTCACGGTGGAAGTGACTTATCGGCAAAATCTTTGGTCAAGCTTGCAGAGCAAGAGCGGTCAAATGGAAAGTTTCTACAGCCGCTCCCTGCCGTGCTTATTGCCCGATTTCTTTCTCAGGAATGCCAATGACAACAACATGGGTAGTAGTTGAGCTACTGGACACAGCAATGGTTCGTGATGGTAGACCTTTTGATGCTGGGTCAGCGAATATATCAAATCCAATCACCCCACCTCCCAGTACCTTCGGAGGTGTATTACACACCGCATTAGGTAAAGAGGTAGGGGAGATGATCATTGGCCCGACCGTCGTTGTAGAGGGAAATGCGTACTATCCAACACCAGTCGACATCGTAAAAGACGATACCGAATTTCGTCGTCTAACACTCGAAGAGCGCTCGACATCACAACGAAATGACTTAGATTCAGAATATCGGTTCAGCCATGAAACAGTTGGTGAAGGAAAAACGTTAGGCGGTTGGATTCGCACCGGTGCGATGGAAAACTGGTTAACAAATGAAGGGGAAATCCGCTTCGGGGAGAAAATAGACACAAAGTGGATAAAACAAAGGCATAAAGAAAGCCCAGGATGGTCAGCGGAACCTCGCCTTGGCCTAGCGCGGCATTATTCTGGCGAATTTGAAGGTACGGCAATGGAATCAATGCTGTACGCAACAACACATTTACGTGGTGCAGATAAGTTAGCTTTCATGTTGGGCTGTGTTTCCTCAGATACAGTGGAAATTAAAAACTCAGTTGTTCCTTTAGGCGGTAGAGGGCGCATAGCTCATGTTCGTCTAGCAAATATGCGCGACAAAGTCCCGCATATCGAGGTTCCGCAGTTCGATAGCGGGAGAGTGGCTATTTATCTAGCAACTCCGGGTCTGGTCGATAAAAAATTTTGGTCACCAGAAGATGCGACGCTATGCGTGATGAGCTGTACTGGTCCCCAGCCGATAGCCACCGCGTCCGTGCGCAAAAATTTCTCGGAGAGTCGGCAACTTCAGTGGGCGCTTCCGGCAGGAACGGTGCTTTACGTCGATTTTGGAGATAAAGATTTAGCACAGGCGTGGGCCAATAATCATCACGAAAAATTATTGAATCCTTCTGAAGGAATTGTAAATTCAGGTTTTGGTGTTGTCTTGACAGGGAGATGGTAATGGAACATAGATTGCTAGTACTTTTTGCTGAAACCCCTATCCATGCGGGAGGTTCAGGAGCCATGTCCAGCATTGATCTCCCTATTCAGCGGGAAGCTGGAACTGGGCTACCGTTAATTTGGGGTCAGTCACTTAAAGGGGCACTACGCGATCATGCTCGTTCTTCGGGTTTCACTTCGGAACAAGATGAAGCAATTTTTGGCTCAAAGCCACCAGGGGAAACTGACAGTAGGTTAACCAGAGGAGCTGTAAGTTTTGGGGATGCCCAGCTTCTAGCGATGCCAGCTGCATCACTTGATCGGCTTTTTGCCTGGGTCACCTCAGTTCAGTTGCTTGCCAGGCTAGCGCGCAAGGCGCGGATTATCGGCGCTGATACTTCAACATTGAAAAGTGTTTATACAAAAAGTATTAACGGAGGAATTGGCACTGAAGGGTGGAAAGGAAAACAAGTTTTTGGTCCAATCTTGGTCAGTGTAAGCACAGAAAATGCTGTTAGAAATCTGGGTAATTCCTTATCAAAATTTGTTTTTCCATGTAATGAGGAATTTACCTTCTCACGCAAAAAGATTGAAGAAGACGTGGTTATTGTTGAAGCAGGTGATTTTTCAGAACTTGCCAATCACGGAACAGATGTTGTGGCTCGGATTCAGCTTGAAGAAGAAACTAAGCAGGTAGCGCACGGACCTTTTTATTCAGAATACCTTCCAGCAGAAACCATTCTAGTATCAGTGCTTTCGGGAGAAAAAAAACATCTCGATTTGTTAGAAAAAATATTAAATGGCAAGGTTTTTCAACTTGGTGGGGATGAATCAACTGGTAAAGGCATATTTTGGTGCCGGATACATAAAGCAGAAGATATTGAGAAAATTTTTAGTACAAACCAAGGTGCGGAGCCTAGGCCAGCAGTCCCTGAACAAGAAACGGGAAGCGCTACAGCTCAGGCCAAACCTAAACCGGTGCCAAAGCCTGGTGCAGGGAGACAAGGTGGTACTGGCAGCGCTAAGCGGGAGTACAGGTGGTTAGCATGACGCGCTTGGATTCTAATTTAGCAGCTGCTGCGTCAAATGCACTTGGGCAAGAGGTTAATTCAGTATTAAGAACTAGATTGAGGGCACTTCCGGCGAGCATACAGACGAGCGGATTAGCAGCAAGCTGTGCCTTTTTGTTATCAAAAAAAGACAAAGAAGAATATGTGCGAGTGGCAACCATAGTATTGAAAGATGCCTGCGAGCAGGCGGGAATTCAGTATAAGGCAGGAGCTGATGGAAATGGACTGCTGGGATCGCTCATTGGGGCAGAACGGCAACAGCAAAGAGTTGCCGAAGCGAGAGCTAAGATGTTTTGCCAGTGGCTATCAAAAATTGCTGATGCCAGATGCACAGTAGAAGAAAAGGGGCAGCAGGGATGAGCCAAAGGTATGGTGTGCTTTCCCGCCTTGATAATGTGGATGACAAGATAAAAAATAAAAATCTGAATCAGGCGTTGCTTTTTCATCGACTTTGGCTTGGCCCGGACGATTCAAGAGAGAAACAAGAACACCTTCAATCGGTTACTGAGCAAACCCGGAATCTTACCGATGATTTTTTCTCTTCACTTACTGATCGGAGAAAATTATTGGCAAAAAACATTGCCCAGCAAGAAAAATATTCTAGCTTAGAAATTATTATTAAGCCGATGTGGCGGATGGTCGTTGGGCATGGTGGTGAGTCAGTGCAGGAAACAGATTTATCATTTTCTTCGCCCTACGGTTTCCCTTATATCCCGGCAACAGCAATAAAGGGGGTAGCAGCTGCTTATGCTCGTGAATGTAGTGCTGATGTAGAACTGAGAACAAGGATCTTTGGTTTCGCTGCAAACCAGGAAGATCGAAATAATGCAAGTGTAAGTATGACAGGATGTAGGGGATCAATAACTATTTTAGATGCCTACCCTGAATCCCGTCCAAAAATTGTAGTTGATGTGCTAACCCCGCATGTTGTCCCGTACTACAATGAAGGAAACGCTGACGGTGGTGTGAAAAGCCCTCCGGCAGAATATTATGAACCAGTTCCTGTTCAGTTTCTGGCAGTACACGGTGGAAGCTACTCAACGTGGGTGAGTGGGACGAAAGAAGATGTGGAAATCTTCTACTCATGGGTCGAAGGTGGCTGTGGCTACTTTGGGCTTGGCGGAAAAACTGCTGCCGGATATGGATACTGCACAGTCGAGAAAGGGGAAAGCTGATGTTCACTATTCATGTTGTCCCAGTGGGACTTTCTATTCAAAATGATGATTCTTTAAGTTTATTGAATTTAATTGATGCAAAGAGTGATGTGCGAAAGCTTTTGAGCAATACTGTGCGTGAGGGGCTACTCAATCTTGATGAGCTAGATCCGAAGATTAGTCTAGAAATAACCGAACTACAAAATAATCCTGAAGTTTGTGCGGAGTGGTCTTCAATTTACATTGAGACAAGAGACTCAGAAGAGCGGGAAAAGGATGCCTATGTGTTCATAGCTAGTGATACCCCTTCCGGGCTTAGAGCAGCTGTGTTTGTTGCGGCAAAATACGCTGAGGGCAAACCCATCAATTATATTGATGGAGAAGAAGATAACTCAGGAAGTCTATCTTCAATACAACCAGGGCAGGTATACATTTGTCGTGTTTCAAGACTCGACCTGAGTCAAGAATTATCGAAAGAGATATTTTTCCAACTCGGAAAAATGGGTAGTGAAATAGAAACCAGTGTCCGAAACAATATAGGAAAGGAGGGAGAAGGCCAGATAGTTTTCCATCTAGGTGGAGGGTTTAAGGCGATGATGCCCTTCTTTATTACTATTGCTGAAGGTATTAAAACAATGCTTGACGAGCATCGTGATTGGAAGATCACTGCACAAGTTATTCATGAATCAGGCTTAAATAAAACAAGTTTGGATCTCTCTAAGAGAGTTCTTATTCCGATAAGAAGCTTTGTCAACTTAGCTGAAGATATGAAAAAACTTTCAGAGGTTACTGTCAGAAACGGTACAATAGATATGCCCGAGGATTATAATACTCGTAACAATAAGCTGTTAGGGCTATGCTGGCAGGAAGGCCCACCGAAAAGAATTTCAGATCTCGGAATTATACTGTTGAGTATCGTATGATTAGCGAGCAAGAATTAAATACACATCACTATGTTAAAAGTGTTCTGAGAATCTCAGATAGTAAGTCTTCGGAAGACGTGCGTATACCCGAAGTTGGAACTGGCATGGACAAGGAGCATTTAGCTTTAGCTCTTGAAGATCCTATGGTCTTACTGAAGAACCAAAAATCAGATGAAAACGTTATTACTGAATTAATGCATTTTGCCCGTTGGTTAGATAATGCTGACAGCAATTTTATTCCGAAAGAGTTATTCTCAAAGTCTGCACGATTTAGCTTCCTGGTTTGGACGCTCCCCTTGCGGATGGAATCTTTACCTGAGGTTGGTTTAGCCGCATCGGGACCACTTGGCCAGATGTCAAGTGGTAAAAAAACTTTACAACAATGTGCTCGAAATGCTCGGGATTGTTGGCTCACAATTCTTTCGTCGTGGGAAGACGACCCCTGGTTAGCTATTCGCGGTGAAGGTAAAGATTGGATTGAATCCGAGCTAAAAGCCATAAGCTGGATTCACCCAAAGAATATCTCCACAGAATTGGCTCAAAAAATGAAAAAAGATGAGTTGCTTGTACTCGGATCAAAAAGTGATGATGTAAATTCAAGTCTGAATAAAATGGAGCATGAAAGAATTTCGGTAAAGATTGCTGAAGAACACTGGTTGCCAAGAGGTGCGGTGTGGGAAGCAACGCGAATACAATTTTCATCAAAACGAGATTCTGTCTTGGCGTTACTTATCGGACCTCTCACGGCTTTAAGTCTTATTACGCTCTTTTTTACTAATAGATTTCACTGTATTGCCGCCTTGATCCCGTTGGCAATTTTCGCGGTGTCCCTTGGTTTTTATTTTGGTGAGAAGTGGTTCAAAATTTCTCTGTTACGTATCCCAGCAACCATTGCCGTAGGTCTTGCTTTGCTTATTTCTTTAACTCCTCGATGGTGGAAATCTGAGGATGGGTGGATACTGGGTGCCGTATTATTAGTGATTGCTTTGTGCTACATAATTTTTGAATGTCACAGTCATGGTTCATCTTTACCTAAAGCAGCGGGAAGGGGCTTAGCTGTTTGGGGGATAGCTACCCTGTACGCAGCTGCACTGAGCATTCCTGTTCTGGTTTATGTGGTCCCACAAATCGGCGAAGCGGGTAACTGCCTTAATAATCCTGGAACTAGCGTTTGGGAATCAAGAGAGGTCTCCGACGCTTGTCAAGAACCAGACATGCCTGCTGAAATGATGGCAGCGCCCGCTAAGGTAGTGCTGTTAATGACCGGATGGTCGTTAACAGCAGGATTAATTGTTCAGATTATGTGGCAGGATATGCCGATTACAGCGCCATTAGGTAGAGTGCGACGAAGTAGAGGAAGCCGCTGATGAAACCATGGACAGCATTTACATTTACCACTGTTTCACCATTATTCGGTGGAGCGGAAGCGGGACCTGATTCAGATGATTCTCCTATTAGGGTGCCATCTATTCGTGGGGCTTTACGGTATTGGTTTCGTGCGGTGGCGGCTGCACATGGGGTTATCGAGCTTAACGACCTATGGGAGGCAGAAGAAGCAATTTTTGGTTCTACAAAGAAGCCTTCCTCCATCGCAATTAGAGTTAGGGCGCAGCCCAGTCTTGCTCACAATAGAGAACCTCGTTGGACATCTGAAATAGGAATAAAATATCTTTTAGGTCAAGGGCTTTGGGATCAAAGTAAAAGGCAGTTATCTAGATCTTATGTGAATCCAGGATCTCGATTCATCGTTGAGTTCAGGTTTTCCGATGATGAAAAAATCAATTCGCAACTTATGCTTGCTATTTGGGCATGGGTTATTTATGGGGGTTTAGGGGCACGTGTCCGCCGGGGGTTCGGGGCAATCGAGTGCACTCAAGTTGTCGGCGCACTTCCTGGGAACTGGCAATCTCGTAGCGAAATTTGGAGACCAGACTGGAATGCTTTACAACAAGATCCTATTCCACCGTGGATTACAGAACTGGGAGACCCAGGCTGGGGTGAAATGAATAGAGAAGAATTTAATGATGACCTTCCCCTGCCTCAATTTCCAGTCCTATCTCATCAATGGTGGGGTGGCTCGCTCAGAAGTGAAAGTCAAAATAATCAGAATAGCTGGGAGACCGTCTTAAATGCAGCAGGAATTTCTTGGAGGAACTTCCGGTTAGGAAAAGCCCCTAATGATCACCAAAATAAAGATTCGTTTAGTCCAGAATGGATCACTAGCATTCGGGCTGGGGCAGTTGGCCGTAGATATGACGTTGCAGGCTTAGGTTTGCCGGTTAATTATTTCGAAAAAGGTTCCAGATTCAAAGCGATGGTTTCGGGCGTGGACAAGAATAAACAAAGCCTTCGCCGTGCTTCCCCGGTATGGATTAAACTAGTGCAAAACGAGAAAAATGAATTCATTGTTTTTACCCATGTCTTTTATTCTGAACTGTTGCCAGATGGGGCTAAATTAGTTAAGAAGGTTTCTGGAGTCAAAACTTATTTAGACCAACCAGCCAAAGGTGATTTCATTGAGCTATTGAATCTCTGGCGTCGTAAAAAGAAGCGCAACGGGCATCCCAGCTAGATGAGAAGCCAGTGGGCAGTGTGATTTACCATGAACAACTTGTGGATGGAGGGTGGTTCGCGGATGGGCGGAAATGGGGTTTGGTGTGCACCGGCTTTGACCTGTGCTTTTGGTGTTTTTTGGGGTGTTGGTCGGGTGTTCAGGTGAGGTTTTTTGGGGGTGGTGTACATACCGTTGGTATTGGGGCTGGTCAAGTGGCATGTTTTTGGGGTAGGGTTCAATAGAAGGTCTCGCCAAAAGGCGAATAGAAACGAAATAAACTTACATTTACTATAGATGGGAATTGAATAGTTCAATAGAAGGTCTCGCCAAAAGGCGAATAGAAACCACGAAATACCTTGCAGACCAGATTAATGCGCGTTCAATAGAAGGTCTCGCCAAAAGGCGAATAGAAACGCGCACCGAACTCAGCAAGCCCGAGAGTGTTTGCTGTTCAATAGAAGGTCTCGCCAAAAGGCGAATAGAAACCGCTCAATATCGACGTCCGTCACAGGGCCGTCTTGTTCAATAGAAGGTCTCGCCAAAAGGCGAATAGAAACCCTGGTGGATCAGTCGGGTCATACAATGATCCCCCAGTTCAATAGAAGGTCTCGCCAAAAGGCGAATAGAAACATATTCTGACCTCGCATAATCCGCCAGAGCGCAAGTTCGATAGAAGGTCTCGCCAAAAGGTGAATAGCAAAACAACTTTCAGTAGATTGCTGCGTGAAAGTTCGCTCTACTTCCCTTCCGGTTTTTTTCGCCGTTCTTCTTCGACAGCGACGCGGATTTGATCGGCAATCATATTGAGTTCAGCGAAGCGGTCAGTTAAATCTTCATTCCACACACCTATCCTGTCGATAAAATTTTGGATAAGAGTGTGCGCAAAATTTTCCACCATCTTCAGTTGTGGCACTTCGGCTCCGGTGGGGGTCCGAACTGTTGCTGAAGTATCAGTAACAAGAACAGTTTTGGGAATACCCTCCAAAATTTTCTGAAACTTCTCACGTGCCTCGATATGTGCGGAAAGCATCGACGGCACATCTATCGTCCAAGCACCGTCGGCGAAAGGGCCACGCAATGGCGGCAACTCATCTTCTGGGTTAGGAGTACTCATGGGTGGTTAGGGTCATTCCAATCTCCGAGGACAGGAGTAACAGATGAGCCAACAATAAGCGTTACTGCTCCTGCACCGAGTCGAAGCAACAGCGCAGATGAGGATCGGTTCATCTCTTGCCCTCCCTGAACTCCTGTGCTAATACCGTATCTTAGGTTATCCAACCACAGTTGTATGGATAGTAAGCAATTCTTTTAGGCTTTTTTCTACCCGATCTACAGGGACAACTGATTTTTTGGCAATAGCCATAATCACGGCTCCTTCAATGGCGCAGACAACGGTGGTGGCGAGCGATAGCGCAGTGTGCTCGGCTATTCCAACGCCAAGCAACTGCTTGATAAGCAGGTGTTCCCAGTCACGAAAAATATCAGCGGCCACAGCTGTAGCTTCCGGTGCTGCTTTTCCGGCTAATGCTGCCGCAACGATGGGGCAGCCGGCCGCAAAATTACTGTGTGTCAGCCCGGCCCGCCATACGTCAGCAAAAGTTGTCAGACTCTCTAACGGGTTGCTGTTATCGGTAAAAACAGCAAATAAAGCACTGGCTCGGTCGCCAGCAGAACGGGCGGCTTCGGCAACAAGTTGGGTCTTGCCGGCCGGGAAATTTTGGTAAACAGATCGCCGTGCGGTGCCACTGAGCTGTAATATCTCTGAAATCCCGGTGCCGCTGACCCCACCTTCGCTCATGAGGGCAACGGTTGCTTCGATGAGTCGCTCGCGGGGACTTTGCATCTTCTGCTCCTTAAAAAAAGTTGCACAAACCCTTGCGGTAGTACGATCAGTCTACTACGTTGCAATACATACCGCAGTAAAAACAAAATTTGTCAGCCCTACACCGGTGACTGACACTGACCAAGGATATTGTGTGCCAACTGTAACCTCAGCGTTAATCGAACCACTCGAACTTCCCTGTGGACAAATACTGTCCAACCGGCTAATGAAATCGGCGATGAGTGAAACCCTGGGTGACTCGCTCCATTCCCCAACCCCCCGACTAGAACGACTCTACCAACGTTGGGGAGCTGGCGGTTATGGCTTAGTAGTAACCGGCAACGTTATGGTTGACCGCTCCCAGCAAGGCGAAGTGGGTAATGTTGTTGTTGAAGATGATCGTGATATCGAAGGGCTTACTCGGTGGGCAAAAACCACCCAAGACGGGGGAGCTGCGATCTGGATGCAAATTAATCATCCTGGACGTCAAGCAAATCCATTAGTAGCAGACCGTATTCCCGTAGCTCCCAGTGCAATAGGAACCAGTATTCCTGGTACGCGTACCCCGCGGGCGCTCAGCGGAGCAGAGATAGAAGCAATTATCGAACGCTTTGTTATCACCGCAGCTATTGCTGAAGCTTCTGGATTCAACGGGGTGCAAATTCATGGAGCGCACGGTTACCTAGTGGCTCAATTCCTTTCCCCACTATCCAACCAACGTACCGACAAATGGGGCGGAGATATCACTGCACGATCCCAGTTTTTACTAGAAATAGTCCGGCGGATACGTGCAACGGTGAGCCCAAGCTTCGGAGTGGGAGTAAAACTCAACTCCGCAGACTTCCAGCGTGGCGGATTCACTGAAGAAGAATCTCGAGCCGTTGTGGCCGCACTCAACGAAGAAGCCGTTGACCTTATTGAAATCAGCGGTGGTACCTACGAAAGCCCAGCCATGATGGTCGGCGGAAAATCCCAATCCACCCGAGACCGGGAAGCCTACTTTCTTGAATATGCCCAGACAGTCCGATCCATCGCCACTACAAGCGTATTAGCCGTCACTGGTGGATTCCGCTCCCGATTGGCGATGGAAGAAGCAGTAGCCAGCAAAGCCTGTGACTTGGTGGGTATTGGTCGGCCAGCCTGCACCACCCCAGAAGCGGCAAAAATTATTTTTGAATCACCAACAGCAAAACTTGATGTACGGACCATCGAACTGTCTGTACCCAAACCGCTAGCACAATTCATTGATACCAAAGTTATTAATGGGGCCTTAGATATCCAATGGCATGCCAACCAGATTCACCTTATAGGAGAGGGCAAAGACCCAGATCTTAATCGCCCACTGTGGAAAACAATGGGATATATCGTAAAAACAAATGGCACCAGTGGCTTCCGACAACAGCGAGGAAAAACAGCTATGAGTAATCCGGCAACCCAGCGGGCAATCAAAAAATTTCACAGGGAACGCATAGTTGGTCGCTATTTTGCTAACCCATTAACCCTGGGATTAGCAAAAATTGGTATTCGACCGGCAATTATGGCTGAACTAGAAACTATTGGCCGCAAATCCGGACAGCCCCGGGTAGTGCCAGTATCGGTAAACGTTGATAGCACTGGGGCTTGGCTTATTTCGCAACATGGCCGTCGTGCCGGATGGGCCTACAACATCACCGATAATCCCAAGGTGCGCTTAAAGCATCGCGGGAAATGGCTCAGCGGCACCGCAGAATTTCATCCAGAAGATGATGTAGATGCCCGTGGTCGTACCTTTATGAAAGGAAAAATCGGTTCACAATTATCTTCAGTAACATTAAAAGCACTACAAAGCGACCCTATTTCGGTGCGAATCACCTTTGATTCCTCACGCTAAGATGTGGTGTGAAGTGTAAAAGCGGCTTCGGCACTTATTGCCCCGTTAACTTGTAACGCAATAGCATGTTGACCAGGGTAGTAGGTGCGGGTCGTGATGACCCTAAATGAATGAGTTTTTGACCCACTCAGCTGTTCGCCGGGAGCAAGTTCTTTGGTGGTGAGTTTAAAAACCTTAGGTGTCACAGTGCCATTGGCTTTACGGTGATATACCAGATAGTCCACCGCAAGGCGTGTTGCTTGATTGCCAGTATTGGTAATGCAGTAAGAAAAATTCAAGGATTCGCCTAAGGAAACTTCTTTGGTAGACAGTGTGGGTCCGCTGATGTGAAGATTTTTTGCTGAACTAAAACCCAATAACGCCAAAGCCTTTTGATCCCCCTGCTTAATTAAGGTACGCAACGCATGGGTGACCAATTTCATGGTGAATTTATCTGGGGCACTTAACCACCGGCTAGCTACCTGCACAGCAAGCCGAGAATTAAGATGACTAAGATCATTAAGATGATTTGCCACCGAACGCCGCACATATTCTGAAGGGTCACGGTACAGAGCATCAATTATGCTGACGGTGGCGTGCAGGTCATGACGCAATTGAGGTACCTGCTTGCCCCAGGGTAAGCGATTGCGGGTGCCTTCACTAGCCAACCGGCGAACATGTTCATCAGGATGATTCACCCAACTATGCACTACCTGTAAAGTACGGCTCGTATCGGCAATAAGGAAGGATCGCAGCGCAAATTCAGAAGTAAGCCTAGGGGTAAGTGTTGCCAATAATTCCAAACCCTGCTCAAAAGTCTTATCTGAGAATGCCACTGCGTGCTCCGCCACTGCTTCAGTGACCGGCCAGATCATCCAGCCAGTAAAGCTGTTGTTCTCTAAGGCTTTTGTTATAAGACTCTGTAGTACCAAGAAATCCTGTGGAAGATCAGCAAGTAAGGCTTCGGTGATGGCTTCCCGTCTTTGCTTGAGTGTGCCCGATAAGGTGCCATTGATGCTATTGAGTGTAGGAACACTCAACCCAGCCTGAGCACCCTGTAAAATCGCGGCAAGCTCAGTTACCGTCGAGCGGCTGAGTAACTCATCAGCAAAAGGCACAGGTACAGCTCCTCAAAAGATAAACGTCATTACAGAGTTCACAGTATTACCACGACACAGTATTACCAAAGACACCGACAATTGGTTATTCCATGCATCATCACTGTAGGTTTATTCTGTGAAACGTCTCTGGCTTATTTGGTCGGTTGGTGTTATCGCCTACACAATTTCAGTTTTGAACCGCACCTCTTTTGGGGTTTCCGGAGTGCAAGCTGCCGAGCGGTTTCAGGTAAATGCCTCATGGTTATCCACCTTTGTTGTATTACAGATGGTGGTATATGCCGGTCTGCAAATCCCTGCTGGCTTGCTTCTAGATAAATATGGTTCACGAATCATGATTGCCATTGGTGCCTTAACAATGTCGGCAGGGCAAGCGCTTCTAGCGGTATCGGAGCAGATACCCCAGGTGGCAATCGCACGAATCCTGGTGGGAATTGGCGATGCATTTACCTTTATTTCGGTACTTCGGCTGGTCACCGCATGGTTTCCCAGCACTAAAGTGCCAGTGATGGCCCAAATTACTGGAATTGTTGGACAACTTGGACAAGTGCTCTCAGCCATCCCACTACTTGCGGTATTACGTAGTGCCGGTTGGAGCACCGCTTTTGTCAGTATCGCTGCACTTACCGCATTGTCTGGGGTACTTGTTCTGCTTATCATCGTTGATACCCCTTCTGGCACAGTAAAACCTCGAGCAATACTCACTCAACAAACAATTGGTCAGCAGATAAAGCAAGTATGGATGCGACCTGGTACTCGATTAGGGTTTTTCAGCCATATGGGAACCCAATTTTCGATCACCACATTTGTACTCATGTGGGGAGTTCCCTATTTAGTTTCTGCTCAAGAGCTTTCCATTACCACCGCAGGGAGTCTCTTAACAGTATCGGTCATGGCCATCATCAGTTCTGGGCCCATACTTGGCTATCTGACGGGACGATTCCCCTTCCGCCGATCCTGGTTAGTGCTTGCCATTATGGGATCAAATGCAGCACTGTGGACCACGGTTTTGTGTCTTTCTGGTCCGGCACCCCTATGGTTATTAGTGCTTCTTATTGTGGTGATCTCAGTGGGCGGCCCAGGTTCGATGATTGGGTTTGACTATGCTCGGACGTTTAACGAGCCTTTGACCATTGGCACAGCCCAGGGGATTGTGAATGTTGGTGGGTTTTTGGCCTCGCTATTACTTATTGAAGCGATGGGCTTAGTGCTGGATTGGCAGGGCGGGTATTCCTTTGACGCATTCCGATTAGCCTGGCTTTTGCAGTACCCTATCTGGGGCATCGCTGCTTTGGGAGTGCTGATTACTCGCTGGAAAGTGCGCCGCGAGTTGGCAAAACAGGGAATAAAACCCACGCCACTAAAACAAGTACTACGAAGATTTGTGGGCTGAGATTCCTCAACGAGGTGGGAACATCTTTTCGTAATTAATTCTGGTGGTTTCGGTTTCCTGCTGTTTTTTGAGGTTTTGCAGGTTGGGATCTAAACCATGTTTTTGTAGTCGCCTAGCGCGGTTGGGATACATGTACACCATAGAAAAGAAAACGGCGAGAAACAGGGCAAGGAGCACGGTAGCTGCTCGTAGGTGGAATGGCCCGGGTAGCAACAGGAATGCCCCAAAAATGGGGAGGAAAGAAAAAACGCTACGAAAAAGATGGCGGCTAACGGCATGATCGCCGGTTAAATCATTAGCTACCCATTGGCGGCAAGAGGGGGGAAGGGGCTTGCCATACACATAACCGACCCATTGCAAGGGATGTGGCCGCTTTGTTGTCGTCATTTCCACCTCAAATAGTTTGTATCCAAATAGTTTGTACACAAACTATACCTGAGGGGACCGGAACGCTTACCAACCTGATCACTCCGGTCACAAAAAACTTGACTCACACCAGGTACCGTTCACTTCACAAGTACCGCCGTAATAAAGGGAGAGATATGCGTATAGGCACAGGTCTGAACTATTCAGGTGGCTTTATTGAGACAGCAGAGGAGGTAGCAGAGCTTGAACGAGCAGGCCTAGACATCATCTTTGTGCCCGAGGCATACTCATTTGACGCGGTAAGTCAGCTTGGTTATCTAGCGGCTAAAACCCAAACAGTGGAACTGGCATCAGGAATTTTTCAGCTCTACACCCGAACCCCATCATTAACTGCAATGACAGCGGCAGGTCTGGATTATGTGTCCGGTGGCCGTTTTGTTATGGGCATTGGTGCCTCCGGGCCACAGGTTATTGAAGGATTTCATGGGGTGCGCTATGACGCTCCGCTTGCCCGCACCCGAGAAATTATTGAGATTTGCCGGCAGGTCTGGCGCCGAGAGAAGCTGCAGTATGAGGGTAAGTACTACCAGATTCCACTGCCGGAGGGCAAGGGAACTGGTTTAGGAAAACCTCTCAAACTTATCAATTATCCAGTTCGTGAACTAGTCCCAGTTGTTATCGCTTCACTTGGTCCCAAAAATGTTGCCTTGACCGCTGAAATCGCTGAAGGCTGGGAACCAATTTTGTATCACCCAGAAAAAGCGGAATCTGTTTGGGGTGCAGCACTTGCCGAAGGCAAAGCAAAACGCGATCCGGCTTTAGGCGAACTTCAAGTTTTTGCCAGCCCAGCCCTAGCAATAGGTGATGACGCTGATCAGTATCTGGCAGCTGTTAAGCCACATATGGCGCTATATATCGGTGGCATGGGCGCCAAAGGTAAAAACTTCTACAACGACCTAGCGTGCCGTTACGGGTATGAAGCCGAAGCAGAAAAAATTCAAGATCTTTATCTGGCTGGAAAAAAAGAGGAAGCAGCAGCAGCTGTTCCCGATGAACTCGTTCGGGCAATATCGCTGATTGGAACCGAATCCTACGTTAAAGAGCGAGTAGCGGCTTTCGCTGCTTCGGGAGTGACCACGTTGAATGTCAGCCTCATTGCTCAGGATACAGCTGGCCGGGTCAAGCTTATCGAGCAGTTGCGTGATATTTGTGGCTAAATCCTCAGGGGGTGTTAGCCATTGTGGCTGACACCCCCTGAGGAAGGTTCAGACGCTCCCTAGTTCTGTACCACTGCGTTACCGTCAATATCAATACTGACCTGCGCCACCCAAGCCGTGGCAAAATCAAGACGCTGCCATCCGCCTTGCGGTCCGGTTTTGTCTAAGGGGTAACCAGCCGTTAAAGCGGTTTGTTGCAGCACCTGAATAAGTTGTTCATCGGTCAATTCAGGATGTGCAGGACGAAGCAAAGCGGCTGCCTCCCAAGGAACGTCCACTTCAGTATCAGCATCGCTGAGTCTGGTAAAACCGTATGTCATTCGCTCGCGGTAATCGGCCACCGAGTCTGATGTAGATTTGTACTTATCGTGGCACTCAATAAAAGTGTTAAGGTCAGTGCCAATTTGTTGTTCAAGAACAGTTCTCAGTTCTGCTCCAGCTTCTTGGACTAGCGGGAGAAACTCAGGATCAGACATTCGGTCAGCAGCAGCAGCCGAGCCCATCATGCGACCGCCCATAACATCTAGCGGGTAGTGCACACCTAAAATTATTCGACTGTGCCCAGCTTCGGAAGCCCGATCAAGAATCTGAGGGCCCAACTCAGGGAGCCAGGAGGCGAGGAAGAAGGCTTTCCAATAGGCTTGGGTGGTATGGCCGCTAGGGTAGGAACCATCGGTGCCTGGTAAGGAAACTGCTTGGTAAATGCTGCCGTTTTCGCGATCGTAATGTTGAATGCTTTCAGGAGCAGCAACAAAAGGACGCGGGTTACTATAGAAAGCTTTTTCGATAACAGTGGAGCTCATTAAGAGCCCGGCACGGGCAACTGCACCGTCAATGAGGGCTCGAACTTTGGGTAACTTACCCGATTTTAATGCTGAAATATATTGTTCACCAAGTGCACTACCAAGTGATTCGGCAAGCTCACTCGCCGGGTCGTTATAGTTATCTGAGATGGCGCGTTGTTGTTCTGCTGCCGACGCTGAATTGTTAATGGCGATGGTGGTACCAAGATTTTGTTCAATGACCTCAGGGTGCTCAGTGGCTAAGGTTGAGAACTGATCCAGCAGTGAAATATAGGTGCCACGGGCCGGTAGATCTGAAGGATAGAGCCGAATAATTTTCTCCGGCCCAAAGGCAGTACCTGACTCTGCTTCGACTGGTGCAAAAACGCACTGTCCCGACAGGGCTGCCGGGCTTGCCTGGGCGGGCATAGAAGCGCAGAGGCTTGCTGCGAGCAGCGTCATGACACCAGCTTGGAAAGATAACCGCATAACAACCTTTCAACCGTCGCTGTACTGACACTAGGTCAGTGATGGATAGCTACTCCGGTCAGCCTAGGCAAGCATGATGAACAAAAGGAAACTACCGTAAGGTTGGTACTGGATTAGTGAATACCAGCCATAAGTTTATTGATTGTCGATGAAAAAGTTCCGATTAATGCGCCAATTCCGATAGCAATAACGCCAAGAACAAGAAAGTACTGCTTCTCTTTCTCTTCGGTATAGTAACCAGCCAGCGTCCCAGACAAAGCCGTTCCAAGCGCCACCGATAGGTAAAACAACGCAACCATTTGAGTATGGAAAGCCTGGGGCGCCAACTTTGTTGACATAGAAAGTCCCACTGGGGACAGTAGTAGTTCAGCGATAGTAAAAACAAAAAGAATGCCGATAAGCCCAAGCAACGGTGCTGAATGGGCACCGGCGCCGGACATCGGTATAAATAGTACAAAAGCTAGACCCATAATGGCTATGCCAAGAGAAAATTTTATTGGTGTTATGGGTTGCCGTGGACCAAGTTTGGTCCACAGTGCGGCAAATGCTGGTGCAAGGAGAATAATAAAAACTGGATTTATTGACTGCACCCACGAGACCGGGATAGTCCAGCCAAATACCGTGCGGTCAAGGCGTTTATCGGAGTAAATGGTAACAACGGTAAATTGTTGTTGGTATAGTGCCCAGAATGCAGCACTGCCTATAAATAAAGGGATAAATGACCAGATTCTACTGCGCTCAACGGAGGTAACTTTGGAGCTACGTAACAAGAGCAAAAAATATCCAATAGCGGCAATAATTGTTAAGGCAACAACGATATTCGATAAATCTTCACTATGTATGGCTCCGCTAAAGCATAGGGCCACGATAGCGGCAAGGGCAAGGGTAAACCCTACCGCATAATAAATATGTAATGATGAAGGTAAAGGTGAAGTTGGGTATTTTCCATTATCCCCCAAGTTCTTTCGAAATATTGAATACTGAATTAAGCCCACCCCCATTCCGATGGCAGCAAGTCCAAATCCCCAGTGAAAACCTCGGGTATCGTGCAAGTACCCGGTAAGAAGCGGGCCAATTAATGCCCCTAAGTTGATGCCCATATAAAAAATTGAAAACCCAGCATCCCTTCGTGGATCTTCTTTTTCGTAGAGATCACCAACTAGGGATGTGGCATTAGCCTTTACCCCACCACTGCCTAGCGCAATACATATTAAACCCACTCCCACCCCGCTGAGCCCAGGTAGAAGCGATAGAGCGATATGCCCGGCCATAACCAATATGGCGCTGTAGAATAACGTTCGCTCAGTGCCTAAGAGGCGGTCTGCCACCCAACTAGCAAAAATAGTAGAAAGGTAGACCAGACCACCATAAGCCCCAACAATGCTTGTCGCGGAAACCTCAGAAAGATTAAGCCCACCAAGAGAAACGGAGTAATAAAGATAAATAGCAAGAATCCCCTGCATGCCATAAAAGGAAAATCTTTCCCACATTTCCACCCCAAAAATAGTGGCTAAACCCCAAGGTTGACCCAAAAACAAGCGGTCAGTAGGGCTCTTGATGGTGGAACTAAGAGTCGTAGACATAGGGAAACCCTGACACGGAAAAGTATTAGCCGCGAGTTTTACCCCGGGAAAGTTTAGACAAAGCCCGCCAGCCAAGCAAAAAGAGCCCGGTAAACACCGAGGCAACAACAATAAAACTAAGGGCTGTGCCCTGTCCGACAAGTACCCTAAGAATCATTGCGCAGGTGACGGTACTGATCCAGATGATGATTCCGGCAGGGAAAATATCTTGGGGGGCTCGCCACCGATAAACAAGGCCCCAGCCCAGCCCCAGACCGGTGAGGAAAGGCCAGGCAGTGTTGAGAAAACCAAGTAAGGAACTTGCTTCGGCATGGCTCCTGCGTCCCAGCATCACAAAAATAAGAACGCAGAGAACATCGGTGGCTGCGACGGTAACCAGTGTTGTGAACTTTGGCGCTGAAGTCTGCATACGACTTACCGTAGTACTGAGACCGATGAAATGCTTAGCCGGATGAGTATCCGAGGGTGCAGCTACGAGGAAGAACTCTCGGGAGACTCCGCCTCAATGTCCACACCAGGGTCAACATCTGGGTCGATATTACGTAGTGATCGAAAGAGGATAAAGAAGATGATCCACCCCACAATCGCTACCAATAAAAAGCTCACCAGACGGTAGATAATGACGGCAGAAAGCGCTCCAGGACCGGTCATTCCGCTAGAGACTAAGGCAGGAACTAGGACAATCTCCACTACCCCAAGCCCACCTGGGAAGATGGGAATAGCAGCACCTGCTGCCTTACTAGCAGCGTAGGCAACGGCCAAACCCGCGATACTCGGATACCCACCTGCGGCATAACAAGCAAAGGCCAAACAGCCAACATCAGCAATCCAGTTCAATAATGACCAGCCAAAGGCTTTTCCGCCATCTCTTCGACTGAGCTGGACCGCTTCAAGTTGAGCAAGAATCTCTTCCCAACGTGCAACACCATGATCAGGCTCTTTTTTTCGAATCCCGTTGATCCAGCCTAAAACTGTGGCACCCACACCTTGCAAAGCCTCCGGCCGTCCAGCGATGTACTGAGCAAGGACTAAAAAAGCCAGAAATCCACCCAAAGTAAAAATCACCGAGAACGGACTAGTTTTTGCCCCGGCAAGCAAGGCCCCACCTAAACCGAGCAAAGCAAGCCCAATTCCCTGTAATACCCCTGACATCACCAATTGCCAAGATGCAATAACTGGGGTAGCGCCCCAACGTCTGCTCTGCCGATAAATGAACGTGGAGGAAAGGACTGGCCCCCCCGGCAGGGTGACACTCAATGAATTTGCCGCCAAATACACCGCAGTTGACTTAAGCTGCCGGACTTTCACTCCGGCCGCAGCAAGGAGTGTTCGCTGGATTTGAGCAAAACTATCCATAGAGACAAAAGCAGCAACAATGGAAGCCGCCACCCAACCCCACCGAATTTCACCAACATTTTTCCAATAATTACTGAGCGTTGGCCACACTAAGATTGCTTCAATAGCCAAAATCCCAATAACCACTACGATCAAAAAGCGTCGCAACCACCAGAAGCGAGGACGCTCCGCATGAGCACCGGTAGGTGCGTGTTCGGGTGGAGTGTCTGGGGGATGCACAGCTATCACAGTAACCAGTACTGCTATTTAACGGAACCAACAGGCCCATACTGGGCGTTTCCGCAAATTTTTTTACGCTCGGTCTAGGCTGGTCTGGTGAGTGCAGCCAAAAAAGCTCCTGATACCGACGATATAACTGAGGCACCAGCGGCATCAGTGCATCCCATGGTGGTGATTGCCGCTGAGTGGGCCTGGCGATTACTTGTTGTGCTGGCTGCGCTATTCGCAGTGGGTTACCTTGTTTCCGAATTGGCTGAAGTGGTTATTCCAGTAGCGCTGGCGCTGCTTGGCGCGGCGCTGTTATCACCAGTTGTGGATTGGTTGCAGCGAAAAGGTATTCCCCGCTCAGTTGCGGTGGTTGTAGTGCTTATGGCCGGGATTGGTTTTATTGCCGGCATTCTCACTTTTGTTATCGAGCAGTTTATCGAGGGATTACCAGCTCTCAGTGAGCAAGCAACAGCAAGCATTAATAAAGGCAAAGACTGGCTCGCTGATGGTCCGCTGCATTTCAGTCAAGATCAGCTGGATGCTGCTGGTGACAATATTGTTAACGCAATCCAAGACAATAAAGACACCGTTACCAGTGGAGCATTAACCACTGCTACCACCATCGGGCATGTTCTCACTGGTGCATTACTGTCTCTTTTTACTCTAATTTTTTTCCTCTACGGTGGAACGCAGATTTGGGAATTTGTCACTAGAATCATCCCCAAAAATGCTCGTGAAAAAGTGCGCGTAGCTGGATCCTTAGGTTTTGGATCATTAGTCGGTTATGTGCGGGCAACAGTAGCAGTGGCTATGGTTGATGCATTGGGTATTGGTGCGGGACTCGCCGTTCTTCAAGTGCCACTGGCACTTCCATTGGCTTCTTTGGTTTTTGTGGGCGCTTTTGTGCCTATCATTGGAGCGTTTTTGACTGGATTTGTTGCAGTTTTTATTGCCTTGGTGACCAAAGGGCTGGTTTCAGCAGTAATCACCTTTGGCATTGTTGTTGGGGTTATGCAGCTTGAAGGGCATGTGTTGCAACCTCTACTGCTTGGTCGGGCAGTGCGTATTCATCCGTTGGCTGTGGTCCTGGCGATAGCAACCGGCATCCTCTTAGGCGGCATCATTGGTGGATTATTAGCGGTACCAATTGTTGCAGTGCTTAATACCGCTATTCGCTCGTTACTTGCTGAAGATCAGGCCGCGGTGTATGCGGAAGTTGAAGTCGAAGACCCGCATGTGCCGCTATTCCCGGCTACCCCCGATCCGGTGCACCCTAAGGATCGTTTCGTGCCAAAAATGGAAAACCATACTGAAACTGATACTGAACATAATTCAGTATCAGAAAACTGAATTACCTAGTTGCCCAAGATGAATAATAATATTCGATTACCAGGACGTGCTATAACTGCTGAAGAGCGACGCAGTGTTCGGGATCTTTCCGCAGAACTGGGCAACGAAGCAACTATGCCATTATGGCGGGCTTCCCAAGCCTTTAGATTGCTCACCCAGCTTTACGCACTAACATTTCAGATTGCTTCGGTGCAATACTATGAAAACCAACAACTCAGCTGGATTTTATTTGCCATTATGGCAATGTGGTCAGGAGGTTCGGCTCTCGCTTTATCCCAGAGTTGGTGTAAACCATGGATCATTGTGGTAGTTGACCATGTCATGGCTATTGCACTGATGGTGTCAACCAGATTGATTGCCGATGCAGACTGGTATACCCATCATCAGACCTTTCCAACCACGTTATGGGTCACCAATGCTGTTATTGCGGTAGCTGTCTTACGTGGCCCGCTATTTGGTGTTATTTCTGCGCTATTGCTTTCTTGTGTTAGTGCGGCGGTGAGATCCCAATTGCACTGGAATCTCTGGCAGGACGCCACTGCGCCAGTTTTAGTGTCAGTGGGCTTGGCGTTGGGTTTGGCGGCGCAGACGGCTTTTCGGGCGCATGAGGAACTTCGGAAAGCGGCAAGAGTAGCAGCAGCGACGCAGGAACGAGAACGACTAGCCCGTGAAGTCCATGATGGAGTGCTGCAAGTCCTTGCCTTGGTGAAGCGAAAAGGAACTGAAATAGGTGGTCCGGCAGCAGAACTAGCCATTCTTGCCGGGGAACAAGAAGTAGCTCTCCGGGAGCTCATCTCTGAACATCACCACAACTCAGTGCTAAGCAGTGTGTCCGATAATTTATTGGTAGATGTGCGTCCGTTGTTGCGTAAACGCACCTCAGTCATGGTTTCAGTATCAGCTCCGGGACAACCGGTGGTATTACCCGAGCAGGTGGCAATGAAACTTGTCGCTATTTTAGGTGCAGCACTATCTAATGTAGAAATTCATGCTGGAGAAAATTCGAAAGCCTATGTATTGCTTGAAGATTTAGCTACTGAAGTAGTACTGAGCATTAGAGATAATGGTCCAGGAATCCCAGAAGGACGATTAGCCCAAGCGGCTTCGGAAGGACGACTGGGGGTATCGGCCTCCTTGCTAGGGCGAGTTCGAGATCTGGGTGGAATTGCCACATTACAAACAGCACCGGGAGAAGGAACAGAATGGGAAATACGAATACCAAAACAGATGCGGTAGGGGGATAAAGTGAAAGATAATCAACGAGAAGGACAGCCAACTTCGGTGATGGTGGTTGACGATCACCCGATGTGGCGCGATGGTGTCTCAAGAGATCTTGAAGCTGCCGGATTTGTGATTGCGGCAACCGCAGACGGAGTAGCTGCAACTCGACGAATTGCCGCAGCAGTACAACCCCAAGTGGTTTTAATGGATATGCAGCTCACAGATGGTAATGGGGCGCAAGCAACCGCTCAATTACTTGAAGTATCACCGGCCAGTAGGGTGCTTATACTTTCCGCTTCGGCTGAACGTGACGATGTCCTAGAAGCCATTAAAGCCGGAGCTTCGGGATATTTGGTGAAAAGCGCTTCGGCAGCTGAACTGATTGATGCGGTAATGGCTACGGCAGCAGGTCAAGCTGTTTTTACCCCGGGGCTTGCAGGTTTAGTATTGGGAGAATTTCGCCGGATTTCTTCAGGCCCGGAAGGCTCTGATAGCAGCCTACCGCAACTGACAGACCGTGAGACTGAAGTCCTTCGTCTTGTTGCAAAAGGCATGAGCGCTAAACAGATTGCTACCAGACTTGTTCTTAGTCATCGCACTGTGGAGAATCACGTGCAGTCAACCCTGCGGAAATTGCAATTAGGCAACCGAGTAGAACTGACTCGTTATGCCATTGAAAATGGTTTAGACAAAGATCAAGAGCACAACAGTTCAGCCTAGTCGCGGATTACCCACGTTAAGTGGTAAAAATGCGTAACATTACTCATGCGGTGAAGGGCATACAGAACGCACACTAGGGCTATGAATAGTCCCAGTGGTGCAGGTGAAGTTCTTGACCGACTTTCCGGTGAGTGTGCGGCGATAAGCGGGCAGTTGCAGCGAGTGGGGTATGAGTTGCAGCAGTTAAAGGCAACCTTCCCAGGAATCCATCCAACACAAACCCAAAATTGGCAGCCAGATACACCTATTGGGGTGGTCCCGGTCACCCCAATAGCGCCTACGGCGCCCGGTCAGTTAACTCATGCCATTCCGGTAACACCTTTTCCGCAATATCCGCAGAAGAAAGTTGTAGCTTCCGGCTACAAAAAAACTGAACCGTGGTGGCAACGCGATGGTATGGCTAGTCGGGTGTTGGCGGTCGCTGGTGCTGCGGTCACTCTCGCCGGTGTGGTGATGTTGCTTGTCCTTGCCGCCCAAGCCGGACTCCTTGCCCCGCAGCTTCGTGTTGCTGCCGGAGCCCTGCTATCTGTTGGATTGCTTGCTATCGGAATGCGGGTAGTGAAACGGCCAGGAGGTAAAACTGGGGCAGTGGCCTTGGTGGCAACTGGAATAGCGGGCTTATACCTCGATATTGTTGCCATGACGGTGACATATCAGTGGATTCCTGAGCAGCTGGGTGTGATACTAGCGCTTGCGGCGGCCGGATATGGACTAGCTATTGCCCAGCGCTGGAGCGATCAAACACTGTCTGTGATTGTTGTTTTAGGTATTAGTTTCTTGGCGCCGGTGCTTACCAGCGGTATCAGTATCATGTTGATAGGCACCCTCTTAGTGGTTCATATCGCTGGACTTCCTGTTCAATGGCGTAATGCTTGGCCGACCTTACATATGGCTCGAACAGTTCCGTTGGTTATAGTTTTATTGCTTGCCCAGTCCCAGATATCATGGTTGCACAGTACAAAAAAAGACGTGTATATCCTTTTTGCCCTGTGCTCTATCACAGCGATTTTAGGAGTAGTTAGTGCTCTGGCGTTAACTGCAAGGCAGCCTCAGGGAGTTCGGGATATTACGCCAACAATATCAATGGTTTTTACCGTATTGCCAATAATGTTGTCTGGAAATATGTTTCATGATAAATCTTTCGCAATTATCAATCTGATACTAGCGGCTATTTTAGCCCTAGTAGTTGTTTTTTCCCCGCAAAGCCCAGGGCATCTACGGATTGCTTTGGTCATTATAGCTTCGCTGGCGCTTTTGGAATCCTGTGTTGTGGCGGCAACCCAGGATTTCCTTCCGATTGTACTATTCACAGTGTCAATTGCGCTCATAGCACTAGGTTTTCAGGTTAAATCTAAACTCAGTTACTTGCCGGGCCTAGGGTTTTTCTTAATAGGTGCTGTCGCCTACTTATTTACTGCCCCACCCCGCAGCTTTGCTAACTCGGATTCTGCTCTTGAAAATCAAGGACTGACCACAATTATTGCCAGTCTTATGGCTTTTATTGCTGTTGGATTGTTAGTCGCAGGCTTTTATCGAATTTATGTTCCGGTCAAAGATTTAGTGGGACCACTATGGATTGCTGCAGTAATTGTCTTGCTGTACAGCGGATCTGCTGCAATTATTACTACTGGAGTGCTAATTGGCGGGACACAAGCGGGGTTTGTCGCTGGACATTCAGCGGCAACTATTAGCGCTATGCTGGTTGCTACTGTGGTACTTTTTGCTGGTCTAAAGTATCAGCAGTATACAAAGCTGGCATTAGGTGTTGGACTAATTTTATCTGGCGTTGCGGTTGCAAAATTGTGTCTATTTGATCTGGCTACGTTGAACGGTATCTACCGGGTTGCAGCCTTTCTGGTAACTGGTTTGCTATTGCTGTACACCGGAACGCGATATGCCAGAGTTTTTGCCGAACAAAACAAAAAAACTTTATTAGAGCAAGCTCTCTAGTTCAGAGTTTGCCTTCGCGTCGCAACAAGTCCTGAGCGCTAATGGCGCCACCTTCGCCGCTGCGTCGGTGACGCCCACCCTCATCCTGTTCGCTGTCGATGGGTTCCTCTGGAATCCCAGTGGCACTGTCTTCAGGCGTACGTTTTTGGGCAGGCTCAAGACTGGCTACGGCTACATCAGCATTGAAAGCTGGAGGGACAAAGTCTGCATCCGTAGTTTTGCGAGCTTTGAGAAATTCTGGGATTTCTTCAATTCCTTGGGTGTCAAAACCTCTGCCACCCGGACCATCGATGGACCCCGGTGCTCCGCGCAGTTCACCAAGCCATGATTCGATACTCCGAGGATCTACCGTTTCCTCTGGTTTTCTCGGTTGCGACGGTATATGAGTCTTTGTCTGCTGCAACGGAATTGCTGCAGTGGTAGGCTCGCTCACTTGGGGTTCAGGTATTGGCTCTAACGCAGGTATAGGGATGTAGGGCGCTGGGGGTACCGGAGCGGAGGTATCGGGAAGGCGGGAAGCCATGGTGCTGACTAGCTTAGCCTGTTCAACAGAATCAGGTGGACGTACAATTGCTCGGCCATCAATTTCGGGTATTACAACTCCAGCAAAAGCTGGACCGCCAGCTCCGATGAGATGACGTTCATCGTCCAGCTCTACTTCACCAAGACCAATTTTTTGCTGAACCACCTTCATCCATCGTGGTGCCCACCAACAATCATCGCCTAGGAGTTTCATAATCGATGGAACCAAGAACATCCGAATAATAGTGGCATCCAAAATGAGCGCGGTCATCATTCCATAAGCAATATATTTCATTAAAACAAGTTCAGAAAAACCAAAGGCACCAGTGACAACAACCAGAATTAAGGCTGCCGCAGTAATGATACGCCCGGTTTGTGCAGTCCCCACTCTAATAGCTTCGGGCGTGCTTGCACCTCGAGCTCTTGCTTCAACCATCCGCGACACAAGAAAAACTTCATAGTCGGTGGATAAGCCAAAGATAATTGCAATAATGAGCACCAATACCGCTGACATCAGTGGACCCGGAGTGAAATCTAAGACACCGGAACCATTGCCATAAATGAAGATCCAGGACAGCACCCCTAGTGTGGAACCTAACCCCAGAGCGCTCATCAGTACGGCTTTAATAGGCAGCACCAATGATCCAAAGGCCAAGAACATCAAAAGCGTTGTTGTGGAGACTAAAAGGATCAACATCAACGGAAGGTGCTTACCTAATGCGGCAATACTGTCTTGCTCTAAAGCTGGGGTTCCGCCAATCAGAATTGTGGTTCCTTCAGGCTCAGCTATAGCGCGGAGCGCGTCAACTGCTTCGGCCGCAGTATCACGGCTTTTTAAGCCTGAGCTCAGGACTGTAACTGAGTTATTCTGAGCATTTTTTTTGGTGGCTTGAGGGGCGAATTTACCTGTGAAACCCGGAATTTTATTGGCCTCTTTAGCGACTTGGCTAACCGCAGTGCCGCTGTTGAACTCTGGTTCTACTACAACAACAAGTTTCAGTGGTTCGGTTCGATTGTTTGGAAAGAGTTCATCAAATTTTTCTTGGGCCTGTCGGGTTTCATTGGCTGGTGGTAAATATTTTTCACTAATACCGCCAAATTTTATGCCGCCAAAAGGAATGATAAGAAGCAAAAGGAAAAGTATGACGGGTACGGCAATTTTACCGGGGTGCCGCATCACCCAGTTGGTGAGCTTTCCCCAAAAACCTTTTTCCACTTCTTCTTTAGACTTAGTCTTCTTAAGGAATTTAAAGCCAAAAGCATCAATATTTCTACCAAGAACCGCTAACATCGCAGGTAATAGCGTGACCGAAAGCAATGCTGCGATTGAGACTGAAGTGATTCCGGCAAGTGCTACCGAGCGTAGAAAGCCCTGAGGGAAAAGCAGTAAACACGCTAAACTAGCCACAATCAAAGTGGCTGAATAAATCACTGTTCGTCCAGCTGTCATTACCGTTCTCCGCACGGCATCTCTGGCTGGGTATCCTTCGGCTATTTCTTCTCGGAATCTACTGACAATAAATAACCCGTAGTCAATTGCCAAGCCAAGCCCAATAAGGGAAATAACCGGAGAGGCAAAGGTATTGACCGGAGTGAAGTCCGCAATAATGCTCATCACTGCCCATCCGCCTGCGATGGTCAGCGCTCCAACAATCACGGGAAGTGATGCGGCAATAACTCCGCCAAAAATAAGGAACAGTAAAACAGCTACAGCTGGAAAAGCCAGGAGCTCAGCGCGTTTGGTGTCAGAAGCTACCCCATTGCCAATGGCATCAGCAATAGGTTGCAATCCGGCGATCTGAGTTTGCACCCCAGTAAGGGGAAGTTGAGGTGCAAGTTTTTGATAATTTTTTAGTACCTGATCTGAACCTTCGCCATTGAGACCGATGCTGACAAAAGCCGATTTTTTAGTTGGCTCGGTCAACAATGGTGTGGGGGTGCTCCAGTAACTAGCGACCTGTTGGATAAGTTCTTTATTATCGGCCTGAATCTGGTTGAGGTGATTGCTGATTTCCGCTGAAAATTCCGGATCGTCAACAGTTTTCCCTTCTGGTGCCGAGTAAATAACAACAACATCAGCCTTGCTGTCTCGCCCATAAACAGTGTCACTGAGAATGGATGCGGTGACTGATTGGCTACCAGGATCAAAGTAGCCATCCTGGGTGAGCTTTTTTTCAAGCCCGAGTCCGTATAAACCACAACCGAGCAGCACGGCAACTAGTGCTGCAATAACTGAGAACCGTAAGTTGTATACGGCGTTTCCCCATTTGGCAAACACTGTTCTGACTGCTCCTTACCGTTCTTAAGCTGCTGGCCGCACGGTGTGTATTAGACGCGAGAGGTAAGTAACGCGGACAACGGACGGAATGGCTGTAGCCAGGCACCTTCATCTGGAAGAGTATCAAGACTGACCCTGGGCAGAGGCTCCCTAAAGACACCGGGAATCTCTTCAAGATCAATAAATTTCAACAGATCAGAGGTCAGAGCCCAACTGGCGTGTTCCCGGAAACCAATCACATGTACCGGAACACCAGAAGAGGCGATGGCTTCCAGTGGTTCTTTAAATGCCTGACCATCTGCCGAAGCAACAAGCAGACCGGCAAGACCACCTTCATTAAAACGGTGGGCGATGTGCTCAAGCATGTCGCTATCAACATCGCTGTCCTCGTCCACCTTAGGTTTAGCAAAAACCGCATAACCCACATTGCGGAGCGCCTCCACCCATGGGCGAACTACGTCGGCGCTTCCGGGAGCGATATTGGTAAAAACAGTGGCTTCGGGTTCAACCGGGGTACTTGATCCCGCAGAAAAGACGGCTGTCTTGTTGAGTAACCATCGACCCAAAGCATCAAAACGTGGGCGGTGAGCAGCAGTGGGGCGACCGCCAAGAATTGCTCCCAGTCCCATATCAAGGTTAGGTGCATCCCACACCAGCAACACCCGTTTGATGTTGTCAGGGCTGATCGTCAAAACTTCAATATCAAGCTCTTCGCTAATGCTCATAGATTGATTCTCCCCCATATCAGCTCGGCGATAGCACTGCCTGCCACTTCTGCCTTACTTTCAAATTTGGTGACCGGTCTTTTATGCGAAATGGGCGATGGCCATGACAGTGGCGCAAACAGTGGCTCGGCATTGCCGACCTCTGCGATTGCTTCAGCGTATTCCGCATGATCTGTTGCGACATGCAGCACTCCACCTGGCTTTATGCGCGAAGCGAGCAAAGAAAAAGTGGTTGCTTGCAGGAGTCTCCGCTTGTGATGCCGGGCTTTGGGCCACGGATCAGGAAAAAACACCCTGGCCCCGGTTAGGCTGGCCGGTGCCAACATATTTTCCAGTACATCCATTGCATCACCACGAATAACTCTGATATTGGGAATCTGATCACGCTCGATGAACTGCACAAGCTGAGCTAGCCCAGGTCGGTAGACTTCAACCCCAATAAGATTAACGTCTGGTTCAGCTAATGCCATGGCAGCGGTTGCTGTGCCGGTGCCACAACCGATCTCCAATACCACTGGGGCTGATCTGCCAAACCACGCGTCTGCATCCAGAAACTTTGCTCCGCTGCTTTGGTTTGCAGACCAGGCGTCCATCCCCACTGTTGGCCAAAGATTGTCCCAGGTGCGCTGCTGCGCGGGGGTTAATGCTCCTCGTCTGGACCGAAAACTAGTAACACGAGGGTACAGGTTAGCTGTTTCCCGTGTTGTGCTTTCGGTAGCCGAAGGGATTACTTCGGGGATCGTATGGTGGTGGCTCACTCCTATATGGTCCCGCATTAACTCGTTCTTGGGTAGTTTGGGCCGAGTCGTTGTGGGTCAGATAACTGAACTAGCACAAAAAGTGTGATCTAGGCCTTACTTCTGAGGTATTGAGCTAGCCAGGAGGTTGCCGAGGTTCCGCGTTCATCTACAGCGAAGTGGTAGTAGTCCTGATGGGCTCCGGAACCATAGAAGGTTATGAGTTGTCGGCTGCGGTTATCCAATGCATTTTCGGAGAGTTCATTAATAAGTGTTGGTATTCCCCCGGCTGCAGTCAGATCTGCTAGTAGTCCTTGTAGTTCCAGCCAGCGTCGGTCAAGTTCATCAAAGCTGGGATTGGAAGACACCGCAACAAATCCCATGATTCGGGTGACAAGGTCAGCTTTGGGTGTTGCACAGTACAAATCTTTTGGTACGCAAAAGGTTCGGGTGACCTCGGAGAGGTAACCAAAGCCGCCGATGCGAGGTCCGCCGACTCCCTGTCCTTCGGCGGGTGGGCCAATCAGAACATCGCTGGCGGAGCGGCGGGGATCAGAGAGTAGTCCCACTGCAGCTACGCGATCGGGGGGGATTACCCCAGACCCGGTGCCAATTTCGGCAGCGAGTTCGCCAGCGGCATCAGCACCTTGGCTGTACCCAATAATACCCATTTTTGTGTTGGGGCATTGGGAAGCCATTGTGGCAAGCATGGCGCGACCATTGGCGATCGCTTGCGCTTTGGAGGCTCCGTAGATTTCGTCTTCCCAAGGGAAGGCGGTGGCAGCGTAGTGAACGTAGTCTGTACGAATTTTGCTGCTCTTGACTGCATCGGTAACAAGATTGAGCATCCCTGGTTTGGGTTCATCATCGTTGCTTGTTTCCCAGGTTCCGGGGATAGCTAAAACGTAAAGGGAGGGGCAGTTATTGGGATCTGCCTGGGATGGCGCAGTAGCGCCAATTAGTGTGGCAGATAATATAATTAGTAAAGAAAATAGTTTTCTTTGGGTGAGCATAAGGATCCTAATTGCTATCAGATAAACCTTCTGAGCATCGTTGCTCCGACTTAGCTCCATGTTCTCAGTGAAAGATGTCCGTTATGTGAATGGAAGTTTGCTTCTGAGTTCTCAGGTATGTGACGTCCATTGCAGTTGAGGCCCGAACTACCCATTATTAATGAAAATGGTTATCATAATCTTATGGCGTCTACGGTACCGGTCACTGTCCTTTCAGGATTCCTTGGTGCAGGGAAAACCACCCTGCTTAACCACGTCTTAGCCAATCGAGAAGGACGTCGGGTGGCCGTCATTGTTAACGATATGAGTGAGGTCAATATTGATGCTCAACTCATCGATGGCCCGTTAGCGGCGCAAACCCATCTAGATCGGACCAAAGAAAAGCTGGTAGAGCTCACCAATGGGTGCATCTGCTGCACCCTGCGCGAGGATTTAATCGAATCAATCACCAGACTGGCCGCCGAAGGGCGCTATGACAACATCCTGATTGAGTCCACCGGAATTTCTGAGCCGATGCCGGTAGCGGCTACCTTTGACTGGGAGTTTGAAGACGGTTTTACGTTATCCAGTGTTGCGCAACTAGATACCATGGTGACAGTGGTGGATGCTTCTACTTTTGTTACCGAGCTGGCCCGTGGTGAAACCCTCATTAATCGCAAACTTGAAGCAGCCCCGGAAGATGCCCGGTCGATCTCTGATCTTTTAGTTGATCAAGTAGAATTTGCCGATGTTATTTTACTCAATAAGACGGATTTAGTTGCCCCACAAGCAGTTGCGACCGTTGAAGCAGTGCTGAGTAGGCTTAACCCTACGGCGAAGATAGTGCAAACAGTCAAAGGTGAAGTGCCCCTCGATCAAGTGCTCAGTACAGGCCTATACAACCCAGAATTAGCTGCCCAGGCACCGGGCTGGGATGAAGAACTTGCCGGTGGGCATACCCCGGAAACTGAGGAATATGGCATTAGCAGCGTCACGTATCGCGCTGATCGCCCTTTTCATCCTGATCGACTTGCGACTGCTCTAGATAAAATGCGGGGTCTATTGCGAAGCAAAGGTTTTTGTTGGGTGGCGAGTAGACCAGAGGTAGCTGCGGTGTGGTCCCAAGCCGGGCCAAACCTGGTGATAGAGCCCGCACAGCTATGGGAATCCACAGACGTGACCCCAGGGCAGGAGATTGTTTTTATTGGTGTTCGGCTCGATACCCATGCGCCGCAGGCGTTACTTGACTCAGCTTTGCTTACCGATAGTGAAATGCAGGAGGGTCCACAAGCCTGGCGAAACTATCAAGACCCGCTACCGCCTTGGGGATTGAACACTCATGCGCACTGAGTGAGTACGAGCTCTTCAAGCAAAGAGTGAGAGCTGTATGCCGTGGAATCGGTTGGTGTTGTTTTGTTCGGTGGTGATGAAAAGTTTTTTGTTGTCGGCGAGCCGGTCTGCTAGTGCGGTGATGCTGTTCAAAAGTTGGGCATCATGTGTTTTCCAGCGGTTAGTGAGTTCAGTGAAGGCGGTGGTTGCGGCCCCGCCGAGCCAGGCGTTCGTGGCATTTTCGTGAGCTCGAGTGGCACTCTCCCAGATTGGCCGTGCTTCTTCTTCTGCTTTCCGCACTGTCGTTTCGTAGTGGGTAAGTTCGTCAAGGTTGACAAAAAATTCGTTAGGCATCTAAGACTCCCCGCTGGTGTATGAGTCCGGCATTATCGAAGGCTGGACTTCAAGGACTGGTTGGTACTATAGTAACCTGTACCACGTAACTAGAGGTAAAAGCAAGTGCTACATAAACAAGTACAATACCGGGAGGATTCGCGGGGTGGCAACGATAGATGATGTTCGCAAGTGGGATACCGCTGCGTTGGAAAGTATTATTTCGACGTTAAAGGCTAAAGCTGAGAGTGTGCAGGAGTTGACTCTTCAGTTGGGCGAGGTGGGGCGGTTACCGGCCTGGGAGGGACAAGCTGCTCAGGCAGCACGGGGTTCTTTTGCCGAGGTGGCCGATGATCTCACTGATGCTGCTGCGGCGGTGGCCGCTGTTCGCCGGTTGGCAATAGAAACCCAGGATTGTGTTCAAGCGTTGAAGCATGTTCTTATCGATATTGAGTATAGTGCCGCTGCGCACCAGTTTGTTCTGGTGAATACCTCAGGCAGTTCTGGTCCTTTCGTTAAGGATGCACTGCCTCCTGGTACAGAGATCAGTGCGGAGGAGAAGGCGTATCGGTTTTCTCTTCAGATGGAGTTGGAGCATCGCTGTGCGGAGCTGGTGCGCACGGCTACTGATGTGGAACATGATTGTGCGGCAGTGCTTTCGGTTGCGTTGGCTGGGAAAATCAGTGATGGGGGTACCACAGATGTGGTGGCTGCTGCGGCTGCGGGGTACAACCAGGGTGGGTTATCGGTGGTGGAGCCGCCGTCGTTACCTTCTTCGGATACTCGGACGAATGCGGCGAGCAGCAATGGGTGGTGGTCTACGTTGACGGAGCCGCAGCGGGCGGCGGTGCTCAAGGATCACCCGGATTGGGTGGGTAATCGTGATGGTATTCCGGCGGTGGTGCGCGATGAGGCGAATCGTTCTCAACTGTCCTCGGAGAAAGCTTGGTTGCAGAAGAAGGCCCGTGATCTTCAAGATGAGTTGGATGGCAATACTTTTGGT
>JBOFCS010000052.1:0-17607 GCA_051646185.1 Mycobacteriaceae bacterium | reverse complement strand
TACCAATACCACCGGCAATGAATAATGCAGAACCTTCACCGACAAATGGAAATCCGTTGCGGGGTCCTCGGATTGAAAGCGAAACACCTATTTGAAGGGAATGCATCTCAAGCGAACCACCTCCACCTTCTGGAATTTTACGAACAGCCACTTGATACACACCACGATTATCGGGATCTCCACACAGCGAATACTGTCGCTGTCTACCAGAAGGCAGATGGAAATCTAAATGGCAACCCGGTTGCCATTTAGGCAAGTCCACCCGGTCAGCAGCTGCAAGAGTCAACAACACAACATTGTTATCTTCAGCCACAATCTCACGATCAATGAGTACTAATTCTTGTGTAGAACTTTGTACTTGGTCAGAATAATAATCACGGTAAGTTCGCGAATTAATTACCCAAAAATAATTCTTCACTAAATTTTGCATCACCCTCATCGATCGATCAGGTGATTCTCGGCCTCGATAATCTTTGGGAACATCCAGGCTTTTTGGCCGCGACGCTATAAGACCATCAACAATTTTTCCTAAATTTGTTTTATCTTTCAACGCGAAGCTGCCAATGCTGCCGGAGATGAAGCCAAATATTTTACAGCCTGAGCCGTAGAACCTTCATCCCGTGGATGATAATGCGGTTTAAATGACCGTGACATACTAACAAAAAGATGTGCTGCTTTTGGCAACATTCCGCGTCGGCCTGCCGCAAAAAAGTCGGACCAATGCGGCTTACGTCGATGTTTTGACCACTGAGAAAGCTCTGGATCATGCGCCATTAAAAAACGAACACCGCGGATCCAAATCCACCATAGGGCCGGAAAAATTATTAGCCCAGTCCGTATCCGTCGGCTATACCTTTTATCAAAATATTGTAAAACATCATGAGCAACACAACGGTGTTCCACTTCTTCAGCCCCATGCCAACGAAGAAGATCAAGCATAGTTGGATGGATATTGGCGCTATCTAAGGCCTGAGCATTAAGTACCCAATCTCCAAGGAATGCTGTCACGTGCTCTATTGCAGCAATTACTGAAAGCCGCTCTACTAGATTATTTTGTGGATCGCCATTAGCTGCAAGATTTGGTCCTAGAACTTTGCCAAAAAACCAATTCATTTGGTCTGTAAAGGGAGTCGGGTCCAGACCCTTTTCCTTGAGATGTACCAGTACCCCGGTATGAGATTGTGAATGAACTGCTTCTTGTCCAATAAAACCAATAACTTGTTCTCTTAGGTTTTCATCCTGAATTAGTGGCAAAGCTTCTTTAAAGGTTTCCACAAACCAATCTTCGCCGGCGGGAAGCAGTAGGTGTAAAACATTAAATGTGTGAGTGACAAATGGATCACCTGGAACCCAGTGCATGGGTAGAGTATTCCAATCAAACTTAACGTTTCTTGCTTGCAAAATTATATTGTCCGGCTCAGGAACTTCTGTTGCCAGGGCATCGCTTGGGACCATATTTACGGTCATCGAAACTCCTTCACCAAATTTACACTAACCCAAGATTACTACTGATGCGGTCAGCCACAAATAATAATTTATCTGTAACTTTTATGCACATTATCATGGGCTTTTGCTCAAGCCAACGCTTTTCTTGCCGTTATCTGCATAAAAAATTTAGCCATAGGTATCGCGAGGTCCGCGACCGCGGATATGGCGCTCTCCTTTACGCCAGCTCGGACTAACCGGACCAGTAATTTTTAGTGCTTTAACAACACTGGGACCTATCGCTTCAGCTATTTTTGCCAAAATTTGTGCTTGCATCAGTCGTAGCTGGGTTGCCCAAGCTGTAGATTCTGCTGTTATAGCAAGAACACCCTCATTAAGAGCCACGGGTTGGGCATGCTGAGCGATGTCATCACCAACAACTATGCTCCAACGGCCAAAAATTAAGCCTTCTGAAACTTTATCCGACCAACCTCTACTTTGGGCTAAGGAACTAGTAAGCGAGCCAAAGGCTTGAGGATCACGAGAATCTGGTCCCGGACCTGACCAAGATCGACGATTACGTGCATTACTGTGTGCAGTGCGACCTGGATTAGATCGACGCCCTTGTCCGACCGCTTTACCTTTTGCTTGTGCAGCAGCTCGTGCTTCTTCTAACGCACGTCTAGCCAAATCAGCTCCCCGAAGTTTTGGTTTTTGTTCCGGTGGAACTTGTTCGTTATCCATCAACCACTTCTAACGAGTTTGTAGTAGAAAGTCTATTTCCCTCGGCGATGTCCTTCATTGTAATAAAAAATTTTTTTGACGATAACTCTTGCGGAACGTCTTCAGGAACAGCAGCTGTAATTAAGACTTGTTCAGCCTGTTCAGCAACTAGAGCTAAAGCTTTGCGTCGAGATTTATCAAGTTCGGCAAACACATCATCAAGCATAAGTACTGGATCGGTACCATCACTTCGTTGTAGATCAAAAGCAGCTAGCCTTAAAGAAAGTGCATAAGACCAAGATTCCCCATGACTTGCGTAACCTTTGGCTGGAGAATCGCCCAACATAAGATCAAGATCATCACGGTGTGGCCCGACTAAACACACACCTCGTTCAATTTCTTTATTCCGCAGAAGATTTAATTGTTTTAAAAGAAGTGCTTCAATGAGCTCTACATCAATTAAATCGGAACTAAGAGATGGATCAATATATTCTGGCGGAAAGTCTTCACCTAAACTGCTTTTATATCGAACAGTTGCTGATCTAGATTCCGGGGCAATAGATCTATAATTCTGTTTAAGATAAGGTGCTAATGATCTTAATAACTTTAATCTAGCAACAACCAGCTGAGCACCATACGAAGCTAAGTATCCATCCCAAACATCTAGTGTTATTAGAGCATTCGTAGCGGTTTCAGTTTTATACCCACGGCGTAAAGCTGCACCTGCAGTTTTAAGAAGAGCTGATCTTTGACGTAAAACCTTGTCATAATCAGCTCGAATACCTGCTATGGCAGGTCTTCTGCTCGATGCAAGTTCATCTAGATACCGACGTCGTTCAGTGGGATCACCACGTATCAAAGATAAATCTTCTGGAGCAAAAAGTACTGTCTTGACTATACCTAAAATTTCCCGCGGGCTGCGCACTGGAGATTTATTAATTCGTGCTTTATTTGCTTTACCGAGAACTATTTCAATATCAACGGTAAGTTCGCGATCATCATTTACCGCAATAGCCGTAACTAAAGAACGTTGTAAACCTTCCCTAATTAAGGGAATATCGGTTGGTACCCGATGCGAGGAAAGTGTGGATGTATAGCCTATTGCTTCAAGCAGATTAGTTTTACCATAACCATTTGGACCAATAAAAACTGTTGTACCAGAACTAAGTTCAAAATCTACCTGATCCCAAGAACGGAAATCACGTAGAGCAAAATAGCGAACATACATCAGATAATTCGCCTCTGTCTGATAGTTAACAGGTACATCAGTACTTATCTACTAGCCCGGTAAACGCACTGGCATCAGCAGATAAGTGTAATCAGTATCTGGAGCTGGATAATTTTTGTTATCACCAGCCACAATTTCGTCGTCACCCGCTGGTCTTAGTACTGCTGGTCTACTTGAGCTAGTAAAACCAAAAGTTACTTTTTGTGAATGTAAAGAACCAAGTCCATCAATAAGATATCCCGGATTAAAAGCAATAACTAACGCTTCACCAAAAAATTCCACAGGCAAAGTTTCTTCAGCACGTCCTGCATCATCTCCCCCAGCTGAAAGAACAAGCCCTTCGTCAGAAAAATCCATTCGAACTTGCGCACCACGATCGGCTACTAAAGCAACACGCTTAATTGCTTCAGTGAGTTCAGCAACATCAAGAATCGCCATAGCGGTATGTTCTTTGGGCAGCAGCTGACGAAATTTTGGAAATTCCGCATCTAACAACCTGGTAGTAGTTTTTCTTCCATTACTGACAATTCCCAATAATCCATCGGTCCCAATAGATTGACTCGAACCAAGCGCGAGTTCGACTTCATTACTACCGGACACTGACCGAGCAGACTCAGAAAGAGTTTTTGCAGGAACCAAAACAGCGGCTCCGGTATCCACAGTTTTTGGTGTCCATTGAAGCTTTCTTACTGCTAAGCGAAAACGATCAGTGGCAGCAAGAACTACTTCAGTACCTTCGATTTCCACTCTGACTCCGGTAAGCATCGGAAGAGTGTCGTCTTTACCCGCGGCTACAGCAACCTGTCCAATAGCCTCAGCAAAAATATCAGCCGGAATAGTTCCAGTTGCTGAGGGCAATTCTGGCAATTTTGGATAGTCTTCCACTGGCATAGTTGGCAAGGAAAATTTTGCACTACCACAACTAATCAAAACTCTAGTGCCATCAACACTGACATCCACAGGTTTTGCTGGTAAGGATTTTGTGATATCGGCAAGTAATTTTCCTGAAACCAAAGCTTGGCCTACCGAAGAAACCTCTGCTGAAACCTCAACTTGAGCTGAAACCTCGTAATCAAACCCAGAAACAGTTACTCCACTGTCATTGGCTGAGAGTAATACTCCACCAAGAACAGGAACCGGCGGCCTAGCCGGCAAACTTCGGGCAACCCAAGCTATAGATTCTGCAAAATCTTCCCGAACAGCACGAAACTTCATGCTCGTTAACTCCATTGTCCGGGTTTTCCTCTCAGTGATGTGTTTTATCAAACACAGCCTAGGTTGTCATCAGTAACACAAACAGTCTGACACATACCGTAGAGCGTTCTTGCTCAAGTTTAAAGTCGAAGCGCAACTGAACTTACGAAGGTTGCTGGTTGTGAAATGAACTATCCACACAACCTACTTTTAAAGATAGTTATTTGATAAATAACTATTAGTAGTAATAGGTCCTGTTAGTTGTGTGGATAACCCGTTATTACCACTGTTAAAGCTATGTTTTTTGTTGTGTACGTAGTTGGGATGACTTGCTCTGTAGTTGTGGGAGCTTGTGTAGCGTTTGTATCTATAAAATTTTTGTTCTTTGTTGTTCCCCAGTAAAATAAGGTTATCCACATAGTTATCCACACATGTGAGTCGATTCTCAGTAAATAACTTCAGTCACATCAGTTACAACGATGGATCTAACTGATGTGCGTTTAACGTTTAGCCCGTTGTTTTATTCGGGCTGTTAGTTCTTGAACTTGGTCATAAACTTTTCGACGTTCGGTCATCTCCTTACGAATTTTTTTATCCGCATACATGACTGTGGTGTGATCGCGTCCAAAAGTTTGACCAATTTTGGGTAAAGAAAGATCTGTAAGTTCTCGGCACAGGTACATTGCAATTTGACGTGCTTGAGCTAGTGCCCGAGTTTTGCCTGGGCCACATAATTCATCAATAGAGCTATCAAAATATTCGGCAGTTACCGCCATGATGATCCCAGCACTAATATCAAGATTAGACGAGTCAGGCATCAGATCACGAAGCACTATTTCCGCCAGAGTCATGTCTAAGGGCTGCTTATTTAATGAAGCAAACGCAGTAACACGAATCAACGCACCTTCTAATTCGCGGATATTTCGCTCTATACGACTAGCAATCAGTTCTAAGACATCATCTGGTACAGCCAGCTTATCCATTTGAGCTTTTTTACTGAGAATTGCAATGCGAGTTTCAAGTTCGGGAGGTTGGACGTCGGTTATCAGACCCCATTCGAATCTTGTTCGCAGTCTATCCTCAAGTGTTGCAAGTTGTTTAGGAGGTCTGTCTGAGGAAACAACGATCTGTTTATTTGCATTGTGTAGCGTATTAAAGGTGTGAAAAAACTCTTCTTGGATACCCTCTTTACCTTCAATGAATTGAATATCATCGACAAGGAGAATGTCTATTTCGCGGTAGCGACGCTTAAAAGCAACTTTTCTGTCATCTCGTAGTGAATTAATAAAATCGTTTGTAAATTCTTCAGTAGAAACATATTTAACTCTCATACCGGGGAAAAGCCGTTGTGCATAATGACCTGCGGCATGGAGAAGATGTGTTTTTCCTAGTCCAGACTCTCCCCAAATAAAGAGTGGGTTATAGGCTCGGGCTGGGGCTTCGGCTATAGCCACTGCAGCTGCATGGGCAAAACGATTTGAGGCTCCAATAACAAAAGTATCAAAGGTGTATTTACTGTTGAGACTAGAGCTAGGTTTTGTTGAGATAGTTGAACTTGTTGGTTTGTTTATGAAGTAGGAAGGCCAGCTTTCATGTGCACTGGCTAAAGCTTCACTATCTTCGTCTACCTCATCAGTTTCAGCAGATTCTTCTAAGTGGCTAACGGTTCGACGTTCGTGAAATGCACTGTAATCTTCATCCTGGTGTGAACTATTAGTTAATTCAGTAACAGAACTTTCTTCTTCACCACTTTGGTTGCTAGCTGGAGAAGCGATTCTAACACCAAGTTCTACTGCTACCCCTAAATGTTTACCTAGAGCTTCAACAATCGGTTCTCGTAAGCTACGTTCAACCTCAGCCTGTACATAACTTGAAGGAACTGAGAGTAAAGCAAAGCCCTCTGCGAGAGTAAGCGGACGAATTAGAGCCAACCAGGCACGTTGTTGCTTTGTTAGTGGGGGACGATCTGGAGTTGCAGGGTTTGGAATTTCGGAGTTCAATTCTTGGATTACTTTATGCCAAACTGCGGTAAGAGAATTACGGTCATCGCTCACTGATGAACTTCTCCCCTGCTCTAATGTAGCTTCGGTTTGTTTGATAAAAAGTGGCCTGACATGTGTTTCCACATATCTATCCACAGTTGTGGATGATAGTTAATTTAGCTGTGAGTGCATAATCGAGGGCACATTACTGACTGCTATAAAAATTGTGGCGCATCATAAAAGCCTGGTAAAAGCCAGTATTTACTCTTTGTAGGCGTGTCTGTGTATATATTTTGTTACTCCTGAGTCAATTGAGAAAACAGCTTTGCGCTCTACCTGCACAGTTATTCAGGTACTGAGTTTGACCTGTCAGTAATAGATAAGTACCCTCGTACAGTCACCCGAAGTGCCCGTTGGTCGTAAAAGTTATCTGACCTTGCTAGGTCGAGTTGCTTTGCTAGCTGTCGGTGTACGCGGGATTTATCCAGGAATGGCGTAAAAGCGCCCAAGAATTTAAGGAGTGATGACCGTGGCCAAGGGCAAGCGGACGTTCCAGCCTAATAATCGTCGTCGCGCACGAGTTCACGGTTTCCGCTTGCGCATGCGTACCCGTGCCGGTCGTGCAATTGTTTCTGCACGTCGCCGTAAAGGACGTGAGTCGTTAACTGCCTAATCCAACTATCGGATTAGTCGCGGTAACAGGATTACCCTGTGCTACCTAAACCGTACAGAATGATCCGTCGTGATGATTTTACTGCGACGGTTAAAAAAGGTGGCCGGGTTGGACGGAAAACGCTTGTTATCCATGCCCGCGAGTTGATCATATCTTCTGGGACCGCCGATATTGCTTCAGTCGGCGGTCCTCTTTTTGGTTTAGTGATCACTAAACAGGTTGGTAATGCTGTGGTTCGCCATCATATTGCTCGAAAATTACGGCATATTTGTGCAGCGATTATTCCTGAACTAAACAGTTCTATCCGCATTGTGATTCGAGTTTTACCTTCGGCAGCATCAGCTTCTTCTGAAGTTTTAGAAAAAGATCTTCGGGTGGGTCTTAGGAAATTAGATTTTTTAGCTACGGTAGCTCGAGACGAGCATTCATATGTCAGCTAATCTATTGTCTACCAGTACTTTTCGAAAAATCAGTAGATCATTAGTGCGTTTTTTGGTGCTCTGTATAGAGCTCTACCGAAGTTATATCTCTCCTTTACGCTTACCCAGTTGCAGATTTACTCCCACATGCAGTCAATATGCTGTGGAAGCGCTTAATGAATACGGGGTAGTACGTGGCTTGTTACTAATTTTCATACGTCTTGCTAAATGTGGACCTTGGCATCGAGGTGGTTGGGATCCAATCCCAGAACGTGGCTGTCATACGATGGGTCTACCTGAGTAAGCAACAACTAATTTTTAAACTTAATACAATCTTTTCCCGTTACCACCGAGAAGCAACAGAGGAGTTTTTAACGTCGTGCTAGATTTCATTTATTATCCGGTGTCAGGGATTCTTTGGGTCTGGCACAAAATTTTTGGTGCGGTGCTTGGTCCTGATAATTTTATTGCCTGGGCGCTTTCCGTAGTTTTTTTGGTTTTTACTCTTCGTATTTTGCTTTACAAACCATTTGTTAAGCAGATCCGTACCACCAGGACTATGCAAGAGTTACAGCCACAAATTAAAGCTTTGCAAAAGAAATATGGCAAAGATCGCCAAAAAATGGCAGTGGAGATGCAAAAGCTACAAAAGGAACACGGGTTTAACCCCGTTCTAGGATGCTTACCTATGCTGGCGCAAATTCCAGTATTTATTGGTCTCTACCATGTTCTGCGTTCCTTTAACCGGACTGGTAATGGTATCGGCCAATTAAATCTTGACCCAGAACTTAATAGACAGCTTGGTAATTACTTTTTTAGTGCACAAGATGTCCAAAATTTTTTAGATGCAAAATTTTTTGGTGCACCACTAGCTGCTCATATTACCGAAAAAGCCTCTTCTGTACTGGCTTATGGACCGGATTACAATAAAACTGCGGTTATTGCGGTATCGGTTCCTTTAATGCTTATCGCAGGTTTAGCTACCTATTTTAATAGCCGTGCTTCGATAGCAAGGCAAAGCCCCGAGGCTGCGGCTCAACCACAGGCCGCGATTATGAATAAACTAGCGTTATATGTTTTCCCATTGGGGGTTATTGTAGGCGGACCTTTCCTACCGATAGCAATCATTATCTACTGGGTCAGTAATAATATTTGGACTTTTGGTCAGCAACATTTTGTCTTTAGCCGTATTGAAAAAGAAGACGAAGCAAAAAAGGCTGAAGCTCTAGAGCGACGCGCTGCCAATGCCCCTAAACCGGGAGTGAGACCTGATGCAAAGAAAAAGAAAGCAGCAGTTAACCCCGATCCCGCTGAGGTTTTGTTGACAAAAAGTCAGCCCGAGGATGATTCTGCAGCGACTGTAAAACCAGGATCACCCCCAAAGCCTGGTCAAAAATCTCATAAAAATAAAACCACCAACTAGTCCAAACTCATCGTTGTTTGCAGGAAGTGACTCATGACCAAAGCCCAAGAAAAAGATATTGCAACCGTAAACCCAGAAGTACTGGATGCCGAGGATCCACTCATCGAAGAGGGTGAAATAGCAGGTGATTACCTTGAGCAACTTCTTGATGTTTTAGATTTTGATGGTGATATCGATCTTGATGTGGAAGGTGACAGGGCTGTAGTAAGCATTGATGGCGGTACTGATCTTTCCACGCTCGTTGGGCGCAAAGGTGAAGTACTTGATGCCTTACAAGAACTGACAAGATTAGCAGTGCAGCAGTCGACCGGTGAACGCAGTAGGTTGATGCTTGATATTGCCGGCTGGCGGGCCAAGCGTCGTAGCGAACTGGCCTCGCTTGGTGTCGAGGTGGCTCGGCGGGTATCGCTGAGCAAGGAGCGGGAAGAGTTGCCAGCCATGACTCCTTTTGAGCGTAAGATTGTGCACGATGCGGTAGCGACCGTTGCCGGGGTGCATAGCGAGAGTGAAGGGGTGGAGCCCTCTCGGTATGTGGTTGTTCTTTCTGACTGAATATCTTTTTAAGATTCCGATAAACTAAGCTGTTGCTGTAGGTGTGGGGCGTGTAGTCGATTGGCTACACGCCCCACATCCGTTTCACCGGATTAAATTACATAGATGTAATTCTGGTAAAAGTGTTCAGCCGAACCGAATTGAGGATGTTTCACGTGGAACAAATGATGCCCCTTAGCGAAGAGCTTCAGGTTGCTTGTAAAAAAGTTTTTGGGGATCGCCTTGATCTTGCAATTAAATACTATGAATCACTAGCGTCTGAGGGGGTCACGCGTGGGCTAATTGGCCCGAAGGAAGTTCCACGATTATGGGAACGGCATCTCTTGAATTGTGCAGTTATTGGGGAGTTAATTGGTAACGGTGAACGAGTGGTTGATATTGGAAGTGGAGCAGGCCTGCCCGGTATTCCATTGGCTATTGCTCGGCCTGATTTGCACATTTCACTAGTAGAACCACTTCTCCGTAGAACTACGTACCTTATCGAGTTTATTGAAAAAAATGAATTAGCAGTAGAAGTTATTCGTGGGCGTGCTGAAGAAACTAAGGTTATTCAGCAACTGGGTGGTGCAGACGTAGTTACTTCCCGCGCAGTTGCTCCTTTGGATAAGTTGGCTTTCTGGTCTATTCCTTTGGCGAAATTAAACGGAAAAATGATTGCGATTAAAGGTTCGAGCGCTGCCGAAGAAATTTCTAAACATCAAAATTCGCTTTTACGGATCGGAACAGGCAAGCTTGAGGTTATGCAGTGCGGCGTTGGGTTACTACCAACGCCCACAACAGTAGTTCGTGGTGTGCGTATAGCTAAATCGCAAAAAACTCGCTAACTTCAGTGATGAATAATCACTGAAGTTATTTCATAAATTCGCCATAGGTTTCTTGCTAAAGGAGTAGTCCATGTCAGGTGGTTCTGAGCGAAACGTTTCACGTGAAACGTCAGCGGCTCCCCCGAGTCCACAGTTTTCTCCAACCCCATTTGTCTCAGAAGATACGCCCATTGGTGCTGCTGCGCAGCGGGCAAGTCAGGTATTGCACCCAGGATCAGTGCGGCTCCCCCGACCCAAGTCGCGACGTCTTTTGACGGTTGCGAACCAAAAAGGCGGAGTAGGAAAGACAACAACTGCGGTAAATATTGCGGCAGCACTGGCTGTGCAAGGACTGTCAGTACTGGTGGTGGATTTGGATCCGCAGGGTAATGCAAGTACTGCGCTAGGTGTGGATCATCGCTCGGGGGTGCCTTCGTCCTATGAAATGCTTCTCGGTGAAGTCACGGTACGGGAGGCAGTCGCACAGAGCCCACATAATAAACGGCTCTTCTGTGTTCCGGCAACGATTGACTTGGCTGGCGCTGAGATTGAATTGGTGTCAATGGTAGCTAGAGAAGGCAGATTAAAAACAGCTCTATCGCATCCACATATGGACGAGTTGGACGTAGATTTTGTTCTCATTGACTGTCCTCCATCACTGGGTCTACTTACTGTTAATGCTCTGGTGGCGGCTAACGAAGTATTGATACCTATTCAATGTGAGTATTACGCCCTGGAAGGGGTAGGCCAATTACTCCGAAATATTGAGTTGGTGCAGGCTCACCTAAATCCTGAACTTCATGTTTCAACGATTTTATTAACAATGTATGACGGTCGTACCAAACTTGCTGATCAAGTCGCAGATGAGGTACGCAATCACTTTGGTGACAAGGTCTTAAAGACGGTGATTCCCCGCAGTGTAAAGGTTTCAGAGGCCCCAGGATATGGAATGACGGTGCTTGACTATGACCCCGGTTCACGTGGGGCAATGAGCTATCTAGATGCTGGGCGTGAAATGGCTGAGCGGGATCAAGTATTGGGCAATACGGGTAGTCGGGAGAAAAAGAAATGAGTCAGACACGTAAGGGTGGATTGGGCAGAGGGTTGGCTGCTTTAATTCCTTCAGGACCAGCGGCTGGGCCTAGCTTAGGTGAAGCTGCTGCTGATGTTGTGATCGGTAATACCACTCGAGTGGGAAAACCTGAGGTTGGATCGCAGCAGGATACCTTTGCCGAGGCTGAAACTGCCATGGGTGCGGTGTATCAAGAAATTCCGCCACGGCAAATAGAACCAAACCCTAAACAACCCCGTCATGTTTTTGATGAAGATGCATTAGCTGAATTGGTACATTCAATTCGTGAATTTGGGTTGATGCAGCCGGTTGTGGTGAGACGAATTTCTGGTGAGAGCCATTCCCCCACAGCTCGGTATCAGCTTATTATGGGTGAGCGTCGTTGGCGAGCAAGCCAAGAAGCAGGTCTTGAAGCGATCCCTGCGATTGTTCGGGAAACTGCAGACGAATCTATGCTGCGGGATGCGCTGTTGGAAAATATTCATCGTGCACAACTTAATCCTTTAGAAGAGGCAGCTGCTTACCAGCAACTGCTTGAAGAATTTGATGTTACGCACGAGGAGTTGGCGAGCCGCTTAGGTCGTTCTCGTCCAGTAATTACAAACATGATCCGATTACTTCGACTGCCTATTGCTGTGCAGCGTAGGGTTGCTGCTGGAGTTTTATCCGCTGGGCATGCTCGAGCTTTGCTCTCGCTGGAAGGCGGTGAAGAAGTTCAGGAATTACTGGCAGCCCGTATTGTTGCTGAAGGGTTATCTGTTCGGGCAACTGAAGAAGCAGTTACTTTGTCCAACCACAATGGCGAAGGGACAGAAAATAAGAATTCTGCACCTAGACGTAAACCAATTCAGATGCCCGGGCTGCAAGATATCGCTGAAAAACTTTCGGAAAATTTTGATACCAGGGTCACCGTAAGCCTTGGGAAGCGAAAAGGGAAAATTGTTGTTGAATTTGGTTCAGTAGACGATCTGCAGCGGATAGTTGAAATGATGAACTCGTCAAAGAGCCTACAGGAACAAAGGGCTAAATCGTCACTGTGACATAAATGCTTTGACAGACCCCAAGCTTCCAGCAACTGGTTTGAAAATCCTTGTTAGACATTTGTTTTCAAAAAAATTGATAACTTGACCGAAACACGGAGGTGCATCGTATGATTATCTCTGCCAGAGTAACGGGTATGTACGAGGAGATACGGAATAATCAGTATCGATGCTCAGCCAGGATGATAAAAGTGGTGTTTGATGTCCGCTAGTATTAGCGCGCTTACCCTTAGCTGCTTCGATCAGTTACCCAAGCATGCTCGGGAATGTGTTTTTTGGCAAGTTGATGCCGCGGGGGTTGATACTGTTGGCGGCCTTGCTGATCCTGAGTTTGAAAAAGAGGCATGGTTGTCGATGGTCATGTTGGAATGGGGATCGTGTGGCCAATTGGCCAGAAATAACGAAAAAACCCTTGGTTATGCTTTATATGCACCTCCCGGGGACGTTCCCAGATCTATGATGTTTCCCACCTCGCCTGTGAGCCCTGATGCAGTACTGCTAACAACACTTGTCTTAGCAGAAGATAGTGAAGGCTTGGGTCGTCAATTAGTTTCCGCAGTTGTTTCGGATTTAGTCCGACGAGGAGTCAGAGCTTTGGAAGCGTTTGGCATAGTATCCGATCTTCCCGCTGAAGATTACGTGATACAAGTGCCGGAGATTAACGTAATTGGTGATTGCACTCCGCAGCGATGCATGATCAGCGCGGAATTTTTACAAGAAGTAGGCTTTGCTGTTATTAAACCTCATCCTAAATTTCCGAGATTGCGGCTCGAATTGGATCGAGATTTGGGCTGGCAAGCAGGAGTGGAGGAAGCCTTAGAGCGCTTGATAGAAACAGTAACGATTTCGATGGATGACGCTTTGCATTCATCGAAGATACGTGTTGACGCTAATGCGAATTAGGGCTAGAAAGTTCTTCAGCGAGTAATTCAGCAAAAGTGAATGTTCCGGTTGGTTGATCATCTTTCCCTAATAGGTAAAGACGCTTCACAGCAACAAGTATGGCTTCTGCAATGGTATCTCGATGCTGAGAATCAGCAAGTACGGTGGCATCAGCTGGATTTGTCAGATACCCGAGATCTATTTGTACTGTGGGCATTTTTGTCAGCCTTAACAAATCCCAGGTTCTACCGTGAGTGCGACAATCTTGTAATCCCGTGCGGGCTACGACTTCTCGTTGAATAAAGTTCGCAAGATTTTGTCCAATCAACGATATCGAACCGTGGGAGTTTCCGAAGTGAAAGCTTGCTACTCCCCCAGCTATAGGGTTATGACTATTGGCGCATCGCAATGAAATCATTAAGTCGGCATCAAACTCGTTAGAAGTTTCAGCCCGTGATTGATCGCTAGGGTTTAGCTGCTGGGGTCGAGAGAGAAAAGTTTCCATCCCGGTTGCTGCCATACGGCCCTCAAGGCGATTTGCCAAGTCCCACAGGATATCTGCTTCTGAAATTGCTCCTTGTGGGCCTTCCACGATTAGGCCCGGATCGCAACTTCCCTGACCTGGATCGATAACAATTCGTTTTCCGCTTAATTGTGGGCCTGATCTGCGTACAAGTTCTTCTTCGCGTATTCGATGAGGAGATCCGCCGGTAACCCGAGCTCCAAGAAAATCAAGCGACCGTAGCGTTGCCGGCCCACAAATACCATCAGCTGATACTCCAATTTCGCGCTGATAGGAGATCAAGCCGTTATGTGTTTGTGGACCAAAGTATCCGTCGATGAGGCCGGTGTAAAACCCCAAATCTTGTAGCCGCGCCTGAAGGGTTGCAACATCATCACCGTAAAGAGGTGCTGAAAGTTGGTAGACCAGAGTTCGAGTACCTAGCCGATAGGAAGCCTCACGAAGAGCGCGGTACGTAGCCGGACCGACAATGCCATCGACGAGTAAACCGCGTTGTTGCTGAAAGGCCCTCACCCCTTGGTCAAGATCAATATCAAAAATTGCATCGGGCGGAACCCAACCATTGTGAGGTACGGATTTATCGGTGAGGGCTAGGGTTGTAGCAGCATCCGATTCAGCTATAAGCGGTGTGGTTTGAGCTAGGATACCCAGGTTAGCCAGGGTGGCACGAATCTCCGCAACGGCAGAACCTTGATCACCGTATTGGAGTATTGGCATGAACCGGCCTTTCAATTGCTGTACTTGTGCACAAAATAGTATAAATCGCTTTGTAGCCGTTAATCATTGTTTCAGAATCTGCTCGGACTTGATCAGTTTGGGTATGCCCAGGGCTAACACTGCAGAGACAAAAGACAAGCCTTAACCAGGGTCAGGCAAGAGTTTGCTTAGAGTATGTCGCCGAGTTCACGCAAGAGCGCTGCTTTACCTTTAGCGCCCACTATAGTTTTAACCGCAACCCCATCTTGAAAAAGAATCATTGTTGGAATTGACATAACATGAAAATCGCGCTGACTCTGTGGGTTTGCATCAATATCAAGCTTGGCGATGGTAATTTGCTCAGAATTTTCCTCAGCAATTTCTTCAAGTACCGGCGCCACCATCTTGCAGGGACCGCACCATTGCGCCCAAAAATCAACTAGCACAGGCTTTTTACTAGCAAGAACGTCCTGCGCGAAGGAGTCGTCGGTAACAGTAATAGTGTGTGATTTTGCTGCTTCAGGCATGTGAATCCTTAGATTATTGGGTGGCTGATTATCTGTGAGCGCTGTTTAGACTCGAAGGAGGGTTTCTGCAGAGATGACTGAGGGATTAGCTGAGTCCTGTCGATCCGCGAGCCAGCGTTCCGCGTCGATGGCTGCGGCGCAACCGCTGCCTGCTGCGGTAATTGCTTGACGGTAGGTATGGTCAACAAGGTCGCCGGCAGCAAATACACCATCAACTGAGGTATAGGTTGAACGGGCTTTAACCTCAACATATCCTGCGCTATCGAGAGCTACTTGTTCTTTCACCAGTTCATTTCTTGGATCATGCCCGATGGCGACAAACATTCCTGTCACAGCAAGAATGCTTACTTCTGCGGTAACTGTATCGGTCAGTTCAAGCCCGGTCACCGAGTTTTCGCCCAGTACCTCAGTGACCTCAGCATTGGTAATAAAACGTATTTTTTCATTTGCTTGCGCACGATCGAGCATGATCCGTGACGATCGGAACTCATCCCTACGATGTACCAGGGTTACAGTTCGGGCAAAGCGAGACAGGAAGGTCGCTTCCTCCATCGCTGAGTCACCACCACCAATAACTGCAATATCTTGATCTTTAAAGAAGAATCCGTCACAGGTTGCACAGGAACTCACCCCACGTCCTAGTAGATTCTCTTCCCCAGGAACGCCGAGGTAACGGGCCGCTGCACCCATCGCCAAGATAACGGTCTTGGCATAAAAAGTTTCTCCGTTAGCAACGACAGTTTTTACTTCTCCGCCGAGTTCAACCTTGTCAACATCATCAGTACGTAAATCCGCGCCAAAACGGAGTGCTTGCTCGCGCATCTGATCCATAAGATCTGGTCCCATGATTCCTTCACGAAAGCCTGGGTAATTTTCTACTTCAGTGGTGGTCATCAAGGCACCACCAAACTGAGTGCCCTCAAATACAATCGGGGCTAGCTCAGCTCTGGCTGCGTAGATGGCAGCCGTGTACCCGGCTGGTCCAGAGCCAATAATAATTAGATCATGAACCATTGTCTCTGAATTGAGATCAGTACCGGCATGCACGCTCATGTTGTCCTTTCAGGTGATCCACAGTCGGGGAACTCTGTTATGAAGTCAACAGTAGTAGATCAGCTTTTAGTAATCGACATTCTGCTTAACACCAGAGTAGTTGCTGATGTTCCCCGGGCTTGGTGCGGAGCTAGGACATCCCGATATTTGTGCGGGAAATTAGTGCAGGATTGGTGCTGTTGCAACCGGTACCAACAACTAAAGCGGTGATTGTGGCTGGATTGGGGCCAGGGATAAGTAAGAGCACAGCTGATTGATTATTGAACTCAAGGGTTCCAGATCCCAGTAGCGGTGTGGTATTAAGACCATGGGCAACTAAACACTGTTTAAGTGCGGTGGGTTCACTAAGCGGGCCGAGCTCATTTTTCCCCAGGTAGGCAAGAAAACTAGTTTGACTATTAGCTGAGCTGGGTGCTGTTGAAGGGCCTGGAGTGTTTTTTGGTGGGGTGGCAGCAACTGCAGAATCGCTGGACTCCTTATCAGTGTTGTATCCAACAACTGTAGTGATCCCTAGGATGAGAGCAGTGCATGCGGCGATGGAGCCCACAGCTATTCCTAAAGTCTGTAATTTATTTCGTGCTGCGCGGTCTTTAGGAGGGGGAAAAGTAAGAACATTGCTTGGTAAAGCTGAGGTGATGCGAGTCAATACTTCAGCCGGAGCAGAGTCTTGTTCTGGCTCGATAGTATCCAACGACTGAAGTAACGCTGAGGTGTCATCCAAGGCATCGAGAAATTCAACGGCTGCGCGGTCTTTGAGAACGGTGGGCCACAGTTCTTTAGCTAAAACTGTAGGCACAATTCCCGCATGCAGGTCAGCAAGCAAGTCACTCGAATACGGTGAGCCATTAGGCCCACCTTCGATGTGAATTGCCATTGCTTATCCTTAGGTTGTTACGTGTTCAACGTGAGAGTTTGTCTAATTGTGGGTCAGTTACCGGCTACCGAAACCTGATCTCCCTGCTGCCGGAACTGGCTCAATTGAGTAGCCAACCTTGCTCGAGCTCGAGCACATCTGCTCTTTACCGTACCTTCAGGGACGCCAAGAAGGTCGGCAGCTTCAGTTGTCGAGTAGCCTTCAATATCGACTGCAATGATGGCTGCCCTTTGATTAATCGGAAGCGTCAGTAAAGCTGCTTCTATGGCCATGGAAACTCCTCGGGTTTCTACGGGATTATGCAGTAGTTCAACACGGCTTAGGTGAGAATCCTCCACCGGAACAGTCATCCGGTGAGGACTATTGCGAATCCGATCCAAGCAAGCATTAACAACAATGCGGTGTAACCAGCTGCGGACGGCAGCGTCCTCACGAAAGTTTTTGGCGCTTCGGTGGGCATCCAGTAGTGCTTCCTGGAGTGAATCAGCAGCATCCTCTGCATCGTAGCTGGTTCTTCG
>JBOFCS010000049.1:0-25784 GCA_051646185.1 Mycobacteriaceae bacterium | reverse complement strand
GATGCCCGATCCCTGCCTCAGGGGCAAGAGGAACTTGCCGATGCTCTTGCAGAATCAACAACTTTTGGCCGGGTTCGTCCCGATCAGAAACGAGCCATGGTCACGGCCTTGCAATCTCGCGGACATACCGTAGCGATGACGGGCGATGGTGTTAATGATGTGCTTGCGCTTAAGGATGCTGATATCGGGGTAGCGATGGGTGCGGGAAGTTCCGCAACAAGAGCTGTCGCCCAAATTGTCTTGTTAGATAATAAGTTTGCTACCCTTCCCTATGTTGTTGCTGAAGGTCGTCGGGTCATCGGCAATATTGAACGGGTGTCAAACCTTTTCTTAACTAAGACTGTTTATTCGGTGCTTTTAGCCTTTATGATTGGTATCTCCGGGATTGGATCACAAATATTTAATTATGATCCGCTGCCATTTCCTTTCCAGCCTATTCATGTGACTATCGTCGCTTGGTTCACTATCGGCATTCCTGGTTTTATTTTGTCTTTGGCTCCGAATAATGAGCGAGCTAGAACTGGGTTTGTTCAGCGAGTAATGCGGTTGGCTGTACCTTCTGGGCTGATTACCGGAGTTGCTACTTTTGTTTCTTATCTCCTTGTCTACCAAGGGAAAGCGGCGACAGAAGTGGAGCAGCTGCAAGCATCTACCACCGCCTTAATAACCCTTATTGCCATTGCTGTATGGGTGCTTGCGATAGTGGCCAGGCCATATCAGTGGTGGAAAATTTGGTTGGTCGTTGCTTCGGCTTTGGCTTATGTTTTCATCTTTGCTCTGCCGATTGCGCAGGAAAAGTTTCTGCTTGATCCAACAAACTTTAGCTACACCGTGATTGGTCTAAGCTGTGCAATTGTGGGAATTGTCAGTGTAGAGCTGGCTTGGTGGGCTGACGGATATTTTGTTGGGGAATCTCGAAAATTATGGGTCATTAGGGGTAGTTAGAAGGCGGCTATGCCTTTTTGTCGCAGGCTTTCCATGCCCCATCTTCACGAATGAAGTACTGGGTACTGGTTTTTGATATTGGCTCGCCGGTGCTGTCAACTGAAGCGGTAACTAATGCGCTTGCAGTGTCACCTTCGACTGTAATATCAGAGACATTGGTAAGGTTAAAGCGCGTTGCAGAGGCCGAAAGGGTTTTCATCGCCGCAGCATAAGTTACTTCATCGTTATTGGTAATCGCGGAGATAATGGTATCGAGATTTTCGTCAGTAGCAAGTGGGGCTTTTATTCGCGTACTTTCCTTGAAAACTGTTGCTAATTCCTGATTTTTGAGATCTTCAGGTTTAAATTCTGGACCTAGCACTTCTGCTATCGTCGGAAGTGCAAATAACTTTTTTGTTTTTTCTAGATCAGCGGCACAGGTGACGGCCAAAGCTTTTTCTTGATCGAAGTCTTCATTGGCTGCAGCTTTTTGTGTGACTATATTTCTGATAGCTTCTTGGTCGGCCGCGGTTGTATTTTTATCTTTGTTGAGGACAAACAGAACTCCGGCAATGGCAACGATGGTGGCAATCAGTGAGCCGACGCTTAAGGCAAGGGGAATCTTCCGTTTAGGTGCTTCTGTCAGCGCCGGTTCTGGCTCTGGATTGCTGGTTTCTCGAGCGATAGGGGGTTGTTCAGGGTCCTGAGACATAAGAAGCACCTCGTAGCGTCGTCATTGTTACTGATCTGGAGTAACGTCCGTTGTTGTGGTTACCCTCTATAACGAGCGTACCCGCTGTCTCAAGCTTTCGCTGAAGGTGGATGATCATACGATTTACCTGAGAAGTTGTGATTTACTCGTGTTGCTATGTGAAAATGGTTTTACACCGGAAGCCGGTTTCCGTATCTAGATGGATTTTAAGGAGAAAAATGGATATCAAAGGTTTAGCTGACAAGGCCAAAGCTGCCCTTGCTGGAAACGCTGACAAAGTCGGTGACGCTGTGGACAAGGTGGGCGATTTCATCGATAGCAAGACTGACGGAAAGTTTGCTGACAAGATTGACAAGGTCCAGGAAATGGCAAAGGGTGCCATTGAAAAGGACACACCTGAGCAGGACGCCTAAGACCTTTAAGCCGCGGCTCTTACCAGTTTATGTGGGAAGAGCCGCGGCTTTGTCGTTTCTGACGTGAGAACAAGCGCCGGAATTTACGGCTTCCTTCCTTACTATCAAGTAAGATCACCTTAGTCCGCTAGAGAAAACCGGAAAGGCAGCACATGGCTAAGTTAAAAGTTGCAGTTGATGTTCCTCTCAGTCCTGAGGTGGCCTGGGAAAAAGCATCGGATCTGTCAACTTTTGATCAATGGCTATCCATTCATCATGACTGGCGTGGCGAGTTACCTGACATCCTTCACGAAGGTGTGGAAATAAGTTCTGTGGTGTCGGTGAAGGGCGCTCTCAACAGAGTCAAGTGGACGATTACCAAATATGAGCCACCGAAGCAGGTATTGCTTAAAGGTGATGGCAAAGGTGGCATCAAAATTGGGCTAACTCTGGCAGTGCGGCCCAAGGGGAATGGTTCCGAAGTGGAGTTAGACCTTAACCTTGGTGGTGCTCCCATGTTTGGTCCAATTGGCGCAGGTGTTGCTAGAGCACTTAAAGGTGATATCACTAACTCCCTCAACGCATTTGTTAATCTTTATGCCGCATAAAATTCGGTAGGTACGGCTAGTGATGATGGCATCAGATTCGACTTTGCCGTTATCTATTGTGATCCTGACGAAGTCGAAAAATGGACGCATGCTGTTGGATTGCAAGGGATATCCCGGATGATAAGGGGACCGCGGGACGGAGAGAAAGATGATCAGGCAGTGATACTTGCTAAACTTGATATAAAGACCGTCAGCTCACATCGGCAATGAGAAAATGACAATTCATGTGCCTCAGTCTAAATTCTCAGTACCACGTCGCTTATTTGCAACATAGCCTGAGAATAAAATTCCAGCTGAAATGATGCCTCCCCAGGAGGTAGGTAAAGCCATTATTCGACCAAAGCTTAACCCTATTGCCTCGTGAAGAAAGATACCGTAGGCAAGGGGGGCAGCTAAGACTGTGATAATTGCCCACGGGGAAGCGAAACGTGGATTCAAAGTACGCCTCTGATTGCCGTTTTTGCTTAGCATCCCGCAGCCGCCCCACTCAATGCCCCATTGACCCCTCCAGCGATTGCTCCAAAAGCTCCACCGCTGACAGTCCCAATGACCGGGAGCGCTACCGTCCCAATGCCTGCTCCGGCAAGTCCTGCAACAATTGCACCCGTTGTTGCACCGCCACCAATTGAAGCCGCACATGACCCCCAGTTATCCCACCAGTCTGTCCTAAGCGGGTCGGTGGCAGCGTAATCAAGGTTAACCGCCGGCCGGTTAACGGCAATACTCTCAGCCGATGCGCCAGCATCTGATAGTAATGCTGTGGCTAAGCTCATCGTCGCTGCAACTACTTTGTGTATCATTTTACCCCCCTTTTTTTAGTTGGGCACGGGTTGCCCCTACGTTAGAATCTATAATTTAGCCTGGGCAATAACAACAAACAGTACATGAATTGTGAATAACAAAAGCATCACAGGCCTACACAAGGTCCGCCGCAGTATTGCGTAGCAAAGTACTCACCTTTACCCGGAGATTTTTCTCACTCCACAGGTTCTGTCTGGTGCTTGTCTTGTACAACGATGGATTTAAATGGATTGTAGTGCAAAGTATTTTGTACTCATCTCAACAATTCTTCATTACTGAGGCAGTCTTGGGAGGCCCCGTCACGTCGCAAGCTAAAACAGGACAAGCTCAGTTGTGTGCCCTCGGCAGGATTCGAACCTGCGACCTACCCTTTAGGAGAGGGTTGCTCTATCCCCTGAGCTACGAAGGCGCCGCAGGTTCACAAAGATGAGAGCCTGCACCGACTAGTGTATCGGTGCAGGCTCCCGTTAAGAAAATGTGGCCGAAACTAGCGGGACAAAGTGAAGCTAAATACCCCAATATTGTTTAGTGCGCCAACACCGTTGTACCCACCATTGCCATCTGGAGTTAGCTCATCGTGAATGCCAAAGCCGTAGTCCACGATGATCACCGGTGCACCATCAATCGGGGATGCTGCCTCATAAACGCTCGCCGGAAAGGCGCTGATACCTCCAGGTAGGTTATTGATGACATAGCCGTCTGGTCCAAAGGTTTTACCTTCCCAGATAGCTGAAGACAAAGGAAATCCGGTGATATCGCCGTAAAAAGTGCCTTGTGGGAGCTCCTCGGCAGTGGCGGTTCCGGTCTGGGTAAAAGCGAAACCTGCGGCCAAAACAGTAGCGCCAAGGGCTGCACGTGCAATCTGCTTTTTCATCTCTATGCCACCTTACTTATCGGTTACTGGCCAAGTACTGTGAAAACTCACTGTACGCGCTGAAACCCCGGGTTGATAGTGACTTTGTGGAAAGTTCTTAGAGTAAAAACTGCAAACCTTCAGTGCGTAGCCGATGCCACATATCGCTGGGATGTATCCCGTGACCCACGGCGTATCTTTCGATAACTACTCCAAGGATCGCTGAGGATAAGTATGCAGTGGCATCAGCGCGATGCTGGTTAGATCTAATTTCATTCCAGCGAGCAACATTTTCTACACTTGCGGCCTGTGCCATGTCGATCACAGCTTGAACTAGATCAGAATTATTGGCGATCAACTCTGCAATTGCGTGGTCAGCATGAATCATGATGCCGCCTTACGCTGCGCCTCTCGAGTCAAAGCGCGGTCTCGTGCTTCTTCAAATTTTTTAGTTTTCTCTTCAAGATCTTCTAGGAAAATTGCCAGTTCATCGCGTAATTTTTCCCCCTCGGGACCAAAGTCATTTCTTTCAAAAAGGTTCCATTTTCGTAGTACCGGTTGTACAACTTCTTCAAGGTGCTGCCGCAGATCGTAAATCCCACCTTTGGCGATGAGTACCGCATTGCGACGGAAGTTATGCATTCCGGCACCTGGCATTTGAAAATTAGTGAGTACTAAGTGTATTGAGCGTATTGCCTGATCTGGTGTGATATTCATTGCTGCTTCAACGATATTCCGGTAGAACATCATATGCAGGTTTTCATCAGCGGCAACTCGGGCTAAAAGTTTATCTGCAATAGGGTCACCACAAGCTTTTCCGGTATTACGGTGCGAGACTCGGGTCGCTAGCTCTTGGAATGTCACGTAGGAAACCGAATTTAGCAATCCGCTATAGCCTGGATTGAATCCGGTTATCATATGGTCCATCCGGGCATTTTCGAGAGCAACAGGGTCCACTCCGCGAGTGACCACAAGGTAGTCCCGCATAACGATCGAGTGCTTAGCTTCTTCGGCGGTCCATCGACCGACCCAATGCCCCCACGCATCGTCGAGGGTGAAGTTTTCTGCAATAACTCGATGGTACGAAGGAAGATTATCCTCCGTGAGAAGATTAGTGATCATAGCGGCTTTAGCTGTTTCGCTAAGAGTCGATTGTTCAGGGTCCCAGTCCACCCCGCCGAGCATGGCAAAGTTTTTGCCCTCATCCCATGGCACGTAGTCATGAGGGTTCCAGTCCTTTGTCATGGACAGGTGCCGGTTGACTTCATGCTCGGCAATCGGCTTTAGCTCGTGCAGTAGCTCAAGAGCAGTAAGCTCGCGTGTCATAAATATTCTCCTTTATCAGTGCTCTAGCGCAGGGCTGGGTCGGGGAGGGGATAACCAAATCTCATGATGAGAAAAGGAATAGCATTAAGATGTAGGCGTTGGGACAACACAGATCGGGCATTGCCCACACATAACGGTTGAGACAAAACAGACGCAGCTAAGCCGGCATCTACGGCCGAAAGCCAGGCTCGTTGCATCGCACGGCCAATCTCAACCCAGGTTTCCTTTTCCTCAGAGTGGCCCAAGAAAATCAGCACGGTTTCTTGTTCAATCAGATCGGCAAGACGTGAAGTATCGGCTGTTGCAGTAGAGATATGAACCTGCCCCGGCAAACTACCCGGGGTGTATTCAGCGATTTCCCCAATTCCTTCAGGTCGCCACTGTGCACTCCACGCAAATTGGTCTTGCTGGAGTGAATCATGCAGATGAATTTCTGCTGCTGAATCGGCCAGGGTTTCGGCCAGGGCCGCGGCTTCATCATTAGCAAGTACCCGAGGACTCAACGGGCCCTGGGAGTCAGTGGTAGTCCCGGCTGCGACGATGTCGGCAAGATCAATATCGGAGACTCTCCTGTCCCGAAATGCCCCCCGATAACTATGCCTACGCAGCATGGCAGAAAACTCGGCAAGCACGGTGCTGCTGGGGGTTTGACGGTCCCCAGTTTTAAGAACGGCAAGCAGATGAGGGGAATGTGGATCAGGGTGGGTTTCAAGGTGAGTATCAAAACCAAGAGCACGAGCAGCCACCTCAAGGTTGGTAATTGCTGCCCCACAGGACATTAAACGGTCAGCATTAAGACTACTGCGGGTATTTACTGGATGAGTTGTTTGCTCATATAATTGCGCGCCGTCGGCGGTAAAAACTAGGTTCCATGGTTGCGTATTAAGAATTGACGGCGCGGCAACCAAAGCCTGTTGTATTGTGGTGATGTCTTCATCATTCCACTGTGCGGGTTGTATCACTACTATCACTGCTTTCGGACGTGCACTAAGCCGGTTTACCGGGTATTGCGCTGTAGTCTCCACTGTGCGCATTGTTAACGGAGTTGGAAATAGGTCAAAAGTCCCTAGCTGTTGGGGGATGGTCCTCAATATGGTTGAGCGATCGGCTAAATACCCTGCCCCTAAGGACTTAAGTCACTTGTGAGTAAAGGTTTAAGGAAGAGTAGCGTCTAGGGCATGACCGATAAGAAAATTCGAGTCTTTCTCGTGGATGACCATGAGCTTGTTCGCAGAGGGCTTCAAGACCTATTAAGCACAGTTGAGGATGTGGAAACGGTAGGGGAGGCAGCCACAATGGAAGAAGCACTGGTCTTAGTTCCCCAGATAAGACCAGATGTGGCGGTGCTTGATGTGCGGTTGCCGGATGGAAATGGGGTGCAGTTGTGCCGGGAACTACGAAGTGTTATGCCAGAGTTGGCGTGCTTGATGATCACTTCCTATGCAGATGATGAGGCGCTTTTTGATGCAATTATGGCTGGTGCCTCTGGTTTTGTGTTAAAACAAATTCTTGGTTCAGATCTTATTTCGGCAGTGCGGACGGTGGGTTCGGGTGGTTCTTTGCTTGATTCACGCACCACGGCGGCGTTATTGAATCGGATACGTGATGAACGGTCGCGAGGCGATGTGTTATCAGATCTTTCCGATCAAGAGCGTGCGGTCTTTGACTTAATCGGGGAGGGACTGACAAATCGGGAGATAGCCGAACGGCTATTTCTGGCGGAAAAAACCGTGAAAAATTATGTCTCGAGGGTGCTATCAAAATTAGGTATGCAAAGACGAACTCAGGCAGCTGTTTTGGCGACTGAGCTAAAAAATAAGTAGTGTGACATAGCTATAGTGGCACAGTCCACGTTAGCGTGGTGCCTCCAGTGAGGTTGTGCTCGGTGGTGAAGCTGCCTCGGTGTTGCCTGGCGCGTAACTCCAAATTAGCAAGACCGCTGTGACTGATATTTTCGGGGATTCCGCGACCATCATCACAAATAGTGATAGTTAAATCTGTTGTTGCAGATATTGATAAAGAAACAGATGTAGCTTGGGAGTGTCTTAGTGCATTACTAAGTCCTTCTCTTAAGACGGCTTCGGCGTGTGGGTATAATTCCGGCGGGGTATGGGTATCGACTGCTCCGGAAAATTTTACCGAAGGAACAATTTTCGAGTTTTCGGTGAGTTCGGCAACAATATCGAGCATACGTCTGCGGAGTGCTTGAGATTGAAAATTATCAGTGGTATGCAGATCAAAAATTGCAGTACGAATTTCTCTTACGGTGCTGTCAAGCTGGGTCACTGCACGTGAGATCTGATCCCGCGGTTGTGTGGAATTACCGTGTTCTTCAAGGTTTTTAAGTGCACTCTGCAAGGTCATTCCGGTGGCAAAAAGACGTTGGATAACATGATCGTGTAAGTCACGAGCAATTCTATCTCGATCGGCAAGTACATCGAGTTGGCGACGTTTATATTGTTGGTCGGCAAATTCTAAAGCTAAAGAGGCAATGTAAGCTACTGCATCTAATCGGGACCAATCTTCTTGCGGCCAGTTCTCATCATGAATATCTACCACAAGCAGTATCCCGAATACTCCGGATGTTCGACTTAGCGGTAGTGCCAAAGCATGTGATTGAGGTCCAGCACGAAGAGATTTAGGAAGTTGATGCATAGCTATGGTCGATATAGTTCCGCTTCCTGAAAGAATTTTCTCCAACGCAGTGCCAGTAACTGGAACTTCAGCTTCAGCTAAGTCAGGATGTGTCGTGGCAGTAACGTGCACTTGGTTATTTGTGGATGTAAGAATAAAAACATTTGCACTTGAAGTTAATTCGCGAACATTGTGCACTAAGAGACTAAGTGTTTCTGGGACTGAAGCCCCAGCTAGTAGTCGAGAATTGATGTGTGAGATAACGCTGATCCACTTTTCTCGGTTTTGCGATTCAGCAAACAAACGGGCGTTATCTATGGCGATACCTGCGGCAGTTGCCAGAACTTGCAGGATTATCTCGTCCTCTTTAGTGAAGTCAGATGCTGGATATTTCTCGGTGAGATAGATACTTCCAAAAACTTTATCGCGTACGATAATGGGGATGCCAAGAAAGCTATCCATGGGAGGGTGATTTTTGGGGAATCCTACCGAGGCTGGGTGGTCACCAATTTTGCTGAGGCGAACTGGATCGGGATGTTCGATAAGTAACCCCAGTAAACCATGGCCTTGCGGTAACGCACCAACGGCTTTTCGAGTTTTTTCATCTATTCCAACATGTACAAACTCTTTTAATCCGCCGCTGCGAGCTCGTACACCGAGAGCGCCGTATCGAGCACCAGTGAGCCCAGCGGCAGCGGCAACCAAACGTTGCAAAATTGAATCAAGCTCAAGGTCAAAGCCGACAACGAGAGTGGCTTCCAGTAGGCTCTGCAGCCGGTCACTACTAGGAGTTGTTTCGGTGAGTTGTTCGCGCACATCGTTCAATAAGGTTTCTAGGCGATCCGCATTGGACATAGTCTCTACTGTATAACTAGGGAAAATTTTCTCAGCAATGTCGGTATTGTTATGCACGCCCGGTATCATGCAGCTATGCAAAAGATTTTAGTCATTGGAATAGGTGTAGGTGATCCCGATTACCTAACGATGGAAGCAGTGGCTGCGTTAAACCGCGTTGAAGTATTTTTTGTCCTTGACAAAGGTTCAGCAAAAGAAGACCTGACACGGTTGCGTCGTGAGATTTGTGCCAGATTTATCGTTAACCACGACTATAAATTTGTTGATCTGATAGACCCAGCGCGGAATCGAAACCCACGAGATACCAAAGAGTACAAGTCAGTTGTTGCCGATTGGCATGAGAGCAGGGCAGAACTCATCGAAGCTGCCTGTGCAGCGGAGTTATCTCCTAACGGGGTTGGTGCTTTTTTGGTCTGGGGTGATCCTTCGCTATATGACAGTACCTTGAGAATTATTGAGAAAATTTTGCAGCGGGGTCGTATTTCCTTTGAATACAGGGTTATTCCAGGAATTACTGCTATTCAGGCTTTAACTGCTCGGCATCGGATACCGCTTAATCAGGTGGGAGATTCAGTGCAGATCACAACAGGGAGGAGATTAGCTGAAGCCGAACACATGCCTGATCACAATATTGTTGTCATGCTTGATGCAGAGTGCATGTTTACCAAGCTAAACCCAGATTTATATATTTGGTGGGGGGCTTATCTGGGTACCGAGAATGAAATCTTAATGGCGGGAACCATCGGTGAGGTTGGGCAGCAGATTGTGCAAATACGATCCGCCGCACGCCTACAACATGGTTGGATTATGGATATCTACTTGGTGCAAGCGGGAGAGTAGATTGTTAATGACATGGAGCAGATGAGGGTAGGCAGATGCCAGAGTTACCGGAAGTGGAAGCGATAGTCGAGTATTTACGAGTACATGCTGTGGGCACTTGTATTGGGCGGATAGATCTTTCATCACTTAGCGCGCTCAAAACCTTTGATCCACCGATATCGGTGTTACATGGGCGTGAGATCACTGCAGCACATCGTTTTGGCAAGCATCTGGGAATCGAATGTGCAGGTATGCATTTGATCACCCACTTATCGCTTGGTGGTTGGCTAAAATGGTCAGAGAAACTAACGGCTACACCGCTTAAGCCAGGTAAAGGGCCTATCGCTTTGCGGGTGCACTGTGGACCTCCTGGGCAATCTCCCGGATTTGATCTGACGGAAGCTGGAACCCAAAAAAGACTGGCAGTCTGGTTGGTGCGTGATCCCGTGAGCATTGAACGTATTGCCTGCCTTGGCCCGGATGCCTTGACTATTGAGGTAGAAGATTTTGGCGCGTTGTTATCGTCAAAGACAGCAAGGATTAAAAATATTTTGACAGATCAAACTGTTATCTCGGGTATTGGTAACGCGTATTCCGATGAGATACTTCACCAAGCGAAAATTTCTCCCTTTACAAGCGGTAAAGTTGTAGCCTCCCAGCATCTTACTGAGATCTACAATGCTATGAATAGCATTCTTACCGAAGCTGTTGATCGATCTATTGGTCTTTCAGTGGCAACCCTTAAAGGGGAGAAACGTTCCGGGCTTAATGTTCATGGCCGCTGCGGGCTGCCATGTCCAGCATGTGCTGACACCATCGCCGAGGTCTCCTTTGCCAATCGTTCATTCCAGTATTGCCCCGGCTGCCAGACCGGCGGCAAGCTTCTCGCCGACCGCCGGATGTCCAGGCTTCTTAAATAAGATTCAGTGTCATACCGATAGCTTATTGAAATGCTTTTTAGTGTCGTTAATCATTGCCTTGAGCACAGGTTTGATGACCGGACTAACTAGGGAATGGGCAAAAGTGGGACCTTTGAGCTCAATAGCAAAAGACCAGGTTAAACGGGATCCACCGGCGATAGGCTCGACAAGGGTATCTTCACCAAAACGACGCAACCCAGGCGCACTTGAAGTTTCCATGTAGAAAGTGTTTCTGCGCCCCTCTTCCCAGCGAAAGTATTTTTCATGACTGACTACGCCAATAGACAGGCTAACTGTGCGAGTAGTTCCCACCGCATAAGGTTTAGGTGAGGTAAATTCTACTTTCTTCACACCAGTGCACCATGAGAGTGCTTGTGGGCCAGTAAGTTCAGCCCAAGCAACTTCAGTAGGGACGGGCAAATCGATGGCAAAGCTATGTATAATCGGTGCAGTCTGAAAAAATTTTTCATCGCAGGGTTCAAGTGCGAAGCTTGGCATTAATAACTCCTTGGTTTTGCTCGGGTTGAGCGTGTGATGGTGAGCTGTTTGTTGTGAGGACAAGTTTCTTTTGAGTGAGACCTGGGTCACTGAGACAGAGCTTACCGGCCATCGTTAGGCTAGCTTGTAATGGCTCACCTTTGGGCTACTAACGGCAGAGTGATTCACCCATAAAGTGGCTAGAAACAGGAGTAATGCACAATGGCACGCACAAAAATCCTCATTACCGGCGCCAGCTCTGGATTAGGTGAAGGGATGGCGCGGCGGTTTGCCGCTCAAGGTCGGGACTTGGCTTTATGTGCTCGGCGGATTGATAAATTAGAGGCTTTGCGCAGTGAATTACTTAAGGCAAACCCCAGTAGCACTGTGCTTGTTGAAGAGCTTGATGTGAATGATCACGCTGCGGTGGCTGAGGTGTTCAGTGCGCTTGATCAAAAAATTGGTGGACTAGATCGGGTTATCGTTAATGCGGGATTAGGCAAAGGGGCTCCCATTGGGACTGGTAAAGCTTATGCAAATATCGAGACTGTGCAAACCAATTTAGTTGCAGCGCTTGCGCAAACTGAAGCTGCATTGGAACTTTTCCGAGATCGAAATAATGGTCACTTAGTGCTTATTTCTTCTATGAGTGCGGTTCGCGGATTACCAAAAACTTTGGCAGCGTATTCGGCGAGTAAGGCAGGTTTAGCTGCTCTTGGTCAGGGATTGCATACGGAGTTCGCTAAAAGCCCGATTAGAATCACTACCATTTTGCCGGGGTATATCCGTACTGCTATGAGCGAACAAGCCCCTAAGTCTCCGCTAATGGCAGATACAGATGCTGGTGTTGATTCACTAGTGAAAGCTATCGAGCGGGAACCAGCTCGGGCGGTAGTGCCGCGCTGGCCATGGGTTCCCATCGACTGGGCGCTGCGATCACTCCCAGATGCTATCACCGCCCGAATGGTGTAATTCGGGTAGTACGTAGGTTTCATTAAGAGACGCGACCACGGTGATTGCGGTAATGACGGACCAAAGCGTCTGTGGATGAATCTGTTTGGATAATTGGGGCGGTGTCGGCAGTGAGGATTGGAAGAAGTTCCACGGCTTGGGTTTTCCCTAGTTCAACTCCCCATTGGTCGAAACAATTGATACCCCATATTGCACCAGCGGTGAAAACTTGATGTTCGTATAAGGCAATAAGTTGACCAATTACTGAGGGGGTGAGCTTTTTTGCCAGTATTGTTGTTGATGGCCTATTTCCTGGCATTACTTTATGGGCGATACGGTCTTCCGGAGTATTTTCAGCAGCAATCTCAGCATGAGTTTTACCAAAAGCCAGCACTTTGGTCTGGGCAAAAAAGTTACTCATTAATAGGTCGTGCATGCTGCCAGTCCCATCTGCGGTGGGCAGATCATTGGTGGGTTCGGAAAATCCGATAAAATCAGTAGGAACTAACCGAGTGCCTTGGTGAAGTAGTTGGTAAAAAGCGTGTTGCCCATTGGTTCCAGGTTCCCCCCAAAAGATTTCCCCAGTATCAGTTGTTACCGGACTTCCGTCGCTTTTCACTGATTTACCATTCGATTCCATGGTGAGTTGCTGGAGGTAGGCAGCGAAGCGGGCCAGATCATGGGAGTAGGGCAGTACCGCTCGAGACTGTGCCCCAAAGAAATTGGAGTACCAAACCCCGATAAGCCCAAGAAGTAGTGGGGCATTGTGTTCTAGTGGGGTATGAAGAAAATGTTGATCGACAATATGGAAGCCGTCAAGAAACTCTGCAAAAGCTTCTTTCCCGATGAGTGCCATAATGGCTAGCCCAATAGCGGAATCTACCGAGTATCGACCGCCAACCCAGTCCCAGAAGCCAAACATATTTTCGGTATTTATACCAAATTTGTGAACCCGTTCCGCATTGGTGGATACCGCAACAAAGTGCTGGGCAACCACACTACTGTCGCCACCTAGTCCATCCAATAACCATCGACGAGCAGCAGTGGCGTTAGTGAGGGTTTCAATTGTGGAAAAGGTTTTGGAGGCAACAATAAAGAGGGTGGTTTCTGGGTCAAGTCCGGTGAGTTTTGCTACTAAATCACTGGGGTCCACATTGGAGACAAATCTGGCAGTCAGCTCAGTGGAGGCATAGTGACGAAGGGCCTGGTAAACCATGGCTGGCCCCAGATCTGAACCACCAATACCTATATTGACAATGGTGGAGATCTTTTTGCCGGTGGCTCCACGCCATTGTCCGTTACGGAGTCGGTCGGTGAATTCGCCCATCTGGGTCAGCACCTTCTGCACTTCGGGTATCAGGTCTTGACCATCAACAACGTGCTTGGTGCCAGCAGGTAGCCGAAGTGCAGGGTGTTGCACCGCTCGATCTTCCGAAGTGTTGATATGTTTTCCTGAAAAGAATTGTGCTCGAAGATCTTCCACCCCAGCCTCACGTGCCAGATTGGCCAGTAGTTTGAGGGTCTCTCGGGTTATCCGATGCTTGCTGTAGTCAATGTATAGATCACCAACGGTAGTGGTGAGCTCGGTTCCGCGGGTGGGGTCTTCAGCAAATATTTCGCGGAGATGGACCGTGGTCATTATTCGGTGATGCTCGCTGAGTGCTGCCCATGCCGGTGTAGCGGTGATATCGATGATTGTCACGTTGTCCATCACTCCTACGCGTGTCGGGCCTACTTGCAAACCTGAGTCTGAGTGTAAGCCTTACCCGTATTTACTCTTGACGAGCTGTGGTCAATGGCACATGGGTACAGATTGAGACGAGTCTCTTAGTGGCCGAGGCGACCGCGACCTAAACGAAGCAACAGCATCGCCAAAGTGTGGCCTTCTTGCCCTAGCGCACTGAAGCGCTCAAGAACGGCCATCTCTCTACTATGGACCAGGCGGGGGCCACCGGAGGCCATTCGGGCTCGGCCAATGATCTGGGAAATCTCAGTGCGCCGTTGTACGGCGGCAAGGATCTGAGCATCTAGTTGGTCTATCTCTTTGCGAAGCTTGTTGATCTGTGCTTCAGCGTCAGTCTCGGCTGATATTTCAGCGCTCATAGCGTTCTCCTCATAGTGACTATCTGTCACGATCACAACCCACTGTCGCAGTAGAGGGTGCGGCCGGTAAGCATAGAAATAAAGTTTGCCATGTTCACCTGAGATAAGCCAATGCCTGTTGACGTGATCGCAGCTAGTGAACAGAGCACGTATCTGTCATAAGAGCCGGGTACGGTAGGTAGTGATATGGAACAGCACAATCGCAACACTTCAGCCCAGCAACACCACCATGACATCCAGCCCTTACTTGAGGGGCTTAATGCTCAACAGCGTGAGGCGGTGTTGCATTCGGGTAGTCCACTTCTGATTGTTGCTGGTGCTGGTTCGGGGAAAACAGCAGTGCTCACTCGGCGTATCGCCTATCTCTTAGGTAATCGTGGGGTGACTCCCGGGCAAGTTCTGGCCATTACCTTCACCAATAAGGCTGCCGCTGAGATGCGGGAACGGGTAGCGGCATTGATTGGTCCACGGGCAAATGCCATGTGGGTTTCCACCTTCCATGCCACCTGTGTGCGCATTTTGCGTACCCAAGCCGAGCTTGTTCCAGGACTTAAATCAAGTTTCTCAATTTACGATTCAGATGATTCACGTCGATTACTGATGATGATCGCCAAAGATGTGCAGATTGATGTTAAACGCTATACCCCTCGCTTGCTGGCTACCAGTATCTCTAACCTCAAGAATGAGTTGATTGATCCGCAACAGGCAAAACTTGATGCCGAAAGTGACCCTTCGGAACTTTCCACTCTGGTGGCCACGGTCTATGAGGAGTATCAGCAACGATTACGGTTGGCTAATGCTTTAGATTTTGATGATTTGATCGGTGAAACTGTTAATATATTGCAGAGCTTCCCACAAGTTGCACAATATTACCGCCGAAAATTCCGGCATGTACTTGTTGATGAATATCAGGACACCAATCATGCTCAGTACGTACTGGTTCGGGAACTTGTTGGGTTAGCAAATCAAGATGATGGTGCCCTTGATGGAATGATTGCACCCGGCGAACTTTGTGTTGTTGGTGATGCTGATCAGTCGATCTATGCGTTTCGGGGAGCAACCATCCGAAATATTGAAGAGTTTGAACGGGATTATCCTAATGCTCGAACTATCTTGTTGGAGCAAAACTATCGATCAACGCAGAACATTCTTTCCGCAGCAAATGCGGTGATATCCAGAAATTCTGGTCGGCGGGATAAAAAGTTATGGACTGACTCAGGAGCTGGAGAGTTGATCACCGGATATGTGGCAGATAATGAACATGATGAAGCATCCTTTGTGGCCAACGAAATTGACGCACTAGCTGATAACGGCGAAATTATCTATGGGGACGTTGCGGTATTTTACCGCACAAATAATTCTTCCCGTGCGCTAGAAGAAATTTTCATTCGCAGTGGCATACCTTACAAAGTTGTTGGTGGCGTTCGCTTTTATGAACGAAAAGAAGTTCGAGATATTGTCGCCTACCTTAGAGTGCTCAATAACCCTGAAGACACGGTGAGCCTGCGTCGCATCCTTAATACCCCACGGAGGGGTATCGGCGATCGTGCCGAAGCTTGCGTTGCTGTTTATGCTGAACAACGGGGAATGAGTTTTTATCAGGCATTGAGAGCGGGGGCCGAAGGTCTTGTGCCGCTACTTAATACCCGCTCGCAAAAGATGATTCTGGCGTTTATTGAATTATTGACTGAGATGCGCAGGTACCTCAACGGAGATCCTGAGAGCACCGAACCGGCTGCTGATGCTGATATTGGTGAACTTGTTGAAGTTGTGCTTGATCGTACTGGTTACCGTGGCGAGCTTGAAGCAAGTCATGATCCCCAAGATGGGGCACGTTTAGATAACTTAAATGAACTTGTCAGTGTGGCGAGGGAATTTAGTTCAGACTTGGCAAATTCTGCTGACTATGAAAATTTAGATATGCCGGAGGAGGTAACTCCTGCAGAAGCGCAGGCAGAGCTTAGTTCGCTTGAGGCATTCTTGGAAAGAGTTTCTCTGGTCGCCGATTCTGATCAGGTGCCGGATTCGCAAGAAGGAGTGGTCACACTCATGACCTTGCATACCGCAAAAGGTTTGGAGTTCCCGATAGTTTTTGTTACTGGATGGGAAGATGGTCAATTTCCGCATATGCGGGCTCTAGGCGATCCCGCTGAACTCGCCGAGGAACGAAGGCTTGCCTATGTGGGGATTACCCGAGCACGTAAGCGGCTCTATCTCACTCGAGCGATCGTGCGCTCGGCTTGGGGGCAGCCGATAACAAACCCAGAATCACGCTTTGTGCAAGAGATTCCGGTTGAACTTATCAATTGGCGTCGTGTGGATCCAGGTCTTCGAAGTGAATTTAGTGATTCTTTTGCAGTTGGTCGAGCTAGTGGTAGCACTGGTGGGTTTGCGACCCGAGAGGGCTCGGTCTCACAAAGTTTTGGTGCAGCACGAAGCCGTAATAATGTGCTTGTCTTGCAACAGGGAGACCGGGTGAGTCACGATAAGTATGGACTTGGCACGGTCCTTGCCGTGCAAGGTGTCGGGCCAACGGCTACCGCAACAATCGATTTTGGCAGCGCCGGTAAGGTGCGGTTAATGCTTATTGGCGGAGTGCCAATGGTGAAACTATAAGAAAGCTGATCGACTAGCCGGTGTATTTACCGAGGCTAATGCCGCGTGCGGCGAGCCAAGGAAGTGGATCGCTCTTATCGGTTCCGTTGAGCCATACCTCAAAATGTAGATGTGGACCGGTGGAGTAGCCACGATTGCCGATGGTGGCTATTTGATCACCAGCGGTGACCTGCTGACCTACTTTAACTAGATAGGTCTCAATATGGCCATAGAGTGTGATCGTGCCGTCATAATGCTTAATTCGAACCCACTGACCAAAACCGCTGTCCGTAGGGCCGGAGTCAATAACCGTGCCATCTGCCGCAGCGTAGACAGGCGTACCGATAGCGTTAGCGATATCAACCCCAGCGTGGAGGGCGCCCCAGCGCATTCCGAAGACTGAGGTGAAAATTCCGGTAGTAGGAAGCGCAAATAATGGACGCCGAGCTGCGGCCTCACGGTCTGCCCGTTTCTGAGCGAATTGAGCACCCTTATCAAGCTGGGAGCTGAAGGAAGCGATATCCGGCGCATTGGCAACATTTAATACTTCAGGTGAGGTGGAGGTTTCATCTGAAGTTTCTGTGTTAAGCCCACTTGTTTGTAGGGAGGCGGTAGCGGGGTCGCTCGAGACTGTATTGGCGCCAGTGAGTGCGGAGTCTTCACTAACAAAGGCAATCTGTGCCGTTGTTGAAGAGTTGCTAGAGCCTGATGAAAAACTCGATTGCCCTGCTGCGAACAATGCGCCAGCTGCAATTGCAACAACCGCAACTCGACCTCTGAGTGAGTTCGGAGGTTCAGGCAACCGGTGTGCGCCCCGGCGCACTCGATTGACAGCTTCGGCCAGGGGAGCTGCTAATGGGGATGAGGAAAGATCAACTTTGATGGTGCTGCCTAGCGTTTGGCGATGTTCCGACAAGCGCTGTCACCTTTCGTCCTTGATCGATTTCCGTGACCAATTTGTTATCTAACGCCTACGAAGGTAACGAAAGGGTTGCGCTAACCGCAACCCTTAACAGATATTCCCTAGTCAACTATGACATGTATCACGTTCTATCCAGGGATTTTGTGGTTTTAAGATTGTGTCCCCGTGAATTTTTCCAACTCTTTACCCGGCCGTGTTAGGTGGGAAGTTGCACGGGGTTGGGTACGGTTCTTAGATACCAGCGGCGCTGTGATCGCACAAATTTCAGGAGTTTTGCATGCCAACCGGGCAGATAGATCGTGATATCGACGCTGGCACCGCGATACATCAGGAGATGCTTTACTCCAAGGTGCGGCTATTGGTGATCACCTCGATCATTCTTGCCGCCTGTGCGTCCTTAGCAATAGCGCTGGGGCCATTAGCGGATACTAAGCAATTTATAACACGCAGCAGTACTAGTTTGCTGACCTATACACAGCCAGCGGCGGTGGCAGCAGCTATCCTCTCAATGATTCCGGCTTTATACGCTCTTACTGCAGTCTTGTGTCGCCGGATAATCACGGCTGCTGCTGTTCTTGCTGGAGCCGGTATGTCATCTATCGGCTTGCTAATTTTGGATATTCAACTACTTGCGCAACCGATTAATGCCAATCGACTGGAGTTATTTCAGCCAATTTCAGCTGGTCAGATAGAGTTTGGCTGGTCAATCTATGTGGTTTTGCTTGGACATGCTGTTGCAGTGCTTGCCGGTCTGGGTGGAGCAATAGCCTCGTATCACGCTACGGAACTTGATAGCCACCTTGTAAAAGGGCAAGAGGATTCCGACGGGGTTAATCACACTGTCGCGCACCATGTTGGCTGGCCGATGTCCACAGCAGTGGTGATCTTGTCCGTCGGTGTAGCTGTGGGCGAGTTTTTAGCGCCATTGACCAGTACGGATCTTGTGGTGTTGGTCTACCCTAGTGTGCAAGGTCCGTTATGGTTAGCGGTAGCTGCTGTAGTGCTGGCTTTTGTCGCAGTAATTGGTGCAGCTAGTGCACTTACCTCCAATAATTTTTCAGTAGCAAGCGCAATATTGGCTGGGGTTGGGATAACTCTCGGACAATTGGCAATAATCCGATTAGTGGTGGGACTTAAATCCGGAGAAGCAATAGGCACCGGGATTGGTTCCTGGGTGGTGTTTTTTTGTTCGGTTGGTTTACTGCTGTGTTCGATATCGCTGCGCCCAGCTATGGTTTTGAGATCCAAAGATAGAACCGGCATTAGAGCTATTAGTACGGTCAAAAAAGGAGTTAGGCAAGGGCTGAGCAAAAATTCAGTCCGCGTTTCATCGATTAGTGGCTACAGTCCAGATTTTGTTACCCGGGCCCACCGTGTAGTGGGAATATTGGGGCTGAGCACGGCTACTTGCGCTATAGCGGGGGCGGTGCTGCCGGTGTCAGAGCACTCAACTGAGTCGGTATCAGATGCTCAATACGGGGTTCGGCTGGTCATCCTTGCCGGGATTTTACTAGCCGCTGCCAGCGTTTGGTTGTTCTTTAGAGATTTTGCTGAAGCTGCACAACCTGCAGTTGCTGTTTTTTTATTGACCTTGATGGGGGTTTCTGCCCAGGCTGGGCAATCAATTGCCTTTGCTTTGGTTGATTATCGATCGGTGTTGCAGGTAGGTGGCTATGTGCTTATCTGTTCATGGTTCACCCTGTTAGCAACTCTTATTGCTATTGGAGTAGCTAGTGCGGCCCAGCGGGACTCTGTTGGGTTTACCTCAAGAGTTGTAGTGAGAAAAAGTTTTATGGGTGTTCTTGGTGCTGCAACAATCTGCGCGGTACTGGCCCTATGTTTGCCGTTGTATCGAGGTTCAGTGCAAGTGGCGCCTTGGCTCGGGCAATTTCCGCCAGGAGTGGACGTCTGGATGCAGCTGATTTTCGCCGGGGGGATTGTTGTTAGCGCCACAGTTGCTCTGAAGTCTTCCGCCCGTCAAGCGCGGATTCTTGCATTGGCTATGTCAGCTGGAATTGCTGTTTACTTATTAAGCTGGCCACTAACTGCACAGCGCTTCATCGATCCTTCTCCCACAGCTGCTGTTATCCCAGCTATTCTGGCTGTTTTACTGTTTATTGGGGCCGCTTTTCTGGTTCAGCCCGACCCGCTTTTGTCAACTAAATCCTCCAAAAAACGACGCTAAATAAGTGACCTAGACCACATACTGTTGGAGCGGTAGTTGGCTTATTCTTTCGACTGGTTACAGTCCCAATTGCAACCCCCAATAATGGCCCGGTTCCACATCAATAGGAACGGGCGTCAACGTAGACAGACGGTGAGCTGATGGATCTCTTCGAATACCAGGCGAAGGAACTGTTCGCCAAGCACAACGTGCCAACATCTGCCGGGCGTGTTACTGACACGGTCGACGGTGCACGGGCCATAGCCGAGGAAATAGGCAAACCCGTGATGGTCAAGGCTCAGGTGAAAGTTGGAGGTCGCGGCAAAGCCGGCGGCGTCAAATATTCAAAGGACGTAGCAGAAGCAGTCGCAAATGCTGAAAGCATCCTTGGCCTTGATATCAAGGGTCATATTGTTAAGAAATTATTGGTCGCTGAGGCCAGTGATATTTCTGAGGAGTACTACATCTCCTTCCTGCTCGATCGCACTAACCGGACCTATCTGGCAATGTGCTCGGTAGAAGGTGGTGTCGAGATTGAAGTAACAGCTGAAGAAAACCCAGATGCACTGGCCAAAATCCCAGTTGATGCTGTTAAAGGTGTGGATCTTGCCTTTGCCCGTCACATCGCAGAAGCCGGTAAGTTACCAGCGGAAGTACTTGATGCTGCAGCGATAACAATTCAGAAACTATGGGAAGTTTTCATTAAAGAAGACGCGACCTTAGTTGAGGTTAACCCGTTGGTGCGCACCCCCGATGATCAGATCCTTGCTCTCGACGGCAAAGTGACTTTGGATGAAAACGCTGCTTTCCGTCAGCCAGGTCATGCTGAGTTTGAAGACAAAGATGCCACCGACCCACTGGAGCTTAAGGCCAAAGAAAACGACCTTAACTACGTCAAGTTGGACGGCCAGGTAGGCATTATTGGAAATGGTGCTGGGCTGGTTATGTCAACCCTCGATGTTGTTGCTTATGCCGGTGAAGCCCACGGTGGGGTAAAACCCGCCAACTTCCTCGATATTGGTGGTGGCGCCTCGGCCAAGGTAATGGCTGCCGGGTTGGACGTTATCTTGGGTGATGAGCAGGTGAAGAGCGTTTTTGTTAACGTCTTTGGCGGCATTACAGCTTGTGATGCCGTGGCTAATGGCATTATTTCGGCTTTGGAAATACTTGGCGCTGCGGCGACTAAGCCATTGGTCGTTCGTTTAGACGGCAATAATGTCGATGAAGGTCGACGCATTCTTGCGGAGGCCGCGCATCCGTTGGTCACCGTTGTCTCCACAATGGACGAGGCTGCCGACAAGGCCGCCGAACTGGCAGCAGCCAAGTAAGGACTAATGAATAGATGTCTATTTTCTTGAATAAAGAGTCCAAGGTTATCGTCCAAGGCATCACCGGCGGCGAAGGTACCAAGCACACCGCCCTGATGCTCAAGGCGGGGACTCGTATTGTGGGTGGTGTTAATGCTCGCAAAGCTGGCACTACGGTCTCGCATACCGATGCACAAGGTGCAGCAGTTGAGCTTCCAGTTTTTGCCACGGTTGCTGAAGCGATGGCCGCAACTGGGGCCGATGTTTCGATTGCCTTTGTGCCACCGGCATTTTCGAAAGATGCTATTATTGAAGCCATTGATGCGCAAATTCCGTTACTTGTTGTGATCACTGAGGGCATTCCGGTGCAGGATTCGGCTTACGTATGGGCCTATAATGAGTCACAAGGTAAGAAGACTCGCATTATTGGCCCAAACTGTCCAGGAATCATTACCCCAGGTGAGTCTTTGGTTGGCATCACTCCCAATAACATCACCGGCACTGGCCCCGTGGGTCTGGTGTCCAAGTCAGGTACCCTGACGTACCAAATGATGTTTGAGCTCAGGGACTTCGGCTTCTCGACAGCAATTGGCATTGGTGGTGATCCAGTTATTGGCACCACCCACATCGATGCCATTGAAGCTTTTGAAAAAGATCCAGAGACAAAGATCATTGTCATGATCGGGGAAATCGGTGGTGATGCTGAGGAGCGCGCTGCCGATTACATCAAGGCTCATGTGACCAAGCCGGTTGTGGGTTACGTTGCTGGTTTCACCGCTCCAGAGGGCAAAACTATGGGCCATGCCGGAGCAATTGTCTCCGGTTCTTCGGGAACTGCCCAGGCGAAGAAAGATGCTCTCGAAGCAGCGGGAGTAAAGGTGGGCAAGACCCCATCGGAGACTGCGGCATTGGCTCGAGAGATCTTGCAGTCGATTTAAATTCCGGTAACGAGTTCGGGGCCTTCTAACTTAGAAGGCCCCGAACTCGTTGTGCATAAGGCTTGGGTTAAGCCTTATATTCAGTGCAGCCGTAACCAAGAAAGTGGGCAGTGGTGTAGGTGCACTGCCTTTGTGTACTAGCGTGAGCATCACATCGTACTGGAATCTAGGAGAGTTGATGACCTATTCACCTGGCGGGCCTGGTTATGGGCAGCCCGTGCAACAAAGTTCGGACTCAGTCAGTGCCGGACAGCCTAGTGCGGATGCCGCAGTGGGAGCTACAGGAACTAAAGGCTTGCCTTTCTTTTTATCTTTAGGTGCCATTGGACTGGGGCTCATCAGTTTTCTCCTGGGTTTCGCTCCGGCCGTCACAGTAACGATTGAAGGGTTCGGCGGATCGGAAGATAAAACTTCGTCCAACTCTTTTTTTGAGATGGTTACAAATGGAGGCGTGTCCCCAGTACTTATTGTCTTTCTTCCGCTTCTGGCTGCACTAGTTCTTGTGGTTTCGCTACTGCCTAAACAAGAAAGTCGGATTCAGTCAGCTGTTATTTATGCGGTGCTGGGATTCCTTATCGCTATAATTTTTATAGTTGGACTGGATGATTCTGTTGATTCTGGGGTGGGGCTTATCCTCATCGCGGTAGTGAACTTTCTTCAAACCGTCACGATTATCGCTGTTCTGTTATTTGAAACTGGAGTGCTAAAAGTTCCAGTCAAAACCCCAAACTTTGGTGCTGGTTATGGACAACAGGGCTACGGCCAGCAAGGTTTTGGTGCTGGTTATGGACAACAGAGCTACGGCCAGCAAGGTTTTGGTGCTGGTTATGGACAACAGAGCCATGTGCAGCAGGGCTTTGGTCAGCAGTATCAGCAATCAGTGCAGTACGGTTCTCACCCTTATCCGCAACCAAGCTACGACCAAGCTAGCTATAGGCAGCAAGATCAGAGTCAGCAATCCTATGGTCAGCCTGAGGTGTCTCAGTCGGGTCAGCTAAGCGCTGATCCATCGGATTATGTGCAAACGGCAGACCCCACGCAAAGTGGTGGAGGCTCAACCACTTTTGTACCAGGGAGCATTCAGGAGCAATCGAGTTTTAGTACCGAAAGCTTTTCTGGTGCAAGCGCATTTGAGCCTTCTTGGTCACAGGCGCCTGGAATATCTTTTGATTCGACGCAAAAGCAACCGAGCGCACCTTTATATTCCGCTCCTGAACAAAGTGATATGCCGTACGGATCGGCTCAAGCCTACAGCGAACAGTCGAGCACCTTATCGGCGCCGCAGTATCCGGTTTTTGGTGCTCCAGACTCTGCTTCACCAAGCAGCTTTGGCTCACAAGCAGCGGATGAGAGCAACAGAACAGGTGATCAGAGCCCGCGCCCTTAGGGTATTTTGTCAAACTCATAACGGCGCGCCTGAGCTTCAAGACAGTAGTAAGCTGCCACTGTTGAAGGAATGAGTTCTAAGTTGAGTCGGGGTCGGACGAGCCACCAACAGGTCCCTGTGGAAAAGCAACGTACTCGTGATTTAGTTACGGTGGCGTTTGCGCCCTCGGCAGTTGGGTTGGCTGTTGTTTCATTGGTTGCCCTTGCCGTGCTTTTTGCTTCCAAAAGTGCCTTTACTGGAGCTTTTGGGGCAGTGGCGGCACTCTGGCTTGCCATACATCAAGTGCAAGCGACCATTGGTGGGGTCTTTCTTGGAGTAATGCCACTGTTGCCAACGGTGGTTATGATCTGGGCCACAGCGTGGGTGACATCTCGAGCAGTAACACCAGCCACAGCACTGCGGGAAGCTCGCCTGGTACTATTTGCTGCCCTTGGTGCACCGCTTTTTGTCACAACCGTTTGCCTGGCTGTTATTCAAGATGCCTCGACGGTAGTCAATCTTAGTCCGCCCAATGCCCTGAATGCTTTCCTTTGGGTTGCTGCTATACACGGCCTTGGTGCGATGATTGGTCTAGGTCGCCATCTTGGCAGGAGTTTAGGCAGTAAGTATGGGGTGCCTGGATGGGCTTGGGACGCCGTTCATGCAGGGCTAAGCGGAGCTCTTGCTCTGTGGGTTGGTTCTGCTGTGGTGGCAGTGGTTGCTTTGTGCGTCAAATGGTCGACAGTGGGTATTCTTGTTGAATCAGGTGGCGGATTTGGTGGCAGTTTAGGGTTAACACTGTTATCGGTCCTCTACCTACCCAACGTGATTACGGGGACTTCGGCGATGATTGTTGGGTCCAGCGTAAAAATTGGTGATGCAAGTTTTGGTCTTTTTAATGTTGTCGGGGGGCGACTTCCTGGACTGCCGGTATTAGGTGCTGCTCCCGCTCCGCCGGGCGGTGGCATTGTTATTGGGTTGATCGCCATTGCGCTTTGCGCAGCTGTTGTGGTGGGAAGGCAATGCGCGCAACATCCGACTGCACTTTCGGTAGCTTTCCAAAAAGTTGCGATTGCAGCTACCACCGCCACTACTGTGCTGGTATTTGTCAGTGTTGCGGCGGGGGGGAATCTGGGGAAATTTGGTTACGTAGGAGTTGATGCGTTGACCTACGCCGCTTTTACCTTGGCCTGGATGTTTGTGATAGGGCTTGCTGCGATGTTAATACTCGGCGGGGGCAGTGGTGTGACGCAGAATTTAGCTGACGTGCAGGGTGAATTGTCCGGTGTTCAAGCCCCGGTTTCCACAGGCGAAGATCAAGGGCAAAAAAACGGCGACACTAACAGTGAGATCGTTGACGCTGTTGCGGCAGTAGACCTGGGGGAGAACCGTGAAGAAGATAGCGACTAGGCTGCACTGCGGCTGGGGTTTGCCAGTTACCGAACTTATGGTTGATGGGAGTGGGAGCGCTGGACGCTTCAGGTGAATTACAGCGGTTGACTTCTTCGTCAACTCGAGTTCTGGTGTTGGCTTCAGGTACGGGTTCGCTGTTGCAAGCTTTGATTGCAGCGCAGAATGCGGCTTATCCTGCATTTGTGGTGGCGCTGGGCGTTGACCGTGACTGTCCCGCAACTGGCATCGCCGAGGCGGCAGACATTGCACATTTTAAGGTGAGCATCCGGGACTATCCGGATAGAGCGGCCTGGGACGCCGCATTAACTGACGCTGTTTCGGTATTTGCTCCAGACCTGGTGGTATCTGCCGGGTTTATGAAAATTCTTGGGCCCCAATTTTTGGGTCGCTTTAGTGGACGCGTCATCAATACCCATCCAGCATTGTTACCCGCTTTTCCCGGTGCGCATGCGGTACCGGCAGCGCTGGAATATGGGGTGAAGCTAACAGGCTCGACTGTTCATTTGGTTGACTCCGGGTTAGATACTGGGCCGATCCTGGCCCAGGAAGCGGTACCCGTGTTTGATGATGACGACGAACTAACTTTGCATGAACGAATTAAGACTGTAGAACGACGTCTGCTAGTAGACGTCATTGCTGAAATTGCTACCCGAGGTGTGATCTCCGATGGACGAAAGGCCACTTTCCGTGATTGAATCAAAGAT
>JBOFCS010000038.1:0-12278 GCA_051646185.1 Mycobacteriaceae bacterium | reverse complement strand
CACCGAAAAAGCAAGCCCCCACAAATAAGGGCAACCACAACATGCCAAAAATCACACAACTCACGTCACTCGCTAGGCTCAGCGCATGGCTAAACAATCCACACCAAAGCAACCTCAACGGTACGGACGGGTTCTTGTTGCTATTGCTGTGGCACTTCTCCTTGGCATAATTGCTGCGATTTTTGTCTACACCTTGCCTTCCGCCACAAACCACAACACCGCTGCGCCCAGCGCTGAAGAGAAAGTCAGTTCTGCAATTACCGATTTTTTTGCCGCTTTGCAGTCGGTAAATCTGCCGAAACTGCAAGCCGCTACCTGCGGTCAGCTGCATGACTTTTACGCAGGTACCGATCAAAACACTATTACCACCGCACGCGATGGTCTGATTGCTCAGAAACGCTTCCCCTTGCTAGATCAGGTGCAAAAAGTAATCATCAGTGGCAAAACCGCAGAGGCAAATGTCACCACATACTTTTCTGATGCTCCTGACAATAAAATCACTAATCTCATCAATCTTTCTGAGGTTGATGGTGATTGGAAAATTTGCCATTCATAAACTCACATAAAAATGGGGTACCTCAGAATCTGAGGTACCCCATTTTTATTGGCAGCTAGCTTGCCGAAATCGACCGCCCTGCTGACTTAAGATCGTTGCAAGCCTCGATGACTCGTGCTGTCATGCTGGCCTCAGCTAGTTTCAGGTAACTGCGTGGGTCATACACCTTTTTATTACCAACCTCACCATCAACTTTGAGCACCCCATCATAGTTGGTGAAAAAATGCCCAGCGATAGGACGGCTAAAAGCATACTGAGTATCGGTGTCCACGTTCATCTTTACCACCCCATAACTAAGCGCTTCATCAATTTCACTCTTCAATGATCCTGATCCGCCATGAAAAACAAAGTCGAAAGGCTTTGATCCACTAGCTAATCCGAGCTTTTCTGCAGCAACACGCTGACCTTCAGCCAATACCTCAGGCTTCAGCTTTACATTGCCTGGCTTGTACACACCATGCACATTGCCGAAGGTAGCGGCAAGCAGATACCGCGAACCCGAATCACCGGCACCGAGCACATCCACAGTTTTGGCGAAGTCTTCACTAGAGGTGTACAGCTTGTCATTGATCTCAGCTTCAACACCATCTTCCTCACCACCAACAACACCAATTTCAATCTCAAGAATAATTTTGGCAGCCGCAGACAACGCTAAAAGCTCTTTGGCGATTGCCAAATTTTCATCAATCGCAATAGCCGAACCATCCCACATATGAGACTGGAATAACGGATTTAAGCCAGCATCCACTCGCTGCTGACTTAACGCGATCAAAGGACGCACATAGGTATCCAACTTATCTTTGGGGCAGTGATCGGTATGCAGAGCAATAGTCACGTCATACTTGGCAGCAACCACATGCGCGAACTCCGCTAACGCTGCAGCACCGGTCACCATATCTTTCACACCAAGACCAGAGGCAAACTCCGCTCCGCCTGTCGAAAATTGGATAATGCCGTCACTGCCAGCATCAGCAAAACCTTTAATAGCAGCATTAACACTCTCTGATCCAACACAGTTAATGGCAGGGAAAGCATACGAGTTTTCCTTGGCGCGGCCAAGCATGTCTGCATAAGCTTCGGGGGTGGCGATAGGCATCGGTGAGTTTCCTCCAATTACGGGTAAATGCGGTGTTCAACGCTTCTGACGTGAAGTTGTACTAGCAGTATGGCAAGGCCACGTTAGCAAGAGATGACCAGCCCAAACTCAGCCGGAACCTTCATGGAAACTAAGTACCTGCTGAGAATATTGCCGATAAGCGCTCTGATGGTGCGATCCGGCCACTTACAACGGTACTGTTAAGGCCGTGATTGTGCATGCAGCAAGTGAGACCGTGACAACAAATCTGGCGTTACTGCCACAAATTTTAGATCCCATGTACCTGCTCACAGATGGAGGACCGTTAGCTCATGCAGTCCTTCCCGGCATTCTACTAATAGTTTTTATAGAAACTGGTCTGCTATTTCCTATCCTTCCCGGAGATTCTTTGCTCTTTACTGGAGGTTTGCTCGCGGCAGCCCCTAACCCTCCGGTTAATATTTGGGTTTTGCTCATTCTGGTACCGCTAACGGCAATTCTGGGCGATCAAACCGCCTACTTTATTGGCCGGAAAATTGGCCCAGCATTATTTCGTAAAGAAGACTCTCGGTTCTTCAAGAAGGCATACGTCACAGAATCACACGAATTTTTTGAAAAACATGGACCAAAGACCATCATCCTTGCTCGTTTTGTCCCTATCGTCCGCACTTTCACCCCGGTGCTCGCCGGGGTCTCGGCGATGCGCTATCGAACGTTTCTCGCCTACGACATTTTTGGCGGTATTTTATGGGGTGGCGGCGTCACGGTAGCGGGATATTTCCTTGGCAATATTGGATTCATTAAAGACCACGTCGAGGCAATCTTTCTGTTGATTGTTCTCATCTCAATTCTGCCTGCCATTATTGAAGTCACCAAGCGACTGCTCACCAAGCGGTCCGGCACGGCTTAGCTCTCAGCAGCACCCTCAGTAATGGACCTCTTTAATCTTCAGCACACCGGCATCACCATGGTGTGGATTCTTGTATTGATATTTGTTTTTCTAGAATGCGCGTTTATTCTTGGGCTATTTTTGCCAGGGGATTCTCTGCTCATTACTGCGGGAATACTTCTTGCCGCACACGGGGCTGGATCAGTCAATGCCTGGGCGCTTGCCGCTGGGACAGCAGCAGCGGCGGTATTCGGAAACCATGTTGGCTATCGCATGGGTACACATGCCGGAAAAAAGATTTCTGCACGCAAAAACGGGAAATATCTTCATCAAGGTAATCTTGATCGCGCCCAAGCACTCATGACACAACATGGGTTTTGGGCAGTACTTATCGCCAGATGGGTTCCCTGGATACGCACTCTTTGCCCGATAATGGCAGGCGCCGCGGGTATGGACCCGCGGCGCTACACCATTGCCAGCATCATTGGCGCAGTCATCTGGGCACCGGTACTCATTTTGCTTGGTTTCTACTTCGGTTCGGCACTATCTGGCCGTCCCTGGTTGATCCATGGGATTGCCCTCATCATGGTGCTTTTCCTTGTGATTGGTACCGGAATCGGAATCTACCAATACCGCAAGGAAATGCGTTGCCCCATCGATACTGAAGAAGCCTAAAGCTAACTTAGGTGGCAGAGATACGGATGATTGAGCCCAACAATGTTGTGCCGTAAAGCGAATGTTCATCCCACCCCGGACCAGCACCAAAACGCACTGAAGAAAGCCCGGGTTGTCCGGTTGCGATAGTGCAACTTTCACCAGTTTTGGTATCAAGCCGCGCAACAAGACCTTGCAGATCAAGCGCGGCATACACTACGCCCTCAGCATCTACTGTTAAATCGTCACCAAAATTCAATAATCCAAAGCCTGGAAGCTCAAATTGCTGCGGCGGAGCCGCAGGGTCAAGAGTGTCAATGATATACACAGTGGTGACCTGAGCAACCGAACTAATGGTGTATAACCATCGACCGGTTTCCTCTAGGGCAATTCCGTTAACACTGACACCTTGAAGCGCATAAGGTTCCGGTGAGTCCGAACCTGGTTGCGAAGAAAACAAGCCGGTATTTGCACCGGCCATACGACTGGTGATCGCCGTACCATCAGGAAGAATTGCTAACCCGTTTGGCATTGTTAAACCTGATGCATACGTTGAGTATTCACCTGAATCAAGGTTTACCAGCTCGACTGTGCCATTTGCATTATTTGTTAACGCTGAAACGAAGGAGTCAGCGGTATTGATATAGGCGGTCTCCCCGTTCACCACAATTCCACCAGGGTTAGCAATCGAATCAATGACTGGGTTAGTCGTACCATCTGGGGCAAAAGCAAAGAAAGACCCGATACCGGTGAGTAAATCATGCTGCGAAACCAGCATTTTTCCTCTGTCATCAAAAGCAAGGTTTTCCAGCGAATTAAATCCAGAAGCTAAGACTTCGGTGTGCCAGGACTGGCAATCAGAAAAATTTGGCTCAGAACTCTCGGGTACGCCCTCGGCAAAAGCTGAAGAGACTGAATACGATAGGGACAAAGTTATTGCCGCAGCTACAACGCCCGCCCGTGTTGCTTTTTCTCTCACACTCATCACCTAATATCCGTTCGTTAATGATTTGTGGCCTCTTTGACCTGCTTTCACCCTAACTGATCAGACTTTGTAGCTAACTCCCAGCAGCCAGTGGCCGAAAAACCAACCGGTGCCACTATCCCAATAATGTTGGTGTGCAGATTCTATTAACTACACAAGGAGCTAGCGGGACGGTTTGGGGTGCCGTGCAAAAAAATCCCAGCTTACCGTGCTAGTGAAAAGTTCTTGTGAAATACTACCCACCAAAATATTTAGTAAATATTGAGATCCACCTGGCCAGCTATGCCCACCACCAAGAACTTTATAAAATTTCACTTCAGCACCAGCCGAACACCCCATAGATGTTCGAACAATAACGCTTGTTCCATCTGGTTCTAAATCTTGAACCGGAGTCTCACTAGTCGAAGTACAATTGTTTATTTCACGCCAACGCATTTCAGCTTGTTCAGCACCAATAATGTCACTAAAACCGCCTCGCCCCAACATTGTTCCCCCAAAGTAGGGAACAATAGGATCTTCAGTTCCATGAACCTGCATAACACTTACAGGGTTAACTGGGGCACAACTAAGATCACGACCTTGGGTTCCCGCTACTGCCGCAATAGCAGCAATTTTTGTCGACAAATCGCAGGCAAGACGCTCTGCCATAAAGGCACCATTAGACATCCCGGTAACAAAAATTCGCTCAGGACTTACCCCATATTCGCTAATTAATCGATCAATCACATCTGAGATGAACTGGACATCATCTACCCCATTGCGATCTGGTTGTGTTGCACCTCGTCCATCTGCCCAGTTCTTATCTATACCTTGCGGATACACGACAAGGAAACCGTTGCTATCGGCAACAGCATCGTAGCCAGTCAAACGTGCCTGACCCTCTGCCGTTCCGCCACCACCATGAAGATTAATCACCAAGGATAATGGCTGAGCGAGCACCGGGGGAACGTGCACAATATATGAACGATCAACTCCACCGCTGCTGATGACCCCAGACTGTGAACTTGAAGCCGCATCCGGTTCTGCTGCGGCGCAACCCGAACCGACAATAACCAATACCAACATAAGAGCGACAAGCCAATATCTCATAGCACTCCTCATCGCATATCAAAGAGGTTACTGCGCCACTACATAGGCAGCTTCCAACAGCATCCAACCACTAATTTGAACAGATAAATCACGTTCGGGGACTTCGGAAGACACAACTGCACCTCCAGTATATTTGGAAAACCCTGCATGCGAACTTGGCATACGAGCTGGTTGTGACCAATCTGCGCTGAATAGGGGCAGACCATCAACCTGCAGTCGATTCTCCCAGGCTGCTTCAGCAGAAGTCAGCACAAGATTGCGGGCTGTGGTTCTGGCATATTCATCTTTGGGGTCATCACCCGGCAGGCTTGATGCAACAACAGCAAGGTAACGGGCCAGGATGCCATTAAATAATCCGCCATCACCACCCCCATCACCCCTAATCACGCCATTGTTACTCATATGGCGATCGACCGCAGCCACCAAACGATGAACCCGTTCCGCATGACGTTTTTCACCGGTAGCAATGGCCAGCTCAGTTTCAGCCCCAAGAACTACTCCTTGACAGTAAGTGAACTTATTGCGTTCCAATTCCCCATTTTCGCGTTTGCCATCAAAAATTAAGCCAGTCTCAGGGTCTCGCAGGTTCGCATCAATCCAATCAACCATTGCCTGGGCCCGCCATTGCCGGCCATTTCGCGCCAAAACTATGGCAGCCGGACCATTGGCCGGGGCGTTAAAGAACTTATCGTGTTTTCGCCAAGGAATACCCCCACCTAAATCTGGTACCCAGGCATCAATGAGTTGAGATTCCAAGGAAGAAAGAGCTTTTCGCTTGTCGATAAAAACTAACCGACATGCTCGCTCTAACGCTATCGCCAGCCAAGCCATGTCGTCGTAATAACTGTTAGTCCAGCGCCCAAGGTTGCGCAAGCGATGAGTTCTGATTAACAAAGCAATCCGTCGCCGCCGCTTAAGCCGTGGGCTGCGGACAGCCGCGTCCACCATAGTGTCAATCAAATGGGCCTGCCACCAGTAATGCCAATTAACAAAAAGTTTTTCACGCCGAACCGGTGGCCAGGCTACAACACCCAATGACGTACCCGGAATACTAAATAACGGGCGAAGATGCCGGGTGAAAACTGCCTCTTCGGCACTGTTAGCTCGAGCAGACCACAGGTTACGCATAGACTTATACTGCCTGTTTAAGTACTAAATTTCCACTACCGACCCTTTCAGGTGAGCCGGTTGCTTAATTTTTCCAGGCACGCCCAAGATCGGCATGCTGGCATACCCAGGTGTGCATGACAATTCCGGCTGCTACCCCAGCATTAATACTGCGCGTAGAGCCAAATTGGGCGATCGATACCGTCTGAACAGCGGCCAGCTTGGCATCTGAACTAACCCCAGGACCTTCTTGTCCAAAAAGCAAAAGGCAATTACGGGGTAGCCGTGCAGTTTCCAACGGAACCGAACCAGGAACATTATCCACAGCAACAATTGTTAATCCTTGCTCTGCCGCGTAATCAATAAGTTCTGCAATATCTTCGTGATGCCTCAAACGCTGATATCGATCAGTGACCATGGCACCGCGCCGATTCCAACGCTTACGCCCCACAATATGAACAGAGTCCACAGCAAAGGCGTTAGCTGTTCGTACCACAGTTCCAATATTTGCATCATTAGTAAAGTTTTCAATAGCAATATGCAGGCTGTGCCGACGAGTGTCAATATCAGAAATTATCGCTTCTCTTGTCCAATATCGGTATGCATCAACCACATTGCGGCGGTCACCATCACGTAATAATTCTGCATCAAAATGCGGCTCCGTGGGCGGCTCAGTACCATATTCGACTCTCCATGGACCGACCCCATTAAGGTTTTCACCCCACTCTGTTGGTCCTGGTTCGGCAGATAACTCAGACTCTGGCACTTTTCGAGTTTGCCATAAGGCGATACTTGTCATCATGGCAGCTAGCGTTAACGTATCTGAACAGATTGTGGCTGAGCTCAAAGCTCTCGCCAACCCTGACTTGGTGACTGCTAAAGAACGTTTTTTTCAAGTCTATCCGGGCGGTTATGGCGATGGCGATAGTTTTCTTGGGGTGACAGTTCCATTACAGCGGTCTATTGCGCGGCGTTATCGCGAGTTAGTGACTCCTGATGAGGCAAAAATCTTACTCAGGAATAATTATCACGAAGCACGTTTAACCGGGATACTCCTGCTAGTTGATAGCTTTAGCAGAGCAGCAAAAGCTTCGGACGAAACCCTACAACGCTCGATCGTTGAGGTAATATTGAGCATGAAAGACCACATTAATAACTGGGACCTGGTCGATTCGATGGCCCCCTACATAACTGGTCCCTGGTCTCTTCACAATGGGCACAAAGAACTCGATGAACTGGTAGTTTCTCACTCGCTCTGGGACAAAAGAATAGCCATTATATCAACGCTTGCCCATATCCGTGCAGAAAAATTTGACCTTACTCTCACATACGCACTACAACTGCTCAACGATCCGCAGGATCTCATTGCTAAAGGTGTGGGTTGGATGCTCAAAGAGGTCGGCAATCGTGATATTTCTGTTTTGCGATCTTTTCTCGAAAACCATCACGAACTTCTGTCAAGGACTACGCTTCGTTATGCCATAGAAAAATTCTCACCAGAAGAACGTAAGCATTATTTGACAAGATGATGTACATCTTTTGTTCGACCCGCCAGGGCGAGCATTCCTTCAACAAGCAAAAATTGTGCAAGCGCATATGTCGCTAAAATCATTCCCTCGCTTATGTTTCGAGATCTACTGCTGCGCAAGAACATTTTTCTGAAGATAATGAGAGCATCCGAAAGGCTAAATACTACACCACCGATACCTAACCAACTACGCCGATTTAATCCCGGAATCACCACTGTAGCAAAAGATTTACCTCCCGAAGCTAGTGCGCTATCAGCCGATAACGTTGCAGTTGAACTAAGGAATCCACCATAGCCAGACAACGGAATCGCAACCTGAGGAATCCGTCTTGCCATAGCCGCTGCTGCCAGCACCCACGCTACTGCACGAGGAAGTGAAGTCTGGAAATGAGGTCGGGCCCCTTGCCTGAATAAGATTGCGGAATAAGCTGATTGCATGACCGCAAACGAAGAAGCGCCTTTCATCAAATTCTGATCATCATCTGGATCTATCAGTAAAATATCGCCAATAGTGGCTGCGCCTAAACCCATAAGCAGTAGTGCGAAATCAATACGACCAAGTTGCTGTCGCTTGTGTATAACGGTTATAGCAAGCGCTGGCGCGATCAAGGGCTTGGTAACTTTCTGTACATCCATGCGTCCGACCACGACACTGAGAACCGTAGCTGCAGAAGCTCCTAAAAAGAGCTGTCGCCCAACCCAACCGCACTGCATCCTAAGACAATCCGAGATCAGTCAAACTAAGGATGGAACGGTAAGGCAACCCCTCCTGAGCTATCACATCCTGCGCACCAGTAGCCCTATCCACCACTGTTGCCACCCCAATAACAACAGCTCCGGCAGCCCGCAAAGCATGTACAGCAGTCAGCGGAGAGTTACCTGTTGTTGTCGTGTCTTCCACAACAAGAACACGTTTACCGACAATATCCGGCCCTTCAATCTGCCGCTGCATCCCGTGCGCTTTCGCTGCCTTGCGGACCACAAATGAATCAATCGGACGCCCTGGTGCATGCATAACAGCAGTAGCAACCGGATCTGCACCGAGAGTCAACCCCCCAACGGCAGCAAAATCCCAATCTGCGGTGATCTCACGGAGCAACTTTCCAATTAAAGGCGCAGCCCGGTGATGCAAAGTTGCTCTCCGCAGGTCCACATAATAATCCGCTTCTTTGCCCGAAGATAAAGTAACTTTGCCATGCACTACGGCAAGTTCCCGAACTAAAGCAGCCAGTTCTTCCAGATCACTCACGTGCAGTACTCCCAGTTCTTATGTCAAGCAAGCCGATCCTGTGCCTCACACAATAGTGACCATAGCCGCCCACTAAGTAGGCTGCCCCGGATTATTCAGCTCATCGAATGCCCCTTGCATATCAATGGGTGCGCGAACCGCAGGATCATCTATTTCAAAATATTCAGCTTGAGTAAAGCCAAAGGCATGGGCGACAAAGTTCGATGGAACGGATTCAACTCGAATATTTAGCGCCCGAACATTTCCATTGTAAAAACGTCTACCGGCAGCTATCCGATCCTCGGTAGTAGCAAGCTCGGTTTGAAGCTGAAGAAAATTCTGACTACTTTTGAGCTCTGGGTAGCTCTCGGCAACTGCAAAAAGTCCACGCAATGCTCCTGTCAATTCTTGCTCGGCCTGAGCTTGCTGGCTTACCCCACTGGCTGAATCCGCATGCGCTGATAGTGCCTTGGTTCGTGCTTGAGTCACTTTGGTCAGCGTATCTCGTTCGAATTTTGCTGAGGCAGTAACTGTTTCAATGATATTTGGAATCAAGTCATGGCGACGCTGAAGCTCCACATCAACCTGTCTCCAACTCTCAGCGACCGTATTACGCTGACGAATAAAGCCGTTATAGGCAACAACCACATATAGGACTGGAATAAAGACAATCACAATTCCTACGATTACCGCACCTAGCGTAAACGTCATAGCGCTAACCCCATTCCTTATGGTCACCACCCTAAATGGCGACCGTACTTATTAGACTAACGCCTGTCCCAAACAAATGCTGGAACTGCATCAACAATATCGCAAAGATAATTTAGGGTTGGCATAATCAACTCGGTATCCATCCGATGCTGCTGCCAAGTCAACAAATCGGAACGTTCAAAACGAAATGGCGCTGTCACAAATCGCTGATCCTCGAGCATCCACTGCATCGTGCGCGGATGCAATACATCGTAGGCAAATTTGTCATTATCGGTCTCAATACGGAAAGCATCATTAAAAACTTCACTCTCAAGTTGCAGATCTTTAGCACCAAAAAACCCGGCTAACTTAGATCCAAATCCTGCTCGAGATACTTCAAGAGTGGGAGTTGCTGAAGGAGTAGACATTCCCACAACCATAAAGTGATACCTAGTTGTTGTCCGGTCTTTACCGGACCCACTGGTCACTGTATAAGTGTAATAAAAAGCGATAAAATTTCGACTGCGATGCTGCCCCTCAAAAACATATCGAACTTCCCTACTATCACCTCGCCCAAAAGGCACCCCTAAAAATCGTCCAGTAAGCGCGCCGTCTGCTGCGGAATATCGCCAACCCCGAGCTTCGGCAAACGCCAGATGCTCAGCCTGCAATCGAAGTTCCTTCTGCTTAGCGATACTCGAAAATACTGCTGAACCACCAATCGTGATCACAAAAAAGAATAGAACAACCAGCCATTGATCCATGCGTTCCCCTTAAACAAGATTAGGTACGATCACGACCACGCCCGACAATTCCAGTTAGCCTCCGTACCAAGGTTTTAGGAATTAAACGTGAAATAGTCGTAATAATTTTGTATTGCACACCAGGGATGCAAATAATTTTTCCTTTAGCCAGATCCGTAAGACTGGTACACACCACTTGATCTACTGTGAGCCACATAAACTCTGGGATTGATCGCATCTCAATTCCAGCGCGCTCATGAAACTCAGTATGCACAAACCCTGGGCATAGCACCTGAATCTGCACCCCAGTCCCGGCTAAACCTCCAGACAACCCTTCGGTAAAAGACACCACCCAAGCTTTAGATGCCGAATACGTTGAGCCACGGCCAGATACCAAACCAGCTACGCTGGCAACATTAATAATTTTTCCTTGAGCCCTGGCCAGCATCGCTGGTAATGCAGCGCGGGTTAGTTGCATAACCGAAGTCACGTTGACATCAAGTTGCGACTGAAGGTAAGCCGGATCAGCGGTCCAAAACTCACCCGAAGTCCCAAAGCCCGCATTATTTACCAGCACAGACACCCCTTGTTCTAGCCGATTCACGACCAGCCCACGCCCCTCAACTGACACTAAGTCTGCACTTATAATTTCGGACTTAGTTCCGTATTGAACGGCTAATTCATCAGAAAGTTTTGCCAACCTGACTTCATCCCTAGCGACCAACACCAGATCATGGCCAGTTGCAGCAAGACTACGTGCAAAACCTTCACCTAAGCCTGAGGTAGGTCCAGTGACCATAGCGATGGGTCGTACAGGGTTTTCCGTGCCAGTCATAAAGGCACAGTAGCAAGACTTATTGATCTTTGCCGGGAGCATCCTCAGGGAAGAAACTGGGCCTGGGCCAAAGCTGCGCTTGGTCGTGCACCAAATTATCTTCTTGGTGTGGAACTCGCAGTTGCACCGTCGGCTGCTCTGCTGGTGAAAATCGACGTGACTGCTTCGGTTCCGGCGCTGGTTCCGATAAGTCATCAACACTTGGCTGGCGCATTCGCACCAAAGGATGACGGGGTTCGTGTTGGTGATCCTCTTGTGTTAGATCAGCGTGAGCTTCTACAGGAGGCAAAACCCTAAGTAAATCCGCAAAATGCCGAACTGCCCTAATGGCCTCATCCCAGTGGCTGGAAATACTCGACAACGGGAGCATTGCAAGCGTCCAGTCATCTTCATTCCATAATATATGCAAATAACTAGGCGCCACCTTGGCGAAACTTACCATTCGCCGATCGCACACCCGACGGGCTACTTCAAGGTCAGTGGAATGAACAATTCTAGGACCCATTGCCCCGAGCAAAGCAACATCAGAATCCTTGGGAATCGGCATCGAGCTCAGCCGTAGATCAATCACAACTTCAGAACTCAGCCGACGATGTAACGCCACGATCGTGCCAGTTTCTTCTAAATCAAAAATAAAAAGTGGTTCACCATGAAGTTCACCACTGGCAATGTTAATTGCAGGAACTGATCCTGCAGCAGACAGAGGAGCACGCTTCCATAACAGGGGAAGCTCTAAAGAACTCGATGCGTATTCAAACCCATGCGACTTTGCCCACGATCGACGGCTCTTTCCCCTACTGCTACGACGTCTCTTATCAAGCCAAAGCAGCGCTATCGCCCCCACTAGGGCGAGCGCTGCAACGCTAAACCAGATACCAGCCATCGACCACCAGAGTAAT
>JBOFCS010000037.1:0-6378 GCA_051646185.1 Mycobacteriaceae bacterium | reverse complement strand
CGGAATGGGTTTCGAAGGAATCCCAGTATCACTAGTACTGATCTTTATTGCCGCGTGTTCAATATTTCAACTTACTGATTTTATTCGAAAAACTTCTGCTGACTGATCAGTGGAGGCCCGTCGGTGGATGCCGTATTCGACTGCGATCAGCTATACGGTGATGCATGTAAAGGATTATGACAACCTATTTCTCGGTGGATTAATGGGATAGGACCGTGAAGATGTATGTCTCACCATCCCAGCTTCAGGTGGGGTATGACAGCCAGCGCCGTTTAAACCAGAGGGCTGTAAGTAATGAATATTCGACCTTATTTGTAAGTACGATTATTGCATTGTCTGCTTCTTTGCCGTTGCATGTGACACGGATAAGTCAGATCCATTGCAGCCGAGTAAGTCTCAGGCAATTCAAGCTTCTGATGAAGATGGCATTAGGGTTGCGCTCTATAAGACACTTGACGGGACATTAGATCCTGATGAAGCACGTAAGGATGAAGCACGTAAGTATGCTTGTTTGAGGTTATTGCGGGCAATTTGGAACGCTAGGGAAAGTTCAGGAGAAAGATCATCCTTTTTGGCATTTTGACTGTTCGCTAGGTAAGGCGGTATCGTTCATCGTTGGCATGCAGTACGTCTGGCAGTTCACTGTTCAGGGGTAGCGCGGGTCTCGGGTCTCCACTGGTCGCCGAGGTTTTCCGATTGCATAGCTTGACCAGCATCATCACCTGAGTAGACGAGGATTAGCCGTGCCCCCAAGTAAGTCCACGTATAGCCCCAAGGCGGGTGACGTGACCCGCACCTGGCACGTCATTGACGCCACCGACATTGTTCTTGGTCGGCTAGCTGTTCAGGCAGCAAACTTGCTGCGTGGAAAGCATAAGCCGACTTTTGCTCCACACGTAGATAGTGGCGACTTTGTTGTTATTATCAACGCCGAAAAAGTTGCTATCAGTGGCAACAAGCGCGAAGGCAAGCTTTTGTACCGTCACTCGGGTTTCCCGGGTGGGTTGAGTTCGCGCACAGTTGGCGAGTACTTGGACACCAAGCCGGATCGGTTGGTGGAAAAGGCGATTATTGGCATGCTCCCTAAGAACAAACTGGCCAGCGTTATCAGCAGCAAGCTGAAAGTATATGCCGGACCAAACCACCCCCATGCCGCGCAGAAGCCGGTTCCCTTCGAGATCAAGCAGGTGTCACAGTGACTGATCCGTTGAACGCAGAAGACACCGGCGCTGAGATCGCCGCTGATGAATACGACCTTGATGATTTTGATTCACCGGTAGAAGAGGAAGTGCAGGCCCCTGTGGTTTCTACTCCTCGTCCACCAATTGTCATTGATCGTCCGGTGCAGACTGTTGGTCGTCGGAAGGAAGCGGTTGCCCGCGTCCGACTCACCCCTGGCACTGGTGTCTTTACCCTTGATGGCCGCAGCTTGGAAGATTACTTCCCAAACAAAGTGCATCAGCAGCTCATCAAAGCTCCACTTGTCACAGTGGACCGCGATGGTGCCTTTGATATCCATGCCCACCTTCATGGTGGCGGACCTTCCGGTCAGGCGGGAGCTCTTCGTCTGGCCATTGCTCGTGCCCTTATCGAGGTGACTCCAGAGGACCGTCCTGCTTTGAAGCGGGCAGGTTTCTTAACTCGTGACCCACGTGCCACCGAGCGCAAGAAGTATGGTCTGAAGAAGGCACGTAAAGCTCCTCAGTACTCGAAGCGCTGATCAGAGTTTTCTTTGTTACCAGAGCAGACGCTCCGGCAGTGGTATTTGCTGCCGTGGGCGTCTGCTCTGTTTATGTTTATGGTTGCAACTGAAAGGTGTCTGTGGTGGGTCAACTTTTTGGAACCGATGGGGTGCGCGGTTTAGCCAATCGGGATGTGACTGCCGAGCTTGCTTTGAGTCTTGGTGCTGCTGCAGCTGCGGTGCTGGCAACCTCAGATGAGAATGGCAGGCAACTTGCTGTAGTGGGACATGATCCTCGGGCTAGTAGCGAAATGTTAGAAGCGGCAGTTACGGCCGGGCTTACCGCTTCTGGGGTGGATGTTTTGCGGGTAGGTGTGTTGCCAACTCCCGCTGTTGCTTATGCGACCGGTAGCTATGGTGCGGCTCTTGGGGTGATGATTTCCGCTTCGCATAATGCCATGCCGGATAACGGGATTAAGATTTTTTCTGCCGGGGGGCATAAGCTCGATGACAATTCCGAGGAACGTATTGAGTTGACCCTCAACGATACTCGACTACGGGTTGATCGTCCGATTGGCGCGGGAATTGGTAGGACCCGTAATGGTGCCGATGCACTTTCACAGTATCTAAGGCATCTGCAGGCTTCAGTGAAACAGTCGATATCGGGGCTTACTGTTGTGGTGGATTGTGCTCATGGGGCGGCTTTTCTTGCTGCCCCACAAGCGTACCGGTTAGCGGGTGCAACGGTGATAACGATCAATGATCAGCCAGATGGGCTCAATATCAATGAGGGGTGTGGTTCTACCCATATGGAAGGGCTGAGTCGGGCGGTAGTGGAGCATGGAGCAGATCTTGGTTTGGCCCATGATGGGGATGCGGATCGTTGTTTGGCTGTAGATTCAGCTGGAAATGTTGTTGACGGGGATCAGATCATGGCCATACTTGCCCTGGCAATGCACGAAGCAGGGGAGCTTTTTAACGATACGCTAGTGGCGACAGTGATGAGTAACCTAGGTTTGCATCTTGCTATGAAAAAATCTGGAATTATTTTATCTACCACAGCAGTTGGTGATCGTTATGTGCTAGAAGAGCTGCGCTCTGGTGGTTATAGTTTGGGTGGTGAGCAATCGGGTCATATCGTCCTGCCAAAATTTGGGACTACCGGTGATGGCATCCTCACCGGATTGCAGTTGATGTCCAGGATGGCCGCTACGGGTTCCTCATTAGCTGAGCTGGCTGCTGTGATGACTGTACTGCCACAGGTATTGATTAATGTGCCGGTGCGAGATAAGGCCACTGTGGCTTTGGACGGGCGGGTGCAAGATGCGGTAGTTCAGGCTGAATCTGAGCTGGGGGATACTGGTCGGGTATTGCTACGCCCTTCGGGTACCGAGCAAGTGGTCCGGGTCATGGTTGAGGCTGCGCAGCTGCAAACGGCGCAGAAAATTGCCGATCATCTGGCAACTCAGGTTGGTTCGGTTTAAATTAAAAAATATTTTGATTTTGATGGAACCAAATAGCCTCTTGAGGAGTCTAATGAGATATGAGTGGTGAAAAGGTTGTTATTAATAAGGCAGCTGTGGCAGAAGCTGCTAAGCGGTATCAGCAGTCAGCTGAGGCTATTGCTGAGGCGGTGAAGGCTCTGCAGGGAATGCAGTTTGGCGGTGCAAGCGCTGGGCGTAAGTATGTGCGTGAGGGCAGCTTAGTGCAAGAAGGTATGCATGCCCTGGTGGAAAGAGTGAGGCAGTGGGGTTTGTCTAGTGTCGAAATATCTGTAGCACTACAAGAAAGCAATGCGCTCTATGCCCAGGCTGATGATAGTCATGCCCAGAACCTACAGTCTATTGTTCGATTAGATGGATGGGATTAAGCATGGGCATGGGATCAATCAATAGACTACTTGATAATGGCGCCAAGGGGCTTGAATATTTTTCGACCTTTTTACCTCTTGCGGAGAAGCTGGGTCTTACTCCCAAGATGGATGACGGTAGTCCGGTAACTTTAGAGAAAATTTATGGATGGTATGACGATGAGCGCTCTATGGATATTGAGTGCTTGGAAGCTGACATTGCTTTACTGGGAAACCAGTTAAAAGAGTTGACGGAGAAGGTATCTGATCAGTATGCAACAGTAGGAACCTTAGCTAGCGTTTGGGAAGGGCAGGGTTCAGCTGCTGCGGTAGATTTATTGAGTCAACATGCTGCCTGTGCTGCTGGTGATCTTGATTTTATTCGTGACGTGCAGGTAAGTCTGGCTCAACTGTCCAGTAGTCTTACAGCTGCTGTTACCCAAAAAACTGAAGCGATTTTGGCGCTTAATTCCGGCCCTGTCGTTGATAACGGTCCAGGGGTTATTGAAAAATTTATTCTCGCAAATGAATTAAATGGCGGAAGTACTCTTTTTAGTACGGGCAGGTGGGATTTTGGTATTACAAGAGAGTATGTGAATGACGTCTTTGCTCAAGACTTACAAAGTAGATATGACGCTTTTGCTCAGATATGTGCTAGCACTAACACCACCATTGAACAGTGTTTTGCTCTCATTGCCGACACGATGAGCACTATCGCTAGCGGTAAGTACCCCTCCCCGGTTGGTGGAGAATTTGTGGCGCAGCTTGGTGCAGGGTCCGCAGGATCAGGTGGAGTTGGAGAGCAGTCTATTGTCGGCGCACCACATAGTTCTCCGCAGATGGGCGGTACCTTGCTTTTAGGGTCAGATGGGTCCTCTTTATCTCTACAATCAGCTGCTGACATTCCACAACAGCTAATTTCAGCTTTACCTGGGATTGTTGATGGTGTTCGTTCGGTGGTAGATCAGGTTGTTGGAGCGGTTGATAGCGCTGGAGTCCTGGGCGATACTGGTGAATCTAGTGTTCTCGGGCAAGTTCAGGGAGGTTTGAGTACGACTATCAGCGCAGTGATTGATAGTGCGGTGCAAGCATTGTCGGACAAGGCTCCTGAAGACCCAAACTTGAGTGTGAATCTCGATCAGACGCATATTGATATGCACAAGAAAGGCAACTCGGCAATCATAATTGAGTTGACTGGACCAGATGGTGTGGTGCGTACTTACGAAATGACTATCGGAGAAGGTGGAGAGCCGAAACTCACTGAAGTTAAAGCTATCCCGGAGGTCAGCGGTGCTGTTGATGGGGGTGTCGCTGGTGCTGATTCCTCGTATGCTCCCCAGCCAGTAGTGACTACTGATATCAATTCAGAAGTGGCAGGGGGTGTGTCTTCTTTTGCTGTGCAAAATGTTTCGACACTTCCTAATGCGCCTTCGTATTCTGTTGCAGCTGCCCAGGGTGTCTCAGCGCCGGATGATCCTGCTTCATCTGAGGTTACACCAAGTTCACGACCGCATTCGCACCCTACCTCTAGCGGCACTGGTCTTAGTGAAGTTGGTGGCTGATGACGATTCACGAAAATTTTTACAGACTCATCCAGGAACATTCGGTAAAGTTAGCCCAGGTTCAGGGTGGACTGGAAGTCCATAATGCTTTATTAGAGAAGAAGATTAGCCAGCTAAATGCTATTCCGGCAGTTCCTGCAGTGACTGTGGTTGTGGAACCTCTTAAGTCGCCTTCGCGGCGGAGAATGGATGATGACGACGACGATGAATTGCGATTTAAGCCTAAGAACTGGTTTACCTAGCCATTAACGCAACAACCGTGTGAGTTGCTCTTGGGGCGTGGTCGCTAAGCTTGCGCTAGCAACAACATCGCTCTTCGGGAAAGCGATTTCAGAGTCGGCGAAGGCCTCATATTTTTTGTTTTTGGTGAGTTGATACAGCAAGTAACCAGTGAGCAGTGCGCGAGTAATGCTCTGTGTTTTGCGGTCAGAGTCGCCACCGCCCAGAAATCCGCGGAGGCTGAATCCTTCAGCGAGTTCAGCACCATCGGCGTTTTTGATATTCCGCAAAATTGTGGGTCCACCCCAGGCTTGAGCCAGGGGTACTGCGTTCGATGTGATTTTATTTACGTCATCTTCTCCAGCGATGATGAGACTAGGCATTGTCAACGTGGCGGCCAGGGGTTCGGCGGGTGGTTTCGTGGGTGAAGGATACAGCGCAACGAAGCTTTTTACAGGTAGGTTTTGGGCGCAGGTTCGAATTGCTGCACTAGCTCCAAACCCGTGTCCAACAAGTCCGATTTTTTGTGGGTGGACGCTAATGGTCCCGGTACCCAGTCGTACTCCAGTCACAATCTCTATTGCTGTGTGGATGTCAGCAGCAAGCCCGAACTGAGACGCAAGTGGTCCACGTTCGGTATCTGGAGCAGCGGCCACGATGCCCCAAGAAGCAAGATGGGTCAGCAGTTTGTGATACCGCTTTACCCCGGTCAGCCAGTCATGGGCAAAGACCACCGCTGGCAGGTTCACCCCAGATTCTGGGGTGAAAACCACGCCAGAAAGCCCTGCATGAGAAAGATCACCACGCAGAACTTTATGTGGACCGCCCTTGGAGAGTTCGGTGAACAGTGTTTTAGGTTTTGCCGCCACAGGGTAGACGGTAGTCGATGCAAGTACACCGGGGTGCTGTCTGGTTGTTCTGAGTCTTACTTCTGGGGTTCTTGTGATGGGTATTGCGGGGTATTTACTGTTCGGCAGGCCAGAATGGCAACCTCGCTGGTCTCTCAGTCTGTTCCTTGGCCGCACCGATGAACTGGGATCTTCGAGGGCTTAGGCCGCGAAGCGGCG
>JBOFCS010000212.1:0-12023 GCA_051646185.1 Mycobacteriaceae bacterium | reverse complement strand
GATCTGAGCTGCCTGGAGGACTGTGCTTGAGCAACCCACCGCAGCCAGCGCCCGGCGTACCCTGGCTGTGGCGATAACTGCGCACCGAGTCGCACCAATACTGCCGCCGCCGCGTCGTTTGACGGCATTCGGGCATTGCCTCGGATCAAACCGTATGGCAATCCATACAGTTCGTGATGCTACTGCTGGCAGTGGGCCGATCAGTCGTTCGTAGCCCAACGCAACATCGGTACCTTGGGAGATACGTTGACCATTGCTGATGATATCAATGCCATCAAGTAGAATGTCGTGCTGCTCTAGGCATTCGCTGAGCGCCCGCATTGGTACTTGGGAATCAGTTCTACAAAAATCTGGGCCGATGTAGGTGGCTCTAGAGGGGGTATCAGTGATTTGCAGGACACTGGTGATCCGACCCTCTTCCCAGCGAATCCCAGTCCACTCACCAGAGTCCCCAGGGACATCCACTGTGCTTCCGATAGGCCGGTTGGTGGGGAATCGATAGTGGTAGGCAGTGGCGGCCCAGGTGTACAGGCTGTATCCCTGAATTCTGGTAAGGACGAGGGCCAAGGCGCAGCTAGCCAGCAGAACCCCGAACCATAACGGCAGATTAAGCCAAAGCGTAAAAAGTACGGTTAGCAGGACTGCGCATTGTGCCCCGACAACGGTTGCTAGTGAGGTTCTGCGGCTTAGTGATTGCCCATGCGATGCTGTCACGCTGCTCATTATTGCTCCCCGGTATCCAACCTGTTGATAAAACCAGCCATAATGCTTATGCCTATGTGGTGACACTGGCCCTACATGATACTAATTCCTTACGGTAAAACTGAGAAATTTAGAAATACTGAAAATACGGTTTAGTCTGACATGTGCAGTTCCTCGGTGTCACACCGATGGGTTACCGTAGCCCGGCCGATGCAGGGGAGGAGTTGAGATGGCGCAGCAACCAACCACACGAACTCAGGTGAGTGGGTACCGTTTCCTGGTTCGCCGGATGGAACATGCGTTGATCAGACGTGATGTACGTATGCTGCATGACCCCATGCGTTCGCAGTCGCGTTCGCTTATTGTTGGGGTGGTTTTTACGGTGTTAGCTGTTGCGGTTTGTGTGGTTCTTGCCATCTTTAAGCCGCAAGACAAAATTGGCACAGCCAAGATCATCATGGGTAAAGATTCTGGTGCGCTCTATGTTGTTGTTGGGCAGACCCTGCACCCGGTTCTTAATCTTGCTTCCGCCCGTCTCATTATCGGCGAAAGTTCAAATCCTGCGGTAGTGAAAGAATTAGAAATCAGCTCAATGGACAGAGGGTCACTCGTGGGTATTCCGGGAGCTCCTGCAGCTATCCCTGGACCTCCTGCTGAAGAAGATTTTGGCTGGTCTGTTTGCGATTCCATTAGTGACTCTCGGGCTCAAACTGTAACAACGTCAGTGATTGCTGGACGCCTCAATCAGAGTGACGCTGCTGAAACAATGCCACAGGATCAAGCGCTGTTAGTAGCGGTCGGCAAAAGCACTTACCTGGTGTATGAGGGTAAACGGGCTTTGGTGGATGTTAACAATCCAGCGGTATCGCGCGCGCTTCGATTGGATGGAGTTACTCCAAGGCCCGTCAGTGCGGGATTGCTCAATGCAGTACCAGAAGCGCCTGCTATTTCCCCACCAGTGATTGCAAACTCAGGTGCCGCACCGACTTATCCGGTGTCTTCGGCTCGAGTGGGATCGATTGTGGAAATTGAGCGAGTGGGGGAGCGGCAAGAGTATGTTGTTCTGACCAATGGAGTGCAACAGGTCAGTGAAGCAACAGCGGATCTCATTCGATTCGCTAATTCTCAAGGAAATGATTCAATTTTGAAAGTCACTCCCGATGCACTTTTTGGTATACCAACAGTCAATGACCTTGCAGTGCAAACTTTTCCAACTAAAGCAGCAAAGGCGGTTAGCGCTGATATAGCGCCGGTCAGTTGTCTAGCCTGGTTGCCTGGCAAAGGTGATGATAGTGCTGCGCGGATGGCTAGTGTCAGCATTGTCATTGGGCGGGCCTTGCCTCTGCCTAATGGAGCGAAACAAGTTCGATTGGCTCAGGCTGATGACGGTGGAAATAACGTTGATGATGCTTACATCCCCACAGGTAAGGCACCATTTGTTCACATTACCGGGATACTTGGTGATTCCAACCAATTGGGACCGTTATTTGTCATTTTGGATACTGGCGTTCGCTTTGGTGTGGCGGATGCAAAAACTGCTGAAGCCCTAGGTCTGGGGTCGCGTAGTGTAGCGGCGCCCTGGCCTATTGTTGAACTCCTGGCCGCTGGACCGGCATTGAGCCGACAGGCGGCGCTAATTTCTCATGATGCGCTTCCCACCGATATGAATCCAGCTAAATTAGAAATTCCTAAACCTTAGTTTTTTGCTCGGTTTGTTGCAGGAAGCGCCGCCTTAAGGGGAGCAGTATTGCTGATCCAAGCACCAATGCTCCTGCACAAATAGCGCTTGCCAGCAGGGCATAACGTTTGGGTCGTTGGTCTGGCGCAGGTTCTGCTGGTGGTAAGACGAGGGGGGTAGATACGGTTTTTGTGGCACTGGCCGCACTGTCGGATAGGTCAGCCGTTAATGCGGCAAAGGCATCAACAACTCCGTGCCCCATCGCTGGGTTCCAACCTTCTGCTGGAGAATGCGCGGTGGATTCAATGCGGGCCATCACTTGTTTGGCTTTAAGTTGTGGATATCTGGACCTGATGAGTGCTGCAACCCCGGATACCACAGGAGCCGCAAAGCTGGTACCAGCAATGGGCGCCGGTCCATTGCTTCCTGGGTAGGCGTTTACTAATCCGGTTGAGCCGCGAACTGAACTTAACGAGGTCACTCCCACGCCTACGGCTGCTACGTCCACCCAGGGGCCAGCCAAACTGAATTGTGAAGGGCTGCCATCTGGTTGCACAGAACCAACAGTAAGAACATAATCGTCATACCAGGCTGGGCTGGCGATGGTAAGGACTGAATCATAAAGATCCCCTGCGGGGTTTAGTGGATCGATCCCAGGGTTCTGTGCTGAACAGCTACCACCCCCGTCAAGATTTCCTGCGGCAGCAACGATAACAACATCACGAACATCTACGGCATACTGAACGGCTGCTCCGACAGCGCGATCATTAAGCCCGCTATTTGCTGGGGTACACGCTACTTCCGATATGTTGATGACGGTAGCGCCGAGATCAGCTGCATGCCTGATCGCCATCGCAAGGGTTTCTACATTTCCGTAGCCAGAAGAGTTTTTGCCGTTCGGATCCTCGCTACGACTGTCACTTGGCGAGTATTTACTGCTGGATTGGCGAATGGATATGAGATTGGCATTCGGAGCTACTCCGGCAAAAGCAGAGGTACCACTGGGGTCTGGGCTTGCCGCAATGATTCCGGCTACCAGGGTGCCATGTGCATCGCAGTCGTCCAACCCGTCCCCGGTGAAAACATAGTCTCCGCCGGGGGCAAGGGAGCGTAGTCGAGGATGGCGATTTACCCCGGTATCGATCACGGCCACAGTTTGTCCCGTGCCTGTGGATAGTGGCCAGAGGCTGGTAAGTTGTAGTGCCGCTTGGGGTTCAGGGACTTCGTTGATACTTTCGGAGTCTTTCGCTAAGGGCGAAGTGCATACCTCCCGTTGTTCGGTTTTTACGAGCGGGCGTGGTGGGTCGTTTTTAGGCAAGGCCGAAGGATTAACTGGTGGTGGCTCTACAGCTATTGCTGGAGGTAGACACAGTCCACAGATCAGTAACCCAGCACCCAACACAATGATTGGCCGGGTGAATATCGTCATATTCCCCGAACCGCCCCGTAGATTCCGCATACCCAACAAACCAGTGGAAGCACTGCGGCAATCGCAATGTACTCGATAACCTCAACGGTGCGGCGTAATACTGGGGAGTACGTGGTTGCGGCAACAATGAAGCCTAAAACTAAGGCAGTCGTAGTTGCTAAAGCGGTTACCGTACAGAGGATCAACGAATAATCTGGGAAGCGCAGTACTAGATTGGCAAATATTACGAGAGCCAGAACTAGGCCACCAGCATTGAGTGCGACTGCTTGCACAAGATCACTGTGGGTTCGAGAGCGTAGGAGTAAGACGAGGGTGACCACGCTTGCTAAAGAAAAACCAGCCCACCAACGCATATCAGTAGCAGAGCTAGGGGATAACGATTGAGCGGCTAAGGCAGCCCCTGCAACTGTGGCCACAACGGTTCCGCATACGGTTCCAGTGAGCATTGAGTGGGCATTGCTTGCGCGATCTTCAAGATCGGCAATCGATGGTAGTGCTGCAGTTTCCAAATCATGTCCGCTGTGTCCGCTTTGGGCAAAGTCGGCGGCATCGATTCCTTCAGGGCTTAAGTCAACTTTATTGCCAGGCGAGGGGACCGGGGGAAGTGGCAATCGAGCCAACAGCATGGCAAGTCGGGGTGCTATTGCTAAGGCGGCAAGGGATAAACCAGCCAGCCCTGCCCCAACTGTATGGGTCGGTTGTTCAGTGACGACGGCAACAAAGGATGAGATAAAACCTAAAATTGAGGCGGTGGTGATGGCGATGAGAACAGTTGCGCCTGTTCCTGTTGCTCGTAAAGCGATAATTGAGATAGTCATGACAAACATCAGCCCAAGCATGAGATGTGGTGCTGAGAGCTTCCCTGGGACTAACAGTAAACCTGCTGTTGCAGCAAAAGGTAATGAACATAAACTGAGAATGATGGCGGCCAACTGGTCATGATAGATACGAGCAACCAGAACCGCTGCGGTGACACATCCGATCATTAATGCGATGGCAAGTCCTGGTTGACCAAAACCTGCTTGGGCTGCGCCGTCATTAATCAGGGCAATGCACCCAAGGATTGCTGCCAGTACCGACGCTACTGAGCCGACCACCCGAGCGGCTAGGGGGCTCCACTGTTTGGTGCGGGCGTTGCCGGTTGCGCTAACGGCGATAAAAATATCGTCAAATAAAGGTGCCGGAGCGGATGCGCTATCGCGATGTAGCAGGAGTAGTTCACCGTCATCAATGCCGAGATCGTCTAGTGACTTTGACAGGGAAAGAGGAGGTGAACCAGGTCGGGAAAGATGCCAGAGGCTTTCGGCGTAATCATCTGGACTAGTGATTTCCGGTTTGCCCGTATGTTCGTCGATGGTGTCGAGAATGGAAGGCACCATCATTGACAAGGCCACGGTTCTTGGCAGTGCTAAGTCAACCTGGGTGCGGGTGGTCTGGATGGAGACCCGACATAACTCGGGCATTACCCGTCGATCGGGAGCACCAAACTCACCCAAGTTTTCCTGGTTGTCTGGCTCAATTCCAGTTTCGTCGTTCATAAGTGTCATATGTTTCTGCCCCCTTGTTGAGACTGCTCCGACTAGTTATTCAACAGATTGCTCAGGTTAAGCTAAACAAAACGAGCGATCTATTCACCTCAGTGAGTAGACCTTGGTGTAATCAGACCTTAGTATGACTGTTTAAACCAAGTGCATGGTATCTAGTTCATTGACGAGAATAGAATCCCCAGTGACGAAGGGGAAGGCAGGGGCGGAGTGAGACATGGGGACAACAAACTTTTCACGCAAAACACGCGTCAAAGCGCCGAGGATACCCGGTGGTGAGCTGAATCTAGAGGCCCCGCCAACGATCCCCAAAATCACCCCAGGTGGGTTATTGCAGAAATTGCTTCCGCTGGTGATGGTGGTCGCCATGGTGGGGATGATGGCGTTAATGTTCACTTCGGGTATGGGGCGCAACCCTATGTCCTTGATGTTCCCCATCATGATGTTGGTATCCATGCTAGGAATGCTGGGTGGTAGTGGTCGGGGCGGCGCTAAAACGGCCGAGGTAAATGAGGATCGTAAGGACTATCTCAGGTATCTTGAGCAAACCCGTAAAGATGTTGGTGAAACAGCCAAAGAGCAGCATAAATCCTTAAACTGGATACACCCGGACCCTAGCGGATTTTGGACTCTGGTGGGCACCAGAAGAATGTGGGAGCGTCGACCTGCAGATTCTGATTATTGCAATGTGCGAGTGGGTATTGGTAATCAACGCTTAGCGACAACGCTCAATCCTCCCCCAACCGGCCCGATTGAGGATCTTGATCCGGTGACTTCGGTGGCTCTTCGCCGGTTTATTCGGGTGCATTCGATAGTCCAGGATTTGCCAACGTCACTGTCGTTGCGTGGTTTTGCGGCCTTAACGATCGAAGGTGAACAGTCAGAATCGCGCGCACTTATACGGGCAATGCTGTGTGAGCTTGCGCTTTTTCATGGGCCAGATCAACTATATATAGCGGTGGTTGCCAGTCGTCAGGCCGCACACCATTGGGAGTGGATAAAGTGGTTACCGCATGCTCAGCATCCAGTGTCTTGGGATGGGGCGGGAAAATCCCGCACGGTGTATGCCTCGCTGGGAGAAGCAGAGGAGGCGTTTGGGTTCACCCTTGCCGAACGGGATAAGTACTCGCGAACGGCTCCACCTGTATCCGGGAAGCCCCAGATTATGATTGTTCTTGATGGGGGAACTGTCTTGGGTACCGAGCGGTTAGTGACCGAGCAGGGGATTGATTCTGTCACGCTTATTGAACTAGGCGGGCGGCTTGGTTCGATAGCAGCACGAAGAGGGCTGCAGTTAGAGGTTGTTGATGGCGAAGTGGGGTTACTCGGTGTGCCGGAGGGCAGTCTATTTGCTCGGGCTGATGCGTTGACAGAGCAGGAAGCGTTAACTTTTGCTCGTCGGATCGCTCCGTTTCGTGCCCATGATGTGGTAGTTACTGGCAATGAAACAGAAGTGAGTTCTGATCTCATTTTAAAGTGGCCTGATCTTCTCAACATTAGTGATCCCCGCACGATTAACCCCGATGTGGTGTGGCGGCCTCGGGTTGGGCGAGATCGGCTTAGGGTTCCCATTGGGATTGGTGTTGATGGTTCGCCTGTTGAGATTGACTTAAAAGAGTCCGCTGAAAACGGTATGGGTCCGCATGGGCTATGTATTGGTGCTACTGGTTCTGGTAAATCTGAGTTTCTGCGTACTCTGGTTTTAGGGCTTATTGCTACCCATTCCCCTGATGCTCTTAACCTTGTCCTTGTTGACTTCAAGGGTGGCGCAACATTTTTAGGGCTAGATTCAGCACCGCATGTAGCCGCTGTTATCACTAACCTTGCTGAAGAGTTGGCGATGGTAGCTAGAATGAAGGATGCTCTTGCCGGAGAGATGAATAGGCGCCAGGAGCTTTTGCGCGCTTCTGGAAACTTTGCAAATGTTACCGAGTATGAGCGGGCACGAGCTTCGGGTGCTCCGCTTAATCCTCTGCCGGCTTTGTTTATTGTTGTTGATGAGTTTTCTGAATTGCTCAGTCAACATCCAGATTTCGCTGAATTATTTGTTGCTATCGGGCGTCTTGGGCGGTCGCTTCATATACATTTATTGTTAGCAAGTCAGCGATTGGAAGAGGGCAAGCTTCGTGGTCTTGATTCTCATCTTTCCTACCGAATAGGGTTAAAAACTTTTTCGGCAAACGAGTCTCGAACTGTCTTGGGTGTTCCTGATGCTTATCACTTACCGAGTGTTCCTGGGTCGGGCTACCTCAAATGTGATTCAGCTGATTTGCTCAGGTTTAACGCCGCCTATGTTTCAGGAACGTATGAGGCCAGCGGTCCCCGTGCTATTACTGCCACCGGTGATTCAGATGTGGAAATTAAGCCACGAATTTTTACGGCTGCACCAGTTCCGATAGAGCCTGTTGATATTGTTTCTGCTGAACCAATTTTGAAGGAGGAGCAAGTATCTGGAACCTTGCTTGACATTGTGGTGGGTAGGTTGTCTGGGCATGGCAACCCCGCACACGAAGTATGGTTGCCACCTCTGGATTCTTCACCGAGTATTGATCAGTTAGTTCCCCGAGCCTTCACCGACGCCTATGGCCTACATGGTGGTCTTACTGTACCTATTGGCTTGGTAGACAGGCCCTATGAACAACGCCGCGATCCGTTTATTGTGGAGCTTTCCGGTGCTGCCGGGCATGTCGCCATTGTTGGTGGGCCGCAGTCTGGTAAGTCAACAGCAATTAGAACATTGGTACTGTCCTTGGCTGCTACTCACAGTCCAGCGCAGGTTCAGTTCTACTGCCTAGACTTTGGTGGTGGTTCGCTCACTTCTCTTGAGCATTTACCGCATGTTGGTTCGGTATCTAACCGACTTGATGGTGATCGAGTTCGGCGTACTTATGCGGAGATGGCAACTATTGTGCGCACTAGGGAAGCTCGGTTCCGTGAGTTGGGTATCGATTCCATGGCCGAGTTCCGTCGACGCAGAGCAGGATTGGCGCCAGAACTTAGTGATGACCCCTTTGGGGATGTATTTTTCATCATTGATGGTTGGGGTGCCTTGCGTCAAGAATTTGAGGCTCTCGAACAACCTATTATGTCCCTTGCCGCCCAAAGCCTTTCGTTTGGTGTTCACATAGTGGTAGCTACTTCCCGCTGGGCGGAAATTCGCCCAGCACTCAAAGACCAGGTGGGCACGCGGATTGAGTTGAAGCTCGGCGATATTGCCGATTCTGATGTGAGTCGACAGGCTGCCATGCTGGTTCCTGCGGATCGGCCAGGGCGCGGTATCACTCGAGATCAGAAGCATTTTCTTATCGGGCTTCCTCGGGTGGATGGAAAGTCGAGCACCGAGGATCTGGGTGAAGCTGTTGTACACGCAGTTACAACATTAAGTGCTAAGAGCACTGGGCAGTTGGCGCCACCGGTTCGGATGTTGCCCGAACGTGTTTCGATGCCAGATTTGCATGGTGTTATGCGCAGAATTGGGCTCAATCAGGCGTTATCACATCAAAGTGTCGTTCAGGTTGCTATCGGTATTGATGAGGCCGAATTAGCTCCTGCGGTACTAAATTTTGGTGATCAACCGCATCTGCTGATATTTGGCGATACCGAATGCGGAAAGACTGCGTTGCTCCGCACATTAATTAAAGAGTTAACTCGGACCAATACCCCGGATCAAGCCAAAATTATTATTGCTGATTTCCGCCGTACCATGCTTGGTTTGGTGGAGTCAGATCATCTTGCCGGGTACGCAATATCAAGTTCGGTTTTAGAGACAATGGTTCGAGATCTAGTGGAGAAACTAAAGTCTCGGATGCCTGGTGTGAATGTCACACAACAGCAATTGCGTGAGCGGTCCTGGTGGTCAGGTCCGGAGGTTTATCTCGTTGTTGATGATTATGATTTGGTCGCCACAGCTTCAGGCAATCCGCTAAGTCCCTTACTAGATTATCTTCCGCATGCCAAAGACCTGGGTTTCCATCTGATTGTTGCCCGGCGTTCCGGTGGGGCTAGCAGGGCACTTTATGAGCCAATCATTGCGCGTCTACGAGATTTGGTGTGTATGGGAATTGTTATGAGCGGGAGCAGAGATGAAGGTGCATTGATTGGCACGGTTAAACCATCAGAGCTACCACCAGGGAGGGCGAATGTGATTACTCGCGCTAATTCGGGTCTGATTCAGGTGGCCTGGAGTGAGCCATTGTGAGTTGTGTGATCGACCTCTCCGGTCCGGCTGTTTCTGCCCGTAGTGGTAGCGGCACAGTGGTGGTGTCGGATATTGCAAGGAAGGATGAGAATACACTGCTGATTGGCCAATCGCTTGGCGGTGTCCACACAATCTCATGTGAAGACGTGTTGGGTCATATTGACGAACCAGTGATCCTCATTGGAGATCATCCGTGGTTGGTTGTAGATGTTCTTGGTGAGATATGTCGCAGGGTGGTAGGCCTTGGTATGGCCGGACGTAAGGATCCGCTTTACATCGTGCATCCAACTTATTGGGGTCTGCCGCGGCAAGCGGTGCTTGCAAGGGCGGCTCGGAAAGTAACTAATAATGTTGTGTTGGTTCCGCGTGCGGTTGCCGCGATGCGATCGTTGGGTCGTACCGCTGCGGGTCGAGTAGGGGTTTGGGAGGAGCGGGGTTCTTCTGCTTTTTTCTCTGTTCTTGATAGGACTGAGAAAGACTGGCGAATTTTACATACTGAGCCAGTTGATGTGATTGCAGTGGCCAATGGTGGTCAGACTGAGGCTCTGGTGTCTGTGGTTGAGCGACTTAATTCCTCAGCACGGTTGAGCTTTCGCGCAGTTTTTGTGGTAACTGATGAAGCGAAAATTGCTGAGGTACTCCCAAAGCTTGGGGAACGGTTACCTCCGCTTGAGGAATTGGCTGTTATTGAGACTGCTTTTCTTCTCGATTGTGCTGAGCCGGTGCAAGGAAGCGTTGAGGGCTTAGTTGCTCAGGCTAGCCGAACCGTTACAGGCGAGCCAGGTGGCACTTCCTTGCCAGTTAGCTCCATTCCTGGCTCTACTTGGCAAAGCGCGGCAAGCTGGGTGGCCCCGAGCTCTAGGTCTGCCTCCTGGGGCATCTGGGCGGCGCTCTCTCTGGTCATGGTTCTTGTGGTGGGCGCTGTTGTGTGGTTGGTTTTTGTCCGTCAGTCGACTACGGAGGACGGGGTGGCTACCGCTAAGTCTTCTGTCATTTCCGGGCAGGTTTCAAGTTCAGTGTCGGGGTCATCATCAGTGCAGTCCGCTATCGCTGAGCCGGTAAGGGTTTATCGCCAGGGTCGAGTCAGTTTTGAGGTGCCACAGTCCTGGATTGAGGAGCAGTCGGCACCACAGGCTTCAGGAACACCACGGACAATTTTTACTAAGCCATCTAACCCGGGGATCAAACTTAACTACAACGTTAATGAATTAGCTCCGGGTGTCACATTGGATGTAGTTGTTGCCGGGTTGGCAAAAGAGATGGAAGAACGACAGCAGGAAGGGGTATTTTCTAACCTAAAAAGTGGTTTTCAATTCGGTCATCGGACCGTCGCCGGTTACCGAGAAAGACGCCCGACTAGCGGAACAACCAACTGGTATGTGATTGTAGAGGGCGGATTCCGAATAAATATTGGCTGCCAGACTCCGCTGGGTCACGAAGGTGATATAAAAAACGAGTGTGAACAGGCAATACGGACCGCAGTGGTCTCCTGAAAAAATTTTTTCAAAATTTTTTCAATTTAATGGAACCAAATGGGGTCTTTTGGAGTCTTACTATTTGTAAGCGCGGATCGGCACAGTCCACACCAGGGGGGCTGCAACTCCGACCGCATGACAGAAGGAGTGTGTTATGGCTGGAACAGTCGGTACCAATCTCGAGCAGATGGAAGCAACCGCTAAGAAGGTTGCTCAAGTTAATGATGAAGTTCAGGCGTTGCTGCGTGGACTCAAAGGCAAGATTGATGGAGTGGGAAGTGCGTGGCAGGGAAATGCGCAGAGCGCATTTATGAATGTCAGTGCACGTTGGGATGAGCAGGCTCAGAAGCTGAACCAGTCGCTATTGGCGATCAGCGAGAACATCTCAGCTAACGGCAAGCAGTTCGCCAGTACCCAGGAAGACCATGTTTCGGCGCTTAATAACGCCGGTGGCAGCCTGAACTGGTAAATCGTTCCTTTCCCTTATTCATTTAACCAAGCTAGGAGTAATACATGTCTAACCCAATCATGACTTACAATGGCGCTGCGATTGATGCTCTTCGTGGCGATATCATCGCGACCCACTCACAGTTCAATGCCAAGCTCAGTGACCTGAAAAGCGAAGTGGCAAACTTGGTTGCCAGCTGGGACCAGGGTGCAGCTACCGAGGCTTACCAGGTAGAGCAACGCAAGTGGGATGAGGCTGCAGCAGGACTCAATGACATTTTGAATTCCATTGGACAGGCTGTCGGCAATGGTAATGATGATGTGCATGCAGCAGACAGGTCTGCGGCTGGAAAATGGGGTGGCTAGTCCCTAACTGTTAAAGACTTCCGCGGTGTTCCGGTAGAGGAGAGCTACTGGAACACCGCGGTTTTCTTTTGTCTTTGGTTCTCTCTTTGGCATTTTGACTGTTCGAGTAAGAGTGCGGAAGGTACTAACATGGGATTCGATCGTTACTAGTGGAATTGATCGCAGGCTTTTGGTACTCGTTTAT
>JBOFCS010000177.1:0-23038 GCA_051646185.1 Mycobacteriaceae bacterium | reverse complement strand
GAGCTCAAGATGTTCAACAACGAAGGGAACGTGGGAGCGTGACAGAAGAAGCATTCATCTACGAGGCGATTAGGACGCCTCGTGGTAAAGGTAAGAAGGGCGCTCTTAATGAGGTCAAGCCGATCTCGTTAGTTGTCGGTCTGATTGATGAGCTGCGTCGTCGTTTCCCCGACTGGGATGAGAACCGTATCTCTGATGTCATTCTTGGCGTGGTTTCACCAGTGGGTGATCAGGGTATGGATATCGCTAGAACAGCTGTTTTAGCGGCTAAGATGCCAGACACGGTTGGCGGATTTCAGCTCAACCGATTCTGCGCGTCTGGCTTGGAGGCGGTAAATCTCGCTGCACAGAAAGTGCGTTCAGGTTGGGACGAGCTTGTTATTGCCGGCGGTGTGGAGTCGATGTCTCGGGTTCCTATGGGCTCAGACGGTGGAGCGTGGGCGTTAGACCCATTCACCAACTACAACACTCAGTTTGTGCCCCAGGGCATCGGTGCTGACCTCATTGCCACCATTGAAGGGTTCTCCCGTGAGGATGTAGATACCTACGCTGCTCGTTCTCAGGAGCGGGCCGCAGCAGCGTGGTCTGGCGGCTATTTTGCAAAATCAGTGGTACCTGTGACTGACCAGAATGGTCTTGTCATCCTTGACCACGATGAGCATATGCGTCCGGGCACCACGGTGGCTGATTTAGGCAAGCTAGCCCCTGCCTTCGAAGGTATCGCCGCGATGGGTGGCTTTGCCGATGTAGCGCTACAGAAGTACCACTGGATTGAGAAAATCAATCATGTACATACCGGTGGTAATAGCTCTGGCATCGTTGATGGCGCCGCGCTTGTTCTTGTTGGTTCAGAAAAAGCTGGCAAGGAAAATGGTCTAACACCACGAGCCCGTATCGTTGCTACAGCGACCAGCGGTGCCGATACCACCATCATGCTCACTGGTCCTACTCCAGCGGCGAAGAAGGTTTTGGCAACCGCAGGCTTAACCGTCGATGATATCGATTTGTTTGAGCTTAATGAGGCTTTTGCTTCGGTTGTTATGCGCTTCCAGAAGGATCTGAATATTCCTGATGAGAAGATCAATGTTAACGGTGGCGCCATCGCTATGGGTCACCCATTAGGAGCCACCGGTGCCATGATCACCGGAACTATGGTTGATGAACTTGAACGCCGTGGAGCCAAGCGAGCCTTGATTACTTTGTGCATCGGCGGCGGCATGGGCGTTGCTACCATCATCGAGAGGGTCTGAGAAACACAATGAGCGAGAACATGATTGGCTGGGAAAAAGACGCCGACGGCATTGTTGTCCTAACCATGGATGACCCTAACCAGGGTGCTAACACCATGAATGCCCTGTACAAGGACTCGATGGGAGCAACCGTTGATCGTCTTGAGGCAGAAAAAGATTCGATTACCGGTGTGGTTCTGACCTCTGGGAAAAAGACCTTCTTCGCTGGTGGAGATCTCAAGGGTTTGATTCAGGTTCAACCTGAGCATGCTCAGCAGGTATTCGACGAAGTTGAGGCCATTAAGGCTCAGTTGCGTCGGTTGGAAACTCTTGGCAAGCCGGTTGTTGCTGCCATCAATGGTGCGGCTCTTGGTGGTGGCCTTGAGATTGCTTTGGCTACTCACTACCGCGTTGTTGCTGATGTTCCCGGCGCTAAAGTTGGCTTGCCTGAGGTTAAGCTAGGACTATTGCCTGGCGGTGGTGGTATTACCCGTATTACTCGAATGTTGGGTATTCAGAACGGTTTTATGTCAGTTCTGTCTTCCGGTGTTGATTTACGTCCGGCTAAAGCTAAAGAGCTGGGTGTTGTCAACGAGGTTGTTGGTTCGATTGAAGAATTGGTTCCTGCAGCTAAAGCATGGATTAAGGCTAACCCTGAAGCTCAACAGCCTTGGGATGTTAAGGGATACAAGATTCCTGGTGGAACCCCTTCGACCCCTGCATTAGCTCAAATTTTGCCTGCTTTCCCATCAAATTTGCGTAAGCAGATCAAGGGTGCGCCGATGCCTGCGCCGCTGGCGATTCTTTCTGCCGCTGTTGAAGGTGCTCAGGTTGACTTTGATACCGCAAGTCGCATTGAGAGCCGTTATTTCACAACCTTGGTGACCGGTCAGGTTTCCAAGAACATGATTCAGGCTTTTTTCTTTGATTTGCAGCATATTAACGGTGGTGGATCGCGTCCAGATGGCATTGCTCAGACTCCGATTAAGAAGGTTGGCGTTCTTGGTGCCGGTATGATGGGTGCTGGTATCGCCTATGTTTCAGCTAAGGCTGGTTATGACGTAGTCCTTAAAGACGTCACTATTGAGGCTGCAAACAAGGGTAAGGCTTACTCTGAAGGTATTGAGGCTAAGGCTCTTTCACGCGGTAAGACCACTCAGGAAAAGTCTGATGCGCTCCTAGCTAAAATCAAGCCGACTGCTGATCCGGCTGATTTTGCCGGTGTTGACTTTGTGATCGAAGCTGTTTTTGAAAGCCAAGAGCTTAAGCATAAGGTATTCCAGGAAATTGAAGATATTGTTGAGCCCCATGCGCTTCTTGGCTCTAACACCTCAACAATTCCTATCACTGGTCTTGCTACCGGAGTTAAGCGTCAGGAAGACTTCATTGGCATTCACTTCTTCTCGCCGGTAGATAAGATGCCGTTGGTGGAGATCATTCGAGGTGAGAAGACCTCTGATGAGGCCTTGGCTCGAGTGTTTGATTACACTTTAGCGATCAAGAAGACTCCGATTGTTGTTAATGACAGCCGTGGGTTCTTCACTTCGCGGGTCATCGGTACCTTCATTAATGAGGCTATCGCCATGCTTGGCGAAGGTGTTGATCCCTCAACTATCGAGCAAGCGGGATTGCAAGCCGGATATCCTGCTGCGCCACTGCAGCTTTCGGATGAACTTACCTTGTCCTTAATGCAGAAAATCCGCAAGGAAACCTATGCAGCTTTGGTGGCAGCAGGTCAGCCGGTACCGGATGATGCTGCTGGCAAGGTCATCAACAAGATGGTTGATGAGTTTGACCGTCCTTCCAAGGCTGCTGGCAAGGGTTTCTACGAGTATGTTGATGGCAAGCGGGCTGGAATCTGGCCGGGCTTGCGTGAGGCATTCAACTCGGGTACTTCGCAGGCCCCGCTTCAGGACCTGATTGAGCGCATGCTCTTCATTGAGGCGATTGAAACGCAGAAGTGTTTTGATGAAGGAGTACTTACCTCTACTGCTGATGCCAATATCGGTTCTATTTTTGGTATCGGGTTCCCTCCTTGGACAGGTGGTGCTGCCCAGTACATTGTGGGTTACCCCGGCGGTAAAGCTGGATTTATTGCTCGCGCTGAGGAATTGGCTGCCAAGTATGGAGATCGTTTCCTGCCGCCAGCTAGCCTAAAGGCTTAGTAGTAGCTATCGCAAGGCCTTGGGTACGCAGAGATCTGCGCACCCAAGGCCTTTGCTTTCATTAACCTAGTTTACAAATCTTATGCACTAGGGTATAAATTCGGTATGAAAAGTGTACTAGTTACTGGGGCTGGACGCGGCATTGGACGGGCTGTCTCTTTACACCTTGTTAGTCAGGGTTGGCAGGTTTATGCAGGCGTTCGCACAGTCTCCGACGGCGATTCATTAGTGAATGAAGCCGGCGCAAACTTAATACCAATAATTCTTGACGTGACCGATAGTGCTCATATCGCCAGACTTGACGAAGTGCTACCACCTAGCTTGGATGCCATTGTCAATAATGCAGGGATTGCTGTTGATGGTCCAGTTGAGTGCATTAGCCCCTCGGACTTACGGCGTCAGTTTGATGTCAATCTTTTTGGCACCATTGAGGTTACGCAGGCAGTGCTCTCGCGTATTCGGTCAGCTAAGGGTCGGATTGTATTCCTTTCCTCTATTAGCGGGCGGATTTCATTACCCTGGTTAGGCACCTACAGTGCATCAAAATTTGCGTTAGAAGGATTAGTAGATGCTCTACGAATAGAACTGCGACCCTGGTCTATTGGTGTCTCGCTAGTTGAGCCAGGCCCAACTGATACCGACATGTGGGGCAGTGCCGAGAACATGTTCAACGCTACAATTTCTGATCTTTCGCCAGAGCACACCAAGCTTTATTCTACTTATTTCCCTGGGGTCAAACGTATGCTTAGCCTGATGAGAAGCCAGGTAGTTCCTGTTAAGCGAGTTGTCAAATCGGTTGATAAGGCCTTAACTTCGGCGCATCCTGCAGCTCGATACCCAGTTGGGGTTTCTTCAAAAGTGCAACTTGCAGCAGTCGCAGCAACTCCCACGGCTATTAATGATGCTGTGATTGCCTTTATCGCCGGGTTTCGAAGAATAAAATAGTAACCCTTCCTTGTGACTAATCATCTTTCGGAAGTAGGTCGCTAGGGATCTTTAGATCCTGCAAAGTTATCGTTTGATGCTTTTCTCGAGCGACGCTACTCACTAAGGCGATATTGTCACGAAGCAGATCCCACTCTGCAGCACTTATCTGTAACTGAGCATCCAATAGAGTGCGGGTAGATTGCGTTCCCCAACAAAGGGGTATGGGCGAAGCTGAGCCCCAGTGGTTACTATCCTCTTTTGCTGTTGTGGCGCCAAAGATCGATACTGAAGGCACTTTCTCGCCAATGATTTTCTGATGACCCGGAATATCCCGAACGGATCGAGTAACTAAGGCAAAGCGGGAACTAGAAGTAAGGGATGCAGCAGAGTTTTTTAGATCTACTAAAGCAAGTAGGGTGACACCACGTGGGCGGACTTCAGCAACAATGGCAGGCACCAGAGGAGATTGTTGGTATAGCTGGTCGAGGGATCCAATTTTCTTGTGCGCCCACACTATTACGTATACTACACCTATTGATATGACGGTTAGTAGGCCGCTGAGGATTATCGACCAGGTTTTTCCCCATAGCGCTAAGGCGACAAAGCCTGTAGCAACAAGACAGCCAAAGATAATCGCAGAGATCTGTAGCCCTCGAATCTGGGCTCGGGTTTCGTTGACCGCTCTCAGATGAGGTTGATCGATATCAAAAATAAACGTACGCACCTGACTATTCTTACCAGCTTTGATTACCCAGTGGGTGGTCCGAGTAGATCATCGGCATCAGTGATGCGATAGGCATATCCCTGTTCGGCCAGAAACCGTTGTCGGTGTGCTGCATATTCGGTATCCAAGGTGTCACGGGAGACTACCGAGTAGAAGTGGGCTTGTCCGCCGTTTTTTTTGGGGCGTAGTAGGCGACCTAGGCGCTGTGCTTCCTCTTGTCGGGAACCAAAGGTGCCAGATACCTGAACTGCTACTGAAGCTTCAGGAAGATCGATAGAAAAGTTTGCAACTTTGCTTACCACTAAGATTTTGATTTCACCTTTTCGGAATCCGTCAAATAACTCTTCTCGCTCTTTGTTTTTTGTCGATCCTTGAATCACGGGAGCAGCTAGTACTTTTCCGAGTTCGTCTAGTTGGTCCAGGTAGGCGCCAATAACCAAAATTGATGAACCCAAGTGATTGCCAACGATTGATTTAACCACGGCGTTTTTCGTCCGTGCTGTTGCACATAATTTATAACGTTCTTCGGAATCGGCTACGGCATAGGCCATACGTTCTGCATCGGTAAGGGTGACTCTTACTTCAATGCATTCTGCTGGGGCGATCCAACCCTGTGCTTCGATATCTTTCCAAGGCGCATCATATCTTTTGGGACCGATCAGGGAGAATACATCACCCTCACGCCCATCTTCGCGAACCAATGTTGCAGTCAGGCCGAGGCGCCTTCTGGACTGCAGATCAGCGGTCATTCGGAACACTGGAGCAGGTAAGAGATGCACTTCATCGTAGATCACCAGGCCCCAATCCCGAGAATCGAATAATTCTAGGTGCTTGTATTCACCTTGGGTTCTCCGGGTAATCACTTGGTAAGTGGCAATCGTGATCGGGCGAATTTCTTTATACTCACCCGAGTACTCTCCAATTTCTTCAGCAGTTAAAGAGGTTCTAGCGATGAGCTCACGCTTCCATTGCCTCCCAGCTACAGTATTGGTTACGAGAATAAGGGTGGTAGTTTTTGCCTTTGCCATTGCAGCCGCTGCTACTATGGTTTTTCCTGCCCCGCAAGGTAATACAACAACACCAGAACCTCCTGTCCAAAAAGCATCGGTGGCCAAGAGTTGATAATCACGTAATTGCCAACCACTATTTTGTCCATCCCCAGTGTGGAGTTCAATGGGGTGTGCTTCACCGTTTACGTATCCAGCCAAGTCTTCGGCAGGCCAACCAACCTTGAGGAGCATTTGCTTGAGCCGACCGCGTTCACTGGGATGTACCACTACGGTGTCAGCGTCAATCCTTACGCCCAGCATAGGAGCTATTTTTTTATGCCGCAATATTTCTTCAAGGACAGCTCGGTCAAAGCTGACCAGCGATAGTCCATGAATCGGACTTTTGACTAGTTGTAAGCGCCCATAACGTGACATCGTGTCAACAATGTCTACCAAAAGTGCTTGAGGCACCGAAAAGCGCGAATGTTTAACAAGGGCATCTACTACTTGCTCAGCATCATGTCCAGCGGCTCTGGCATTCCATAGGGCAAGTGGGGTAATGCGATAAGTATGAATATGTTCAGGTGATCGTTCTAGTTCAGCGAAGGGAGCAATGGCTGCTCTTGCTAATGCTGCTAGTGGATGATCGATCTCAAGTAATAGGGTTTTATCAGACTGGACGATCAATGGTCCGTCGGTCACTACCACTCCTTTGTGCATTTGCTGTCGATGCGTCGAGTTTCTATTATTCAGAATTAGGGAAGAAATCGCATCTTTATCAGTAAGGAGACAGTGGGAGGCTATCGAGCCTTGGCAAACTTTATGAACAAGAAGTCCTGCACAGCATCTGTCTTTAAAGGTTGCTAAGTTAGCTGTTTATTACTGCTTGTACCGCAAAAATGGGAGCAATTGCTTGCTTAGCATCAGCTTCGGGGCAAATCTAACTATAGTATTCTCTAGCTAGAGATGGCATTGATCATTCAGATATAAGTTAGCCAGCAGATTATAAGTAATACAATTATACAAATAACATTCTGGTCATCCTGTCAATTCCTTACCTTCTATTATCACCTATTTTCAGGATTTTAGCTGGTATTGAGGTATAAACCACATTAACTTGTACAAAAGTCAAAACGAAAGGTACTTTGTAAATAGATTCTGCAGCTAATTAACTACGAATTGGAAAATTGAGGAGGGGGCGTTAGTGAAAGGGGTCTTTGAGTTCATCGGTAGTATCGTGATTCCTGTAGCCATTGTTCAAATGATATTAGTCAGCATCATTGCCATTCGATTGCTGTCGTATTGGAGCAGTTTTATTTTCGGCTGGCATCGATATCGTGAACGCAGTCACTATAGTGACCAGGAGATTATCGAGAGCGAACCCCCGCATCTGAAAGTGCAAATAACTACCAGAGGTAGTGAGGGCAGTACTGAAGTTATTTTGCGTGGGATTAACGGAGTACTGCGGTTGGTGCAGCAATCTCCAGAGCTTGCCTCATTTTTTTCTATCGAAGTAGTCACTGAATCTGTTGAACAGGTAAGATATTTAGAGCATTTTTACCGGCATGAGTCGATTCGAGTAGTGGGATTACAAGTTCCCGCTGAGTATCAGACACCGAATGGAACAGGTCTAAAAGCCCGCGGATTGCATTATGCTGTCGAAGCCCGCCGTAGGGGATGGAATTTTGTCGCAGGGCGAGTGTTTATCGTGCACTTTGATGAAGAAAGTGTGATGTTGCCCAATGAACTTCGAAAACTACTTTATGTCTTGGCTAAAACAGATAAAAAAATATTAGAGGGGCCAATTTATTATCCACTTGAGTACCAGCATACAAGTTCAGTCTGTAAGTCGATGGAAGCAAACAGGCCAGCTGGTTGCTTTGAATGCCGAGTGGTCATGGAGAAAGGAGTGCCGCTGCATCTGCATGGTTCAAATTTAGTAGTTGAAGAACAATTAGAAAACGAAATTGGTTGGGATATTGGACAATTAGAGCAGAATTATTTCATCGCTGAGGATTTTGTCTTTGGGATGAATAACTACTTACGATATGGGAAAGAAATATTTGGCTGGCATGGTTGTGTTCTTTTAGAACAACCACCATTTTCATTTAAGAGTGCTTTTCGTCAGAGACATCGGTGGGTATTCGGTGTTTTACAAGGCCTAGCCGCAGCGGAAGCTTCACCTGAATTTAAATCTTTGCCAGGAAGAACTCGGAAAAATTTCTTATGGGGAACTCGCTTTCGAGTATTTACTTTTGCCGCCGGTGCAGTCGTAGGGCTGCTTTCGGTGATTATTCTTCCGCTTATGTTGGCTATCTCCACCTATTATGTGGCTACTGGTGAACCCGCTCCCTTTGGTGCGGCATTAACACTATGGATGACTGTGGTTGGTGGTCTTTGGTTGGGTACGGTGATGATGGGTGCCTGGCTCAATGTTCGCGATGCACATATGTCTGGTTTGCGTCGTGAACTTGAAATTGCTCGCGCCATTGCAGTGGCACCATTGGCGGGAATTCTTGAAAGTAGTGCAGGATTTAAAGCAATTGTGGATTGGTCAAAGGGAAAGCGTGGGGTAGCGTGGATTCCAACCCCTAAAACGTTGGCAGCTGATGCGCAAGCGATAAAAAAATCTGATCAAGAAGCATCGAGAGGTTCATCTGAGGAACCAACCAAAATTGATAGTAAAGTATTAGATTCTGCTGACTCGCAGATCGTAATGGAGAAGGCTTTTGAGGCTTTAATGTTACCAGGGGAGGAGCTTGGCCCGTTACGAACCAACTATCTTGCGACAGTTCTGTTATTTACTGTGGCATCGCTGGTGGGTACTACATATATTATTGCGCCATTACTAATGTTTTTACTACCGTTTATCGAAAGTCCAGTAAACGCCCTGGTAATTGCAATCGCAGTTTTTTACTTAGGAATTGCGGCAGTGCGGGTGGTACTGCGTGCGATACTGACTTCGTCACGAGGAGAGATGCGATCTGGTATTCGCAGTGTAAGGCATCGTCATTTGCGGCCAGCTCGACAACAAAAAATGTTGGCCCTGATGGCTGCAACTTCTGCTGTGTGTTTAACACTAATTCTTATCATGGTTCTTACCAGCCCGCCGGTAGAGTCCTTCCGATATGGAACAGCCCAAGAATTGGTGCGCAATGGCGGCGATGGAGATAAAGTCTTATTTGGTGCGCAGATCGATTGGGAGAAAACAAGTCCGGATAGCTATACGGAGGTATTTGGTAGGTCTGCGTATGTGTATGGGAAATTTCTTGATTTCCCACTGACGGAAGAGCGCAGACGGTCAATCGATTCTGCTGCAGTGCAGGTTGCTGGGCATAAAGGCATTCTATTTGTCACCTTGCAACCCTATGATGGTCTTGATACCGTAACAGCGGAATCAATGGAGCAATTGGCAATTGATCTTACTCGCTGGAATGAAATGGGAGCGCCAGTGATGGTCCGCTTTGCTCATGAGATGAACGGAAGTTGGTACCCATGGTCGCAGCAGCCTACCGAATATATTAGAGCCTTTCGTGATGTTGCTGCCGCTGTACATTCTGCGCCAGATTCTGTGATTGTTTGGTCGCCTAATGACGGTACTGGCTATCCATTTATCGGATCTGAGTATGTAGCAAAGCCAGGAAGTGCAGCCTTTTCGTTGTTGGACACAAATCACGATAATCTGTTATCAGAGGCCGATGACCCCTATGCGCCTTATTATCCCGGAGATGATGTGGTTGATTGGGTTGGATTGTCGCTTTACCATTTTGGTGCAGTATATCCTTGGGGGGCAAATACCATCCCTGAGCCAACAAAATTTGCCGATATGCTGACCGGAAACTTCCGGAACAAATATCGAGACGCTAGGGATGTTCCTGATTTTTATGGTACTTACGCGCAGGGGCATGGAAAGCCCATGTCCATTTCTGAGACAAGTGCGGCTTTTAATCCCGAAAGTTCCGATGGAGCAAGTAGTTTTGATATTAAGAGGGCATGGTGGACTCAGGTTTTTTCGGAGGATAACCACCGACGCTTTCCACGGATAAAGCTGGTCAATTGGTTTGAGCAGGAGAAGGTGGAGGCAGACTTTGGTGCGGCACCCATACCATGGAATATTTTAAAAGACTTTGATACTCGAGTAAATTTTCGACATGATCTTCCTGACTGGTTACTATTTCCTCCCCCGAGAGAGCCAGAATTTTCGGGCATAACTCCGAGGTTGTGATGCAGACAAACAGGGAAAGAGGACCTATTCTTTGGTATGCTGTTATCTTCGCTCTGGTCATAACTCTGGTGGGTAGTACTATTGCACTAACGAGAGCTAAGGGTTTACTTGGTTTTTTTCGCTCAGATTCCGAAAATTATTGTTTTACATTAGGTTTAGCTAGTCCAAGTTTGCCCACAGTTGATAAATCTGTCTCAGATTTTACTGCGGCAAGCAGGGGGAGAAATCCAGATATACTATTGTGGTATAACGATTTTCGTCAGTACTTAGACATGAATACTATCCGTGCACTACCGGAAAATGTTACTCCCCTTATTACTTGGGAACCATTTGATCACACTGTCGCAGGTGTAGTTCAGCCCGAATTTGCACTTGCACGCATTGCTGAGGGGGCCCATGATGAGTATTTGCTCCACTGGGCCCAGGATCTAAATGATCTTGGGAGAACTATCATTCTCCGATTTGCGCATGAGGCAAACGGGAATTGGTATCCTTGGTCGGAACAGGTGAACGGGAACAGCGCTGGTGAGTATGTGCAAGCTTGGAAGCATGTCAGAGAAGTGTTTGACAAGGTAGGTGTGCCAAATGTGCGTTGGATGTGGGCACCCAATGTGGTGTATTTAGGATCAACGCCAATAAGTGATATATATCCCGGTGATCAACTAGTAGATGTAGTTGGCATCGATGGATATAACTGGGGAACTTCAAAGACGGGTAAGCAGTGGCAGAGCCCTACTGAGATATTTTCCGATACGGTGGCCCAAGTTCGTGAACTTACAGATCACCGGTTGATGCTTTCGGAGGTTAGTTCCACTGAATCAGGCGGTGATAAGGCGCAGTGGATGAAAGAATTTAGTAGTTACTTGCAACATACCCCTGAAATTAGTGGATTTATCTGGTTCGATTTTAATAAAGAAACCGATTGGCGTGTCACCAGCAGTGTTTCAGCCACTATTGCTTATTCAGATATGGTTGCTGATTTATCGTCTTCTTCTTGTTTTGCAAACAATTTTAACTAGTATGCGATTGCTACCGTGGCTAGTAGTAGCTAAATCGTACGGAAATAACCGCTTGAATATCTGGTTTATATGAGAGGATAACTTCATGAATCCTGATCCGACTAACCGGAATTATCCACAGCCTTATGGTTCACCATTTGGTTACCCGGCGATGCCGAGCGGCGATATGCAAGGTTCTTTTCTGACTCAAAAAAAGTCTAAGACCTTGTTAATTAGCGGTATTGCCGGTACTGCGGCTTTTCTGGTCGTTGGTTTCGCGGCTTTTCTTGGATTTTTGATAGGTAAGGATAGTAGGGAAGTGGAACATCAGGTAGGAGATTGTCTGAGCATAAAGTTCAGCGATAATTCTCATGAAGATGATGTGCTGTATAAGCATGATTGTTCTGATCCCGCTGCACTTTACGAGGTTGCGTCAATCGGGCAAGGCGATATTAGTTGTGATGAAGATAGTTACCTTCCCTTTCTGATTTTTAAAGATTCCACGCGGCAAGAAACTAAAAAAACACTATGCCTTGCAATGAATTTGAATGAGGGCATGTGCTTTAACGGCAATAATGATACTGAAATTGAAACGATCGACTGTCAATACAGCGATGCGGTGAAAGTTATTAAGCGGCTTGATGGAAAAAATGATCCGGCATTGTGCACTGAGGAGCAGATTCCATTGGCAACAGATGTTCCGTTGCGTACCTACTGCTTTGCCCTTGCCCCTGCTTAATTTAGTTTTGAATGGATTTTCCTCTTTAGGATAATCTTAGCGGGTAATATTGCAGTACAATATATTTGGTAGTTTAATTTTATTCTTCTATGAACGTTACCGAAGAAATTCGGTATAAAATAAATTGTCGATTGCTTTTTGTTTTGAGATCAAAAGCATGGAGCTGACCTGCTTCAATGCTGATCGGGTTAACAGTGCAGAGCGCGACATTGTCGGAGCTGTCAACGTAATGTATGGAAACACTTCTGCTGGTTCTGGCCGCTACCTGAAGAATAGTTGTTGTGGTGGAAGGGGTGTTATTATGTTGGGAGACTGGGTTGCTGTCTGCGGGTAAGGAGGCATCTCCGGCACGCATAATGTTAATAGCATTTTCTAGCTGTTCAGGTAGGGGTTTTGCTGATTTTCGATGGGCTTTCTTTGGTCGGACAGGTATCCGTGCCCCCCGGGCTGCAAGATTGACAATGAGGCCATCGCGGTCCTCGCCCGCCGGAGCGAAGCCTGCAGAACGTAATTGTGTGAGTACCTCTGAAATGGGAGATTGAGAAATGGCTACGGTAGGTGCTAATAATCGAAGTCCTAGCGCTGCTGAGGCTTTAGATGTCAAAGCCTCAGTTAAGAGGGCTGGGTCTTCGCATCTGATAAAAGAAGAAGCAACCCCGACGCGAAGTTGCCCATGGCGTCGAGAAACATCATCGATCAGATAAGTCAGTGATTGTGGTACCGGGGTTCGTGATCGAGTGTGAAATAGTGAATGCAATTCTGCGGCAGTACGACCGGCGTCGAGTGCTCTTCGGATGCTTTCTTCAGTTACTCGATAAACTGTTGCAGTTCCTGATGATTCAATGTCAGCTACAGAGGATATTTCGCTTTGAACCTCCGGTACTAGGGGTCCTGGTGCGATAACCGTGAGGTCAGCTTGGGTAAGGAAGTAATCAAGTGGGGTTGGCAGAGATGACTCCAGTACTGTGAGTACGTGTTCGGGTGCTTGCTCGATTACTAGTGCTCGACCTGGCGTGGAGAGCGCACCCATGCTAATCACGCCCAGTGCAGTAGCTTCCGCTAGGAGCTGATCAACTCTGGCCGATGTGATTTGTGATTCCCAGCGGGGGTGCTGCCATATTAGTAGATTACGTAGCTCTTCGGAGGTTGAGGAGCTGCCTAAGTTTAGACTCGCGAGCAGGGCGAGCAAGGCGTTGCGTTCTTGTGGCGCATACGGTGCTTTGAGTTCTTCGGAAAGCGCCGCGATGGGCCTTCCGTCCAGTCGTTGCCCAATGAGTGCAGGTCGGCGAGCAAGGTCAAGCCACGCTGTGGCCAATAGTAACCAGCGGGAGGACAGGGTCGCTTCGAGCCAGGAATCGCAGAGTAGGCTCGGCGCCCAATAGTCATCCGTGGAATCAATGACAGGCGGAGGATCAGGGCTACCAAATGCGATAAGTCCACTTGCGGCAAGCAGTTCCACCAGTAATCCTAATTTGATCTCGTCAGTGACTCCGGAATTTTTTGATAGTCGGCGGAGCTCTCGGATGCCGAGTCCGCTGGTCCGTAAGGCAAGGGCAGGAGTATGTCCGAGTTCGGTGATTACTGCGGTGCATTGGCGGAGTAATTCGAGTATTTCGCCAGCTGCGGAATCATCAATATCTTTGATATCATGCGTAATTGGTTTAATTATAGGCTCAGAGAGTTCTTGTAGCTCAAGGGAGTTATCAATACGAAGTGCTTGCCGCACCCATAATGGCAATTCTACGGTCTGGGAGTCTACCCAACTTAAAAACCCGGAATTGAGAAGCCGCTGTACTGGTCGATCGCTAGGTGTTCCGGGGGCAGCATCGCGGGTTCGTCCTAGCGTCGAGCTCTGAGCGAGGGTACGGAGCAGGGTGAGCTCGGCTTGGCTCAGGGAGGCAAGTTCTGCTTCAATCGTCGCACTAGGTCTAGGTGGCTCGGCTGCTATCAGGCGTCCTATTCGCCATGGCAAGACCTCTGCTGCTGTGGGGATTATGCGCAATTTGTGGGTACCCCATATCAGCCCTAATGAGTTAAGTCGTAGCAACTCGTTGTTAATGGAATCTGAGGATGCTCGATTATTGATAGCGGTAACAACGGTGTTTGTTGGTACTGCTCGATAGTCAGCCCCGGCTAAAGCCAATGCTTCGATAAGTGCGAGGGCGAGTAGGTTTAACTGTTCTGAAGCACGTAGGACTGAAGCGCGTAAAGTAATGCGATTGGCGAGTATTGCACTCGAGCTTGGGGGCGGAACTGCCAGGTCAGGTCGTAATGAGAAAAGAGTGAGCAGTTTTTCCTGGGACCAGTTAAGGAGGTCTTGCTCTAGTGTGATGGGTTCTTGGTGTGCCATTTCTTTCGAACTGGACCGAGTGCTTTGAGGGTTAGGTTTTGCAGGCATTACGTACCAGATTAGAGACCTGGGCTACGGCCATGTACAGGCTCCTGCCAAACTAGCAGGGTGACACAGAATAAAAGTGGTAACTATGTTGACAACGGGTGGCCTGAACAGGCTGAAGGTGAGCATGCGGTAACCGAGCTGGCCTCCGATAGAACGGGTCCGTTATCGCCGTTTGGCGATATCACCTTTCCGTTACCGGTGGAGGACCTACCCTATACACATCCGCATACGGTAGTTAACCGCTAAACTGTTGTTATTCGTTCAGTGCAAGAGGTAAGGGGTACTTCTGTGGATATTTCAGGTGATCCGCGAAGTGCTGTATTGAAGCTGTCTCATCTTGATGAAACTGGGGCAGCGCGAATGGTGGATGTTAGTTCCAAAAATAGTACCGCGCGTGAAGCTGTTGCTTCTGGGACTTTCTGTACTACCGCTGAGGTATTGACCCTGATAGGTTCTGCGGGTTTAGCAAAGGGAGATGCGGTTTCCACTGCAAGGATCGCCGGGATTATGGCAGCAAAACGTACACCGGATTTGATCCCCTTGTGTCATCCCATTGCTTTATCAGGGGTGACAGTTGATTTTTCTTTGGCTGAGAGCAGCATTGAGGTAACAGCAACGGTTCGTACTCGAGATCGCACGGGTGTGGAAATGGAAGCGCTTACCGCTGTGGTGGTCGCCGGTTTGGCATTGCATGACATGGTGAAGGCAGTGGACCCGGCTGCTCGAATGGATAATGTTCGGGTAGTACAGAAAACGGGTGGAAAAACAGGGCTTTGGCAGCGTGGTGAGCGCTAATGCGCACAGCATCGGTGGTGGTCGCGTCAACTCGTGCTGCTGCTGGGTTATATGAAGATAAAACAGGCCCTATCATTGTTCAATGGCTTGCTAGCCTGGGTTTTTCGGTGGGTGGTCCAGTAATTGTCGCTGATGGAGATGGTGTTGGTGAGGCGATTAGAGCGGCTGTTTTAGCGGGTTCTCATCTCATTCTTACTACTGGTGGTACTGGGATTTCTCCTACTGACGACACCCCCGCACAAACTGAAAAGTTGCTTGACTACCAGATTCCGGGTCTTGCTGATGCCATTAGGTTAGCCGGATTGCCTGGGGTGCCCACTGCGGTTCTTTCTCGCGGGGTAGCGGGGGTCGCTAAGCGCAGCCTTATTATTAATTTCCCTGGTTCGCTTGGCGGGGTACGTGATGGTATAAAAACACTCGAACCTATTCTTGATCATGCACTGAATCAGTTACGCGGAGAAGGTCATTAATGCGCGCTCAAGTGCTTAAAGCCGAGGTGACCGAGAGTTGCATTAGTGCCGCAGAGCATGAGGAACTGGTGGCCCAACCAGATGCTGGTGCAGTGGTGGGTTTTTCCGGGATTGTCCGAAACCACGACGATGGTCGTGAAGTCTTGTCATTGGATTATTCTGCGCATCCTAGTGCGCAGGAGGTGATGACCACTGTGGTTACTAAGGCTGCAAAACAAGCGCAGGGAGTGCGGGCAGTTGCCGTAAGTCATCGAGTTGGTGCATTACGAGTGGGGGATACGGCATTCGTCGTTGCTGTTGCAGCGGAACATCGTGCTGTTGCTTTTTCTTTGTGCGCCTTGATTGTTGATGAAGTTAAGGCGCAGCTCCCGGTATGGAAGCACCAGAAATTTGCTGATGGCACGCAGGAGTGGGTGGGCAGTGCCTAGCTATTGGTCTTAGGTATCACTACCCACCCAGCTGTTAGCCAACTAATGGGGTAAAACCAATTCCGGCACCACTGCTGGAATTAATGTCATTAAGTATTGCGGTGATCGAGGTGGTCAGCGCTGGGTTGTGGATGGCAAAGAATGGTGTGGTGCAGGTTAGGTCGAAATTGAGTCCAACAATGCCGCCAATGTTGTAGGTCCCAACGTTGCCGTTATTCATCCCTATGAGTCGACCATTAACAACCACTGGACCACCGGAGTCACCAGGGCGTGAACATGTTTGATTGTAAAAAGAGTGGGGGCTGACATCGGCTGGACCCCAGACGATCCCACAATCCACTCCAGTTGTTCTGCCATTTTTGCAAGCAAGATTTCCCTGTTGTGGATCTGGTCCCAGTCCTGAAAAAGTAAGTCCACCAACACTTGCTAGCGGAGTTACTTTGGTTGTATCCAAAGTAATAACGGCATAGTCCAAGTCGGCATTGACCCTTACAATGGTCCCGACAGCGCCAAGCCTATAGGACTCTTCTGCAGAGATAGAGTCTCCTACATTTCCACAATGTCCTGCGGTGAGCCCAATAAGATTGGTGAATTTGTCGTACCCGACCGCGGTTAAACTACAGATTTTCTTTTCGGAAACAATGATTCCGGATCCGGCACCAAGTGTGGCGGTAGGCTCAGCTTGTGCAGTATTCATCGATGTCAGAGTGAAAACCCCTAGGCCGAAAGATAAAAGAATGGCCTTGATGGTAGATCCTCGCATAGCTTGTGACCTTTCGCTTGGTGCATTGATGAAAATTGACCGTAGTAGATATAGGGAATAAGTTTGATCGTTGGTTATGCAACAAAATCTTCTGGGTCCGCTTGGCTGATCTTTGCGCCAAGCGGACCCAGAAATGACTAGCGGTATGCCGCCGGATTAGTCAATGATATTGCTACTTCACCACTGCTGGACGCTGAAGAACATCAATGAACTGTGGAGCTGAAGCAATAACTGCTGGCAGACCTACCAGGATAACCCCGGTGATAGCTCCAAGCGGTGCGAAGGTGATTGCACCAACGGCACAAGCAGCCCCAATGATCGCGATAGGACCTGCTACGGCGATGATTGGTGTGAGAATCGCGGCTAAAGGTCCAGATAGGAGCCCCGTTGGTAGAGAAATTGCGGTGCCACCCAGTATCGCGGGAATGACGGTAACTCCGGTCGCAAGGAGGCAGCCAAGACCACCGGCGATAACGGTACCGATGATGGTACCAACGGTAGCTGCTAGCGAGATCTGATCTTTCACTGCCGAGACGGCGGCAGGGAGATCATCTTGGTGGATAACAGGAACTGCCGCTCCGGTTGAAGTCCCGGCGGCTGGATCAGTTACAGGGGTTAATGTTGCTGAATCACCGTGGATTTCAGCAGTAACAGGGTAGGAAATGCCATTGTATTCGTATGACAGTGGAACACCGTCAACAACAATTCCGGCATTGTCACGAATGAGAAGCTTTTGGTCTTCAGCGGCGAAGGATCCTGAGTCAATAGTGATGACAGCAGCGTCATTAACCTGACTGACTGAGTAGTTGATGGTTGCCTGGTCGTTGCTGAGCTCACCGGGAGCTGCATTTGCGGTACCAGCAGCGATACTCATTGCGCCGATGACAAGCGCTGAGATGGCTGAAATTTTTGTGAACTTCACTTTTGTCCTCATAGTCTCGGATTAGAGAGTTGATTGGCCTTGCATTATGTCCCCTGGGCGGAATTGCCGAAACTGACTTGAGCTCAAAATAATTCATTATGTTGAGGTAGGTCGACGTTACGACTATTCCCTTGCTTGAGGTGAACCTATCGTGCATGCCGAATATGTACATTAAGTGAATAGCAAGTAGTTAATTGATGAAAGCTATCGTTCGGTTAGGGTTTGCGTTTTGTGAGGAGTAGGTAACGGAATCTTTTGTGAGTGACAAATAAGTAAAGCCCGAAAATCTCTGTTGTACAGAGATTTTCGGGCCTGTTTATCTACGGAAGTAGATAAACCTTACTTAAGGTAAGCGAGAACGCTGTTGATGTAACTCAAGTCAGCTTTAACGCTTTGCTCTTTGGCTGAATTGTAAAGATCGAGTACCGCTTGCGGGATGACAAAGCCGCGTTCCTGTGCAGATTTGATGACACTGTCAATCTGCGCAAAAATGGCACTAACCTCAAGGGTGGTGGACTGGCTCGCTGGTGTTGTGGTCTCAGCGGCTAGGGTAACAGCAGGCGCAACCGGAGCAACAGCCTCAGGTGTGGTGCGTGGAGTCGCCGGGCTAGAGAGCCCTAGTCGTGAAGAACATGATGGCCATGCGCCCCAGCCTTGGGTGGCGAGAACGTTCTCGGCAATGGCAATCTGCTGTTCACGGGTGGCAAGATTTGCGGTGGGGGCGTAACGGCCGCCACCATTGGCTGTCCAAGTGCTGGGGGAGAACTGCAGCCCGCCGTGGTAGCCGTTGCCAGTGTTGATTGCCCAGTTGCCACCTGCCTCACACTGTGCAAGGCGATCCCAATCTGAATCCGGGGCAGCGTTTGCGGGGGCAGCTAAACCAAAACCAGCTCCGCTGATCACGGCTCCTGTTACGGCAAGCTTGGCAATGGTGCGACCAGTGGTCGTAGGCTTACGATGTCGTCCGCTCATAGAGATGTAGATCCTCTCCACACGCGCCTGCGAGGTCAGCTGTCGGGTTCGAACTGAGAGGTCGTTCGGCCTCTTCCGGCTCAGTGGGAACCGGGATGAGGCTTCACCCCAAGGCTGAGAACCGCGGCGTAGCTCTGAAGCGTTTCTCAACCGTTGTCCGCTGGGGACATGGGTCCCCCGTCTCCGTCCCTGGATGTTTCGTTGGGATTCGGTACCCGCGGGACAGAGTTTGGCGCGGCGGGCCGAACGGTCAGAGTCATCTGGAAAATTCCGACCGCAGTTGACCGTACGTGGATTAGGCCCAGTAGTCACTTCTTAGTCTGCCTAGCAATTCTAGGCCGACAGATCTAGCCCTTCTTGGGAAAACGCTCATTATCTGCTGTTCAGGGCCTTGCGATTTCGTATCGTTGCCATACTGTTACCCTATTGTTATGTGATTTATTTCACATTTACCGGCAGGCTTACGAGCCTAATCCTACTTTTTGGTACTTTCTCTAACCTCCGGCAAATGGAGGTAGTACATCGATTGTGTCACCCTCGTGCAAGACGGTGCTTAAGTCCAGAATTGCACGTGAGTTCCGTAGGAAAGAACATCTACTAAGCACTTCGGATAATTTCTGATTATTTTCACCCAGGGTGGATTGCAGGTTGGCGACCGTAGACTTATCCGAGATGTTTATTGTGCAGCCTTCTACCCCTGCTGCTGAGCGTGCGGCGGCAAAATAACGGATCGTAACGGTAATGCCGATAGCTTCAGTGGGAGATGCAGAGTAACTATTCATGATTTCCTATCCGCCGATGGCGCTCATCGGTCTGTGCGGCTGGAGAAAATGTGGATCGTTTACCCCGTGCCCGGGAAGTTTCCCCCACATTGCTGCACGCCACTGTAAAGCAATGTCTTGGTCGGAAACGCCAGAGCGGAGCAATCTACGCAAGTCGGTTTCTGTTGACGCAAATAGACAATTCCTTATTTGCCCATCGGCGGTGAGGCGAGTGCGATCGCAATCTCCACAAAACGGCCGGGTTACCGAAGCAATAATGCCTACGCTAGCGGGGCCACCGTCGACCAACCAGCGCTCGGCAGGGGCGGAACCTCGAGTGATGGGATGTTCGGTGAGCGAGAAGTGAGCCGATAGTGCCGTCAAAATATTTTTGGCGGTATGCATCTGGCTCCGATCCCACTGGCGACCAGCATCCAGAGGCATTTGTTCGATAATCCGGAGTTCATAACTGTGCGCAATGCAGAAAGCTAGTAGTTCCACTGCATCGGTTAGTCCATGTTTAAAGTCGAGTACTGCGTTAACTTTGACCGGCTGTAGCCCAGCTGCTGCTGCGGCAGCTAACCCTTGAATGACCTCGGGTAGTCGATCACGTCGGGTGATCTCAGCAAAACGGTGGCGGTTAATGGTGTCAAGTGAAACATTAACCCGGTCAAGCCCGGCGGCTTGTAACTCCTGGGCTCTGTGAGCCAAGCCAAGACCATTTGTTGTTACTGAGAGCTCGGCTCTGGGGAGTAAGGAAGCCGCTCCGGCAATAATTTCCGGTAAATCTTTCCGGAGCAGTGGCTCACCCCCAGTGAAGCGAATTGCGGTTATGCCAAGATCGGTGACAGCTATCCGTATTAACCGTAAAAGTTCTTGTTGATTAAGGAGTTCAGCAGAAGGAATCCATTCGAGTCCTTCTGCTGGCATGCAGTAGGTGCACCGCAGATTGCACCGATCTGTCAGTGATATTCGTAAATCAGTTGCAACCCGCCCGTGCGAATCAAGTAGTGGACCACTTGTTGCCGTTTGCGGCAATTTATCAGTGGCACCGCTAGGGAGCGGAATCCCCAATTCAACTGTACGCACAGTTAGACTCTAGACCTAGGTTGCCATGTTAGAGCTATCAAGATGAGAGGACACCACGTGCTTTCCCAAAGGCATCAATGAAATAGGGATCATCTTAAGATTTGCTATTGCCAAAGGAATCCCGATTATCGTGATTGCCATAGCAAATGCGGATAGGAGGTGGCCGATGGACAACCATATTCCGGCGATAATAACCCAAATAATGTTTCCCACCAGGGCTGCTGGATGAACACCGGGTTTATCAATGATGGTGTTTCCAAAGGGCCACAGGGCGTAGCGAGCAATGCGGAAGCTGGCGATCCCGAAAGGAATGGTGACAATGAGTAGGCAACAGAGGATTCCGGCGAGCAGGTATCCAAGTGCCAGCCATAGCCCACCAAAAATTAGCCATATGACATTGAGCAATAAGCGCATGTTAGCTCCTTTGTGGTGAGTGAGAAGCCTACTGTAATTCATAAATGACCTTTAAAGGGTTTTAGGTAGCCTATGCGCTATACGGTTTGCGCCACGCAATATCGCTAGGACGATGATGTCAAATGCTCAAAATTCAGATGCACAAAACTAGGCTTATCGGGCAGCATGGTGATACGGCAGTTGCATCCGGTGTAACACTTCGACGGGTCTGCTTATGCTTCTGAGTAGTATGGGAATGCAGGTGTTAAGCAGTTTGTTGTATCCGTGTGCTTGTGATCAATGAGAAGTAGGTGAGTGCGGTGCCGACCGGCAAAGTGAAGTGGTACGACGTAGAAAAGGGCTTTGGCTTTCTGGCTCAGGAAGATGGCGAAGACGTCTACGTGCGCTCATCAGCATTGCCACCGGGTGTTGACGGACTCAAAGCTGGTCAAAAAGTAGAGTTCGGGATGGCAGCAGGACGTCGTGGACCGCAAGCGTTGAGTCTTAAAGTGTTGGAGCCAGCCCCAAGCGTCAGAAGTGGGAGCCAAGGGCGCAAGGAGCAAGTCGAGCGTAAACATACCCCTGACGAGTTACATGGCATGGTCGAGGACATGATTACCTTGTTGGAGAGTGCTATTCAGCCGGAACTACGTAAAGGTAAATATCCTGACCGTAAGACGGCTCAGCGCATTTCTGAGGTTGTTCGTGCGGTGGCTCGAGAGTTAGATGCTTAACGTCAAGATTAATTGGCAAGCAAGCTTTTTGGTGTGGTATTTATTGACCAGAATGCCCGGGGCAAAGGTAACCCTTCTTCGGTAACGACTGCTGAAGGCAGTTGTACTTCGATAGTGAGTAATTGTCGAGTTTCTTGCTTATTGCCGATGGTTATTGATTTTCGTTCCTCTGGACGAAAGAATCGGTTCTCAATTTCTGAGCCCTCAGGTCCGAGATATTCGATGGTAAGTTTCCACGGTGCAGCGCTGATTTCCGGAGGAAGGACCAGTTGGATAACAGATCCAACTGGTGCGGTGAGATTAGGTGCGGTGCCTTCTACACAATCTTCACGACGAATATTGCAGTAGCTCAATGGTTTTGCGATAACCAATGTGCCGTTGGTAAAGGCGCTGATAGTAGGTAGAGGTTTTTGATGATCAGCATTAAGCTTAAGAATGACAAGTGTCATCGCTACCACTGTTGTTAAAAACAGTACTGCGATGACTGCCAGTATTTTTTTAGTTCGACTGGTGAGGGTGGAAAATAGTTGCGCGAATGTCATTGCTTCCCTAAATTTTTACTGTGGTAGCTCTCTGTTGCTTGGAGTTCTTCACGTTCGGCTTTAGCGGGACGATTCCCACCAAAGCCGGGGATCAAAGATAAACCACGATACGTGAGGACTGTTTGAGTAGATCCGATTGCCAACAATACTGAGATTACTGTGAAACCAATCCACAGTTCCTTAGGTAGGAGAACCCCGAGTGCTCCACCAAGTACCCAACTCAGTTGCAGGACAGTTTCAGATCTGCCGAATGCCGATGCTCGAGAAGCCTCGGGGAGATCATCTTGGATCGAAGAGTCAAGGGAAACCTTGGCAATGGCGCTGGCACCGGAAGCAATAAGAGCAGCGATTGCTACTGCAATTAAGTTTCCGGTCAGAGCAACAATTATAGACGCGATGGTGACTGCTGCGGTACAACGTAGTACCAATACTGCAGGTCGTCCGAGTTTGAGTCGAGCGCCAGCTGCATTTCCGGTGAAGTTGCCAACACCGGCGGCTGCACCAACTAAGCCAATCATCGCTAGCTGCACTATTCCTTCGGCATCATGTTCTTTGGCAACAAAAGCGATAAAAAGAGTAAGGAAACCGGTTAACACTCGAATTGTGCCGTTGCCCCAGAGGCTAACAAGAATGGTGCGTCCTAGTGGTTGCCGAATGCTATGGCCATCAGAATTGGCTGTGGGATTAAGAATTCGGTCCTTATGGTAGGACAAAGTTGTTGGTACCTCACCCTCGGTTACTTCCACCCAAGCAGGGATTTGCATACTTAAGTAAG
>JBOFCS010000155.1:0-2890 GCA_051646185.1 Mycobacteriaceae bacterium | reverse complement strand
AACCACATCCGCCTGTTGTAGCAATACATCCTGACGGCCCAGACCACAGCGCACCCAGGAAGGAATAGCTTTGCTATTGCCGTCAAGCGTAGAAACAACAACTCTCATCGAATGACTTTTCTTAACAAGCGGATTCAATGCCTCTACAGCAGTTTCAAACAATCCTACTGCTCCAGTATGCGCGGTCGAGGGCGCAATAACTATCAGTGGGCCAACACCCGAAGGCACCTCAAACAACTCCTGGGTGGGCTCCCAATGTAAAGGCCCTACGACAAATGCATTTTCCGGCCAATCCGGCCGTGGCATTTCCAATGTCGGCAAAGTGGCAATCAATCTTGCTAAAGGTCCTGGATCAGGACGCGGAAGACCAATTTTTTCCCTGGCATCAGCACGCTCACACTGCCCTTTGCGGATTGACCTATTTGTTAACCATCTCATAACTGCATCACGCACTCGACCGCGCACCCCCGCTCCAGGCGCAAGCCCACTACCAATAGGTGGCAATCCTTTAGACGGCAAATACAGTGGATGCGGTGATAACTCAATCCACGGAATTGCTAAAAGCTCAGCAGCCATTCCACCACCGGCCGTAATAACATCTGAAACGATCAAATCAAGATTCAAACGCTCAAGATCAGCAAGGATACAACTAGCCATATGCGCCGCCCGCTGATGAATCTTATGCCCAGCATCATCATCGTTGTCCTGTGCACGCGGCAATAAACCTTTCAACTCCACCACTTGTATCCCCGCAGACCTGGCGCTCTGCAACCACCTGTCACCGGTGAACAGTATGGGCGTATCGCCAGCCTGCAAAAATTTTAAGCACAAAGCGATCGCAGGGAAAGCATGTCCTGGATCGGGACCTGCCACTACTGCAACGCGCATGGACATACCATGCCACAGTCTCGGTGATCAGACTTGCTGTCCCCTGGCGAACGATATTTTCATCTTCTGCTTGTGCCAAACGTATTTTCCTCACCACTGGATTCATTCATCATCCAGCGCTTAGTATCTAAGTATGACTGCTACCTCTAGTACCACAAAAATTATTGCGCCCACCCGACCTTTAGAAACAGTAACCCAGTTCCTTTCCGCACTGGAGCAGTTCGATTCAGAAAAAGCAGGGAACCTAATCGCAAACAATATTGTCTATACCAATGTTTCACTACCAACATTGCGCGGAAAAACAACGGTACTCAAGGCACTAACACGATTCACCAAAGTTGCACGCCACTTTGACGCCAAAATCCACCGCATCACCGAAAACAACACGGTAGTCCTTACCGAGCGGACCGATGCGATGGAGTTTGGACCCTTCAGAATGCAATTCTGGGTCTGCGGAACTTTTGAAGTGCAGGACGGAAAGATTACCCTCTGGCGTGACTACTTCGACTGGGCAAACATCACCTTGGCAACACTTCGAGGGATTCTCGGCATATTTATTCCGGCAGCTCGGGCGAAACTATGAAGTTACCCATGGAATTTTCTCCAACAAACCTTGGTGATTTAGCTATTGCAACCCATCGGCACTGCCACTAATTTAACTCATCAATCGCCGAGTTTAGGCTAACTATCTGGGCCCTCCCCAGATCCCGGATCTAGCGATGCCGAAGCCCCGCCCGACATCGAAGCACGTATCTGCTCAAGCCGACTATGCCCAGCCATCTGAACACTCGCCTGCTGAACTTCCATCATCCGACCCTGCACAGAGTTTTCGGCTAACTCAGCCGAACCTAACGCATTTGCATAACGACTTTCAATCTTCTCCCGTACCTCATCGAGGCTTGGGGTGTTTCCTGGCGCGGCAATTTCGCTCATCGACCGCAGCGAAGCACTCACCTGCTCCTGCATTTTAGCCTGCTCAAGTTGACTAAGTAGTTTTGTTCGTTCAGCCAACTGAGTCTGCAAGGCCATAGCATTTTGTTCAACAGATTTCTTAGCCTGGGTCGCTGCCTGTAACGACTGATCATGCAAGGTCTTGAGATCTTCAATACCTTGCTCAGCAGTCACAAGTTGTGTGGCAAAAGCTTCGGCAGCATTGGTGTACTCGGTTGATTTGGCTACATCGCCAGCAGCAGTAGCTTGATCGGCAAGGGTTAGCGCCTGGCGGGTATTTGCCTGTAACTTCTCCACCTCGGCAAGCTGGCGATTCAGTTTCATCTCCAACTGACGCTGATTACCAATTACTGATGCTGCCTGCTGGGATAGCTGTTGATGCCGACGTTGAGCCTCTTCAATGGCTTGTTGAATTTGAATCTTTGGATCAGCATTCTCATCAATTTTTGAATTGAACAATGCCATCAAGTACTTCCACCCTTTAATAAATGGGTTAGCCATGAAGGAACTCACTTCCGGTTAAATGGAGCCAAAGCAGATCGACTAATGATAAATGTATCGGGATAATCTTTCCCCGTCTAATACTCTCTTACAATTCCTCACCCGACGCACTGCTAAGCAGCAGCCATAGAAGCCGGAGCAGGTATCACCACTTTAGTCGATTCAGCAATATGCGCAGTTGAGCCCTGCTCACCGTCAGAGAAGGAATCTGTTTCAACTGTCAGCGGCTCAGAGTCGTTAACTCCAATACCTCCGCGGCGAGGACTTCCTAGCTCTGACATCACTTCACTCACATCGAATAGTACCTCAGACATTGGTACCGCAAGCGCCTGGCAAATAGCGGCAAGAAGTTCGCTTGAAGCTTCTTTGCGCCCACGTTCAACCTCGGAGAGATAGCCAAGGCTCACCCGAGCAGTGCTTGAAACTTCTCTTAACGTGCGGCTTTGCGCCACCCGAGTGCGGCGGAGACTATCACCAATAGCCTCTCTGAGTAATAGCGTCATCTTCGCTCCTCCTGTATGCGCTTACCTAAATCTACTCACCTATAGCA
>JBOFCS010000148.1:0-3411 GCA_051646185.1 Mycobacteriaceae bacterium | reverse complement strand
TCACTTTGTCAATATCAGCATCGGCAACACAATTGAGGGTGTTAGCACTGGCAGCTGCCAACATCCCCCCAAAAAGTGTTGCCAAAATAAGAGGCAGCCCCACCTCACCCCGTTGGGCAAGCAGCATCGCTGGAATTGTGGTGACTAGTAGCAGCTCAATCACTCTGGGTTTAGTCAAAGCAATATATGCCAAAACTTTGGCGAATACTCTGTTCAGCCCAGGTAAAGAGGTTGGCTGAGCAGACGCAGCACTGCTGCCGGAGACAAAACCATGCCCACCAGCCCGCTCGCGATTGCGCACTTTATCTCCTACGCCCACCACCGGGCCTGATCGCTTGGTCCAGAACCTGTCACGTCAGCAACGGTCCACAAGCCGCAGTTCCATCACCCGGCTATCTACTACTGACGATGGTAGACCGTCACCTGATCTCCCCGCTATAACAGGTCCCATCTTGGCAACTTCCCAGTAAAATCCTGCCTGAACATCGCTCCCCCAGACTGTCGCACTAGGCTTGCAGCTGATGTTTATCTTGTACTGAAGTTCCACCGGATCTACAACCCCATAAACTTGGTACACCTCGGCCGTTACCACCGTCAGGAGATTTTCGCTCGTGTCGACTACAGATGAAATACGCGTTCTCACCACAGCCTCTTACCCTGCGAATTGGACAGATCTTGATACCCGTGCAGTGGATACAGCTAGGATCCTGGCCGCAGATGCCGTTCAAAAAGTAGGTAATGGGCATCCTGGTACCGCGATGAGTCTGGCGCCCCTGGCCTATACCCTTTTCCAAAGAGTTCTTCGACATGACCCCAACGATGCACACTGGATTGGGCGTGATCGATTTGTGCTTTCTTGCGGGCATTCCAGCCTCACCTTGTATGTCCAGCTATACCTTGCCGGCTTTGGATTAGAACTAGCTGATATCGAGGCACTTCGCACCTGGGACTCGCTGACTCCAGGACATCCTGAGTACGGTCACACCAAGGGAGTGGAGATAACCACTGGCCCTCTAGGTCAGGGCTTAGCTTCAGCAGTGGGGATGGCCATGGCCGCCCGACGCGAACGTGGGCTTTTTGATCCCCACCCGGCTCTCGGTGAAAGCCCGTTTGATCACTTCATCTACGTTATTGCCTCTGACGGAGATATAGAAGAAGGTGTTACTTCTGAGGCTTGCTCACTAGCCGGAACACAACAACTCGGCAACCTTATTCTTTTCTACGATGATAATAAAATTTCTATCGAGCATGACACTGCTATCGCCCTCTCGGAAAATACTGCAGCCCGTTACGAATCTTATGGCTGGCATGTCCAGACCGTTAGCGGCGGTGAAAACATCGTGGCAATCGAAGCCGCAGTAGCCTCCGCTAAGGCTGTCACTGACAAGCCGTCAATCATTCTGCTAAGAACTATTATTGGGTACCCGGCACCACATTTAATGAACACCGGCGATGTGCATGGGTCAGCACTAGGTGTTGATGAGGTAGCAGCGGTGAAAAAGGTACTAGGTTTTGATCCGGAACAGAACTTTGACGTCAGCGAGTCGGTAATTTGCCATACCCGCAAAGCTCAGAAACGTGGCGCTGAGGCACACACACAATGGCAAACACAGTTTGACGCCTGGGCACAGCGTGAGCCTGAACGTAAAGCACTTTTTGACCGACTTGAATCTGGAACACTCCCTCACAATTGGGATTCAACACTTCCCACTTGGGAACCTGGTAGTAAAGCCGTAGCTACTCGTAAAGCTTCGGGCGAAGCGCTGAATGCACTTGGCCCAGTTTTACCTGAATTATGGGGAGGCTCAGCAGATCTCGCGGGAAGTAACAACACAACGATTAAAGGCTCCGATTCGTTTGGGCCCACCTCAATTGCCACCGCAGATTGGAATGCCACACCCTATGGGCGGACCCTTCATTTTGGCATCCGTGAGCACGCCATGGGCGCAATTCTCAACGGAATAGTTTTACATGGTCGCACTCGTGTCTATGGCGGAACTTTTATGCAGTTCAGTGATTACATGCGTCCAGCTGTGCGGTTAGCTGCACTGATGGATATTGACCCCATCTATGTCTGGACCCATGATTCCATTGGGTTGGGCGAAGACGGCCCAACCCATCAACCTATCGAACATCTTGCAGCCCTACGTGCCATCCCCAATCTCAGTATTGTTCGGCCAGGCGATGCCAACGAGACCGCTGCTGCATGGCGGGCAATCATTTCTAGAAGCAGCAGTGGGCCGGTTGGTCTTGCCCTTACCCGTCAGGATTTACCGATTTTATCCGGAACTAGTGCGGATGGAGTATCCAAAGGTGGCTACATCCTTAGCGAAATCCACAACGGCTCAGCGGCCACACCTGAGATAATACTGATTGCAACTGGATCAGAGCTTTACCTGGCTGTTGAAGCAAGCCAAAAACTTGCCGATCAAGGAGTGTCTGTGCGCGTTGTCTCAATGCCTTGTGTGGAATGGTTTGATGCTCAAGACCAACAATATAAGGATTCAATTCTTCCACCTGAAATCAAAGCTAGAGTGATTATTGAAGCAGGAATTGCTATGCCTTGGTACCGATTTGCAGGCTCAGAAGGTGAAATTGTATCTATAGAGCATTACGGCGCATCAGCGGATTACCAAACATTATTCGAAAAGTTTGGAATAACCGCAGAAGCTGTTGTACAAGCCGCAGGGCGTTCCTTACATCGAGCAAAGGGATAAGAAATGAGTAAGCAAAATAAAAACTTAGCTGAGCTCTCAGCAGCAGGGGTATCAGTATGGCTTGATGATCTCTCCCGTGAACGTCTTGAGTCTGGCAATCTTGCTGAACTCATAGCCACCAGGAGTGTTGTTGGCGTAACAACCAATCCTGCTATTTTTCAAACTGCATTATCAACCGGAAATGCCTACGCAGAGCAAATCCGCACTCTCGCCATTGAAGGTGCTGATGTTGATGCGGTAATACGTAGCGCCACTACTGATGATGTGCGAAATGCCTGCGATGTACTCGCTACACAATTTACTTCATCATCTGGAGTTGATGGGCGCGTTTCCATCGAAGTAGACCCACGACTAGCCCATAACACCAAAGAGACTATCAACCAAGCGATAGAACTTTGGAATATAGTCAACCGCCCTAATACCCTTATCAAAATACCCGCCACAAAGGCAGGGATTCCTGCAATAACCCAAGTTATCGCTCAGGGAATCAGCGTTAACGTCACACTTATTTTCTCGGTAGAACGCTATAGAGAAGTTATCGAGGCATACCTTGCCGGTCTTGAGCTTGCCCAAGAGCGCGGACATGACTTATCGCAAATCCACTCGGTTGCCTCATTCTTTGTCTCCAGAGTGGACACCGAAATTGATGCACAATTAGATAAGATTGGAACAACAGAAGCGCTGGAATTAAAGG
>JBOFCS010000139.1:0-6343 GCA_051646185.1 Mycobacteriaceae bacterium | reverse complement strand
GTCGATAACTAAAGGTGGTTCCGAAGTAGTCCTCGACGATTAGCTACTTAGGCATTAGGTGGGCGTAGCGCAGCAAATTCATCGGTAACGAGTAGATGTTGGTCAGTAAAGCGAAAGAGCGCTGGTGGCCGTCCTCCTGATTTTCCCGACTTGGCGGTGGTGCCGGTGGCTGTTAGTACACTACGCCGGAGAAGAACTCGCTGGAGATTAGTCGCATCAACGTGGTATCCCAGAGCTGCAGTATAAATTTTACGTAAAGTGGACATGGCAAATTCTTGAGGAGCCAGAGCAAACCCGATAGTGGTATAGGACAGTTTGGCGGCTAATCGCGTTCGAGCATGTTCAATAATTGTTTGATGATCAAAAGCCATCGCAGGAAGAGTTGATACGGGGTGCCATGCGGTATCGGCAGGTAGGTGTGGATCAGCGGGTGAAGGGATGAGCCCAAGGAATGTCGAGGCAATTGTTCGGTGCTCCGGTATTCGATTAGGCTCAGAGAACACTGATAGCTGCTCTAGATGTGCTACTTCTTGTACATCAACTTTTTCGGCTAGCTGGCGATGAGCTGAGCTGGTTAAATTTTCATCGTCACGTATCTGCCCGCCGGGCAATGCCCAGTATTTATTTTGAGGCTCCAGTGCTCGTTGCCAGAGTAAAACACAGAGTTCTTCAAGGTCAGCATTGTGCTGGTTTTGACCTGATTTAGGTTGCACACACCGAACTTGAAAGACCGCAACAAGAACTTCGTGTGCAGTGCTACGATATGGCATGTTTTCGATCTTAAGTCGAAAACCCAAGAAACGGCAATCGGAGAGTGGCTCGCGGTTGCGCAGTAAGGAGTAGGGCAATGACAACACCAGGCGTTGCAGGGGCGGGCAGAGGGCTAGTTGACCGTATTGCTAATAGTGATCAAGGATTTTCTGGGGTTGAAGCTAGCCCACTGTGGGCTCAGGAAATTCGCCGACTTGCCCGTGAACGTGGGGCGACTATTCTGGCGCATAATTATCAACTCCCTGCTATTCAAGATGTCGCTGATCACGTCGGGGATTCCTTGGCTTTGTCTCGGATTGCCGCAGAAGCTGTCGAAAGCACCATAATTTTTTGTGGGGTGCATTTTATGGCGGAGACAGCAAAAATATTAAGCCCAGAAAAGACTGTGCTCATTCCTGACCAGCGTGCAGGTTGCTCGCTGGCGGACTCAATAACTGCGGAGGATCTTAGAGCTTGGAAAGCGGATAATCCAGATGCTCTAGTTGTGTCTTACGTTAATACCACTGCCGAAGTAAAAGGGTTGACCGATATTTGTTGTACCTCATCGAATGCGGTTGATGTGGTTAATTCTATTGACGCAGATAGGGATGTGTTATTCCTTCCTGATCAGTTTTTGGGAGCTCATGTAAAGCGTGTTACCGGGCGTACCAATATGCAGATTTGGGCTGGAGAATGTCATGTACATGCCGGTATAAACGGAGAGGAGCTTGCCGATCAGGCACGCTCACATCCCGATGCCGAATTATATGTACATCCAGAATGTGGTTGCGCCACTTCGGCTTTATATCTTGCAGGTGAGGGTTTTGTTCCTGCTGATCGAGTGAAGATCCTTTCCACGGGCGGTATGTTAGAGGCTGCGCGTGAAACTGGAGCTACACAAGTTTTGGTGGCCACAGAAGTGGGAATGTTGCATCAATTGCGTAAGGCAGCACCAGGGGTAGAGTTCCTCGCTGTTAACGATCGGGCATCATGTGGGTATATGAAGATGATAACTCCAGCTGCTTTATTGAGGTGCTTGGTTGAGAATAAAGATGAAGTTTTTGTTGATACCCAAGTTGCTGCAAAAGCAAAGATGTCGGTCCAGCGGATGATTGCTATCGGGAATCCTGGTGGCGGAGAATGAGTGTAGTACCCAAGGTTGAACAATCTCTATCAATTTCTTGGGAAGCAAACGCAGATTTTGTTGTTGTTGGTGGTGGGGTAGCCGGGCTTTCGGCGGCGCTTACTGCCCGCAAGCGTGGTAGCCGCGTTCTTGTGGTCAGTAAGTTAGGTCCAACTGACACCTCTACCTTTTTAGCGCAAGGGGGAATTGCTGTTGTCGGCCAAGGTGATTCCATTGATTCCCATGTAAAGGATACGTGTGCTGCTGGGGCTGGATTATGCGATATAGCGGCGGTGCGTTCAATTATTGCCGACGGCCAGGACGCAGTTGAACGTTTGACTGCGTTAGGAGCGCACTTTGATGCGACTGCTGACGGTAGTTGGGAACGTACTAGAGAAGGGGGGCACAGTACCCGGCGAATTATCCATGCAGGGGGAGATGCGACCGGAGCTGAAGTGCAGCGGGCACTTAACTCACAATCGACTGAACTGACTATTCTGCAATGGCATACAGCGGCTCAGGTGATGACAGATGCCAAGGGGGTTACCGGACTACTTGTCTATTCGGAGCAAGGCTGGGGGGTAGTGCACGCACCAGCAGTGCTGCTGGCCACTGGTGGGTTGGGGCATCTATTTTCCTTTAGTACGAACCCTCCTGGTTCTACTGGTGATGGTGTTGCACTTGCCCTAGATGCCGGAGCTTGCGTTGTAGATCTTGAATTTATCCAGTTTCATCCAACAGTGCTTTATACTCCTTCTCTTGGCGTAGGCGCGGGTTTGGGGCGACGTCCTCTTATTAGTGAGGCGGTTCGTGGCGAAGGTGCAATTCTTCTTGATACTGAAGGGAATTCGGTGACAGCCGGAGTTCATCCTTTAGGTGATCTGGCACCCCGGGATGTGGTATCTCGGGCAATAGCGCAACGTTTGCAGGAGCTAGGCACCGATCATGTACTTTTAGATGCCCGCGTGCTCAAAGATTTTCCACAGAGATTCCCAACAATTACTCTTGCTTGTGAGCAGGTAGGAATTGATCCGACACGCGATTTCATTCCAGTTGCCCCTGCAGCGCACTATTCATGTGGCGGTGTGCTAACCGATGTTTATGGTCGTACTGAAATTCGGGGGCTATATGCTGCAGGTGAAGTAGCTCGAACGGGGCTTAATGGGGCAAATCGATTGGCTTCCAATAGTTTATTAGAAGGCTTAGTTATGGGTAAACGGGTGGGCGAAGTATGTGTGGAGCGAGAAAAAATTTGTACTCGTATGGTAGATCCGATACTCGTTCGTCGACGCGCCCTGCCTCGCGTTGAACTCCAATCTTTGATGACTGCAGAGGTAGGTGTCACAAGAGATAGGGTGGGGCTTGATCGTGCACGTGATCAACTAAATTCGACTTCTTGGGTTATCCCGCAGAATGGCTTAGATATTGAGAACTCATCCTTGGCGGTGGTAGCAGAAGTATTGGTGCTTGCTGCTTCTGAACGGAATGAGACTCGAGGCTGTCATACTCGCACTGATTATCCTGAGCCCAGAGAATCGCTGCGTCGTAGTACTCGGGTGCGGATGGACCCCGATGGTGAATTAGCTATTACCGAACTACAGTATGTGGAGAGTTGATATGGCGTTAGAGACTAGACTTGATCGCGATGAAGTTCTTGCCGTTATCGCCCTAGCCTTGGAAGAGGATCTTCGTTATGGTCCCGATATCACAACTTTGGCAACTGTTTCTGAGCAAGCGTTAACTTCAGCGGCAATGGTCGCAAGGGCTACCGGGGTTATTGCCGGTCTTGACGTTGGACTTTTAGTGCTTGACCAGGTCATTGGGGTGGACGGGTACCAAGTAATTTCCCGAGTGGATGATGGCACTAGGGTCCAGGCCGGAGATACGGTACTGAAAGTAGAAGCTAAGACCCGCGAATTACTCACTGCGGAAAGAACATTACTAAATATTGTATGCCATCTATCAGGTATTGCTAGTGCTACTGCAAACTGGGTGAATGCGGTGGCGGGCACTAATGCAAAAATTAGAGATAGCCGGAAAACTTTGCCAGGATTACGGGCACTGCAAAAGTACGCAGTACGGGTGGGAGGTGGTGTCAACCATCGGATGGGTTTAGGTGATGCGGCCTTAATTAAAGATAATCATGTTGTTGCCGCTGGTTCCGTTACTGCAGCCTTACATGCGGTTCGGTCGATGGCACCGGAAATTGCCTGTGAGGTTGAGGTAGATAATCTTGAGCAATTCGATGAGATACTTGCGGAAAATGTGGAGTTGATTCTCTTGGATAATTTTCCAGTATGGCAGACACAGATTGCCGTTCAGCGAAGAAATGCTCATGCCCCGCAGACTAAACTGGAGTCTTCTGGTGGGCTTTCGCTTGAGCTAGCTGCGGAATATGCTGGAACAGGAGTGGATTACCTAGCAGTTGGCGCTTTGACACATTCGGTCACAGTACTTGATCTCGGGTTAGATATGTAGTGTTTTTCCTACGCACTACGTTAGGTTGTAGGGTATGACTGATTCGGTTCAAGAAGTTGATCGTGGCCATCGTAAAATTTGTTATCAAGTTATCGTCGAGGTGTCCGCAGCTGAACTTTTTTCACTGCTCAGAGACCCTGCTAAACATAGTGAGATTGATGGGTCCGGGACGGTAGGAAATATTATTTCTGGCCCCTCAAACCTTAACTTGGGTGATAAGTTCACTGTGGCGATGAAGCAATATGGCTTTCCTTATCGTATTACCAGTTCAGTTACTGAACTGGTAAATGATGACCAAAAAAAGGTTATCGAATGGCAGCATCCCTTTAAGCAAAAGTGGCGTTGGGAACTTGCTGTTATTTCCGATCACCAAACATTGGTGACTGAAGTGTTTGATTATTCAACTGCGGTAACGCCTAGGGGTATTGAGCTGGCGAAATTCCCAGTGAAAAATTCTGAAGGCATAAAACGAACCCTGGAAGGCCTTGCTGCTAGGTACAGGAAGTAATCCTCTAGGGGCTTGCCGTGCGTTGAATAAGCGATAACGCCGATGCAGCAGCAACAAATAGTCCGGCGAAGGTGCGGTTGATGATCCGCTGATGTTGTGGTGACTTAAGTAATCGAAATACTCGTGCAGCAAGCGTGGTATAGGCAGTCATCACTAGTGCATCAACACAGATCATGGTGGGGACTATTACAAGATACTGGGGTACTAGTGGCGCAGTGGCATCAAGAAATTGTGGAAGTATCGCCAGCATAAAAACTACTGCTTTAGGATTGGTTGCATTGGCAAGAAAGCCCTTCATTATCAAAGCAATTCGATTCTTGTTGAGCTCTGCGATGACCGATACCGTGGTAGGTAGGGCGCGCCATTGCCTAATGGCTAAAAATAGCAAGTAGCCCACTCCGCACCATTTAATGGCACTAAAAGCTGCTGCTGAATGTGCAAGCAATGTTCCAATCCCGGCGGCAACAATGATGATCTGTAAGAGTAATCCGATTTGTAATCCGAGGATGTTCCAGAATCCGTAACGGACTCCGTACTGCAATCCGGTGGACATAGACAGTACGGCCCCAGCCCCGGGAGACAGGCTGATTGCGCAGGAAGCTCCAACAAATGCTAGCCACAGATGGGTGTTCATATGCCAATACTCTCAAAAGCTTGTCATAAGCGCAGTGCAAAAAATTCAGCTGCTTTGAGTTGCGATCAGTGTAAAACTATGTGGGCCGTATCCTGATAATTGTTCTATTGACTGAAACCTTCTGTGAAAGGACTGACTTGTGTCAGGCTTTGAGCTTGCTCGTATCGATCTTAGGGGTCGCACTCCGTCCGCCAGTGAACTTCGGGCAGCTTTGCCACGCGGTGGGGTAGATGTGGATTCGGTGCTTCCTCAGGTAAAGCCGGTGGTGGAGGCGGTTCGGGAGCATGGTGTTACCGCTGTTCTTGAACTAAGTGAGAAATTTGATAAAACCCGCCCTATATCGGTTCGGGTGCCCGCAAGGGAGTTAAGCAAAGCGTTAGAGCAGCTTGATCCTGCGGTGCGTACCGCTTTAGAAATTGCTATTGAGCGAACTCAAAAGGTGCATGCTGATCAACGCCGTACTGATACCACGACCACGGTGGTCAACGGTGGCACGGTCACCGAGCGGTGGCTTCCTGTAGATCGGGTTGGGCTCTATGTTCCCGGTGGTAACGCTGTGTATCCATCCAGCGTGGTGATGAATGTGGTTCCGGCGCAGATTGCTGGAGTGCGGTCATTAGTGGTCGCTTCTCCCCCTCAAGCAGCGTATGGTGGACTGCCACATCCCACAATTCTTGCCGCTGCTCAGCTTCTGGGTGTACAGGAAGTTTGGGCAGTAGGTGGTGCTCAGGCTGTGGCGTTGCTAACTTACGGGGGCAGTGACACCACTGGCGACGAGCTGGCTCCTGTGGATCTCATTACTGGTCCTGGCAATATTTATGTCACTGCGGCAAAGAGGTTGTGCCGTGGT